>NZ_JBHTDH010000002.1:0-480173 GCF_042666555.1 Herbaspirillum sp. GCM10030257
GGCGACAGGAATACAACGACGAACGGCCGCACAGTTCGCTTGGCTACCTGACGCCTAACCGCTTTGCACAACGATTTCTAACCGCAGTTTCCATCGCGGTTTCGGACTAAGTTGGGTTGCAGGTCAATCTCAACAAAATCACGCTGAAATATATTTTCAAAATCCATATGCATGTCTTGTAGATGAGTCGTGCGGCAAGGGTGCGGCGTTAGATGAAGTCACGAAAGACCAGTGACTTTTTCGAGTGCCGCGCGAAGTGCATTGAGCGTGAATGGCTTTGCAAGGAATCGATCTATGAATTCTGCGTGCAGAGGTGTTGATTCCCCTAAATATGCGCTTGTTGCTATCAATTTGATTTGAGGTTGCAGGCTTTTGATCATTCGACCTGTGTCTAGATCTATCGGGCGTGCGTGCCCAATATCTAGCAGTACGACATCAAAATTTATTTGACGCCATATATTATTTTTGACGTCTTTCACTGTGGCAGTTTGATAGCCGCATGACTTCACCATTTCACTGATGGTAACTGAGGCATCGGGATGGAGGTCCCAAATTAAAATCAAGAACTCTTTGTTTTCTTTTGAGGTTGACTGAAGTAACTGTGACATTCTGCACTCTGGACAACGAAAGCGATTCCAAATGATAGTCGGTAATGTGTTGCCTAGGCCAATCAGTAGTCTAACTCAGAAAAATGCTAATTAGATAACGACAAAATAAATGGGGCGACGTTCCGCAATGCGCTTACTCTTCCCCCCCACGCCTAGAACGATCACTTGAATGGGTAAACGATGGGCAACTATACCGTGCAGGATTCGTGTGAGGGTAAATTGCTTTTAAGAGACGGGCTGGTTCGTGAAGACATTAGACGAGATATTGACGCGCTGAAGGTGCGTGTGGAGGAAGCGCTTGCAGCGGGCAGGGCGTGTCAGGCGTTTGTTATTTCTGAAGGCATGGCGCCATAGGCAAGATCTATTTTCCGTGTTTCACGGCCCAAGTGATGTACTGGAATGCTTCCTTAAAACCAAATGCATCACGCGTATCGTCGATGTACTGTTGATAAGGCCATTTCATGTAGCGAGTCGTCACGGATTTGGCCTTCTTTAACTGCGCGATGAGACTTGCGCTTGCGGCACCCGAGAAATCACCGTCGTTTGCGCTTGACGTTGAAATCGGTTTGCCGCCGTCTATCCGAATGGCGACTGAAGTCCCTGGAAAGTGCTCGGCCCCAATGCTGACGACGGCCTTCCCGGTCCCATGTACGTAGACCCAGAGATCTCCCCGGTGCATAGAACAGGTCTTCTTGTCAGTCATCGCATCTGTTTTGCACTCAATGTCCCAGTTACTGCCAAGTTGCTCGCCAACACCCAAATTGTTCCCTTCTTTGCCCGCAAAGATGCCGCTACCATCTGAGTAGTAAACTTTGTAGGCCACACCGTTCAAAACACCTTTTTCTACACCTTGTTCAACGGTGCCTTCAGCCGAAAATTTGGCTGTCCCAGACAGAAAATCCGCTGCCTGTGCCGATACGGCTAATAGTGACGCACATAGCGAAGAGAGAATAAATTTGGGAACTGGCTTCATGACGTCTGTCGGTACTAGTTATTGAACAGGCCAGTCTTCTGGGTCACATGCGATTCGCTCATGGAGTAGCGCTTGACCGTGTTATTCGATTCAAACAGAACCACCAGCTCTTTCTTCTTGCCGCTCGCACTTCCGCCGAACATATTGATGATGGGGACATAGCTGATCGCGTCGGCAGAGACGTTGCTGAACTCGTAGTTCCAGATTTCCAAGCCGCCATCGGTGAAGCTAGTCTTCATCGGCGATCCAAACATGGTGCGGATCTCGTTTTTAGTCGTTTTACCTTCAACGATCTTGGTGGTCACCGTCTGCTCTGACTCGGCACGCAGGGTTTCATTGCCGACGCTTGCACATCCAGTCAAGAAGATAGTGGCAACAGCAGAGATGAGTACGAAGGATTGTTTCAAAGGAAGCTCCGGTCCATTGTTGTAAAGGAATTGCTGAAAGGCAATAGCCTATACATTGAAAGACGTACTCACCATCCCATGAACATGGGAGGATTTTATTCGGGCGTCACTTATGCTTGAACTTCGTCGAGAAGATGGGAAGACAGTGGTTTGTTAGGCCTGATGCCGAATACCGGGCATAGTAATTTGCGAAGCTTTCGAAAATACAAACGGCAATTGCGTTTATCCTAATCGATGTTTTTAAACGACGCGAGCCTTTCTAGTGTCGGATCAATCTTATCAGCTTCATTCGAAGCCCATAATAGCCAAGGATTCGACTCACCGTTATTTGCCTCCAATAGATGCGCAACATAAGAACGAATCTGGCACGCTTGATTCCAAGATAGTGCTTCAGCTTTCAGAAGGTCGCGCTTTCTTCGCTCTTCCTCTTTTTGCCGCTGCTTCTCGGCTGCTATAAATCTCTCTTCTTCGCGACGTTGATCTGCTAAGACACGTAGACGACTATTTTCTGCCGCTGTTACTCGGTCGGCTTTGATGCGTAAGATCACTCGATAGACACGTCAAAAGATGGCGTTTAACTGTATATCAATCGGTCGTTTTTGTTCGTCTGAAAACCTTGTTTCACCTCCTGGATAACATACGAAAACGCGTAGGTTTCCCGTACCTTGTCTTCGTACGTTTTTTTTAATAAGGATTTCAAACTCTGACATCCCGCTAGTTGACCCAATCACTTGCTTGAGTTCTTCGGACATTCGAAGATCCACTTCGATAGCATCCAGTTTTAGTGTCAAGCGTGCTTTTGTAAGCTGGCATTCAAAACCACGTGATTCTGCTGCCTTTAGCAAAGTATCCCAAATGCATAATGCACGATCTGCGGACTCTAAAGAAACCCTCAGCGGAAGGACGCTGTCCGGTATTTCCAAGTAGCCGTGCGATTCATAGTGGCTCCAACTGTGCGAGTCGAATATCGAAAAATCTGGTTCGCGATGCTTTTTGGACTGCGAACGTTTTGCCTTTTCTGCCTTTTTCCGCGCTGATTCTAGGTTTTTCCGTGCCTGATCGACAACACGTCGGCAGTCTCTTACCAATGGGTGCGGACGACGCAAGGACATCTCCACAACGATTTGATGTTCAGCCTCACGCTCGAACGCAATGCGCTCTTTAAGCCAAATTTGCTCTATTGAATTTCGTTCTGTTGACTTCGAGGCGGGATCAGGTCGAGAAATGAACTGAGTTGGGCCGTCAAAAGGAGGCAAAAACTTACTTTTTATCGTTTGGCCAGCGGAGACCTTTGCCCAATGCCCTCGCTCTGGGAGAGGTATCGCTAGCGCTTTGCATACCTTCCGAAGGCCGTTGTCGGACAGACCGTACCGCTTCGCTAGCTGAGTCATTGGGAATTGCCAGACATCGTTGTACAGCGACTCTCGCTCAAAAACGACCTCCATACGGTTCTCCTTATTGCAAATTGTGTATTGCAAAAATTATAACGCGCATCACTCAATGACAGCTTTTTGACAGCATTTTGTTGGGAGCAATATAGATAGAGAGTCAACGGGGGTTCGAATCCCCCCCTCTCCGCCAAGACAAAACGCGTCATCTTTGAATTTCAAAGATGACGCGTTTTTTTATTTGTAATTCAGCTAGCACTATGTAGTTATTGAAGCAAGCTTGTTTTGGCCTGATTAGCAAAGGAGCGCCGGCGTTTTCCAAAGGTTTTCACGTAAATCCTATCTTTGTGATGCTTATTTCAATCACAAACATCCTAAGCAGGATGCCTTAAATCTTGCGAAGTTTCTCTTGCCAACCCAAGCGCCCACCTTTATTCCCATACATATGGGAGAGTGCCGGAAGTCGGTTTACGCTCTAATTGCGCAATATACATAATTACAACGCATCACTACAGGGAGACAACGTGCATCGCATCTTTTCCAGAACGGCACTCATCACAATTTTATTTTGATCGACTTTATTGACTGGCTGCGCGTCCATCGTAAACGGGACAAACCAAGTCGTATCTGTCGAAGCGCGACATAAAGGAACACAAGTCGTAGGCGCACAGTGCGCGCTGGTCAATCCCAAAGGGACATTTTATGTAACGACGCCTGGCACAGTGACAATTAACCGGGCCTACGATGACTTAAATGTCAAATGCGAGAAAGATGGCATGCAACCTGGTATGGCTGCGGTCAAATCAAGCACTAAGAGTATGGCATTTGGCAATATTATTTTTGGCGGCATTATTGGCGCCGCAGTCGATACCAGCTCAGGTGCTGCTTACGATTACCCAACACTAATCAGTGTCATCATGGGCGAGAGCATCGTTCAGGCGCCGCCAGCACAAGCACAATCGGCCGACACATCCGTTAAGCCTGCGGCGACGGCACCTGCAACAACCCCACTGGCTCAAAAATAACTGACAGTCTGGCTGAACTTAAACGTTCGGCCAGACTGTCAATATTTCCCGTGTTTGTGATGCTGGCCTGAGTCGCATACTTGGCATTTGCTGAAATCCTAAACGCATCAGCATGCAATTACGCGCTGTGTATTCCGCCTCCCGCGGCATCGAAATAATCTTTGAGCGTCGTCATAGCGCTGTCATATCAGACGCGTAAGATTCACTCATCTGCTGTACATGCAACCGATATGCATGATGGTAGTCAGGTACGTCCCGCTCGAACATACACGAGCGGACGTACCAACCCCTCCGCTTGCTTCCTCCCTCTGGCATCAAATCCCCGCTGGTCTTCGTGAATTCGCTTTGCCTTTACATCAGGTGATGGTGTTACGTCTGCATCCTACGCTTCGTCCGTATGAAACCCTTCGACGACATCTGTATTCGGTCCGATATCCGTGCGCTCAAACTCTGCAATCGCCTGTGCGCCAAACAAAAATAATGCGGCGGCGATTTCCAGGCTGAGCAGGACAACGATTGCGGTCGTCATTGAGCCGTACACCACATTGATTTGCGACAGCGTCGCAAAGTACCAGACAAGGAGATGCCGTGTGATTTCCCATAACAGGGCGGCTGTGACGCCGCCCACCAGGGCGTGGCGCCACATCAGTCGGCCGACGGGCATGACCATGTACACCGAGGTCAGCACAAGGATTTCCCCTCCGAGTCCCAGCAGGTAAAGGAGCACGCCCGATATGCCGCTTAATGACCATGTTCTTCCGAACAGGTTGATGCTCTCTTCGCCAATGGCTTGCAAACTGCCGGCGACCACGGTGACGATCAGCAATCCCACACCCAATGACAGGATGTAGCAGTAAGGGAGCAGGGCGGAGATCAGAAAGTGCCTGCGCCGGATCGACACGCGATGAAGAAAAATCACCGACATCGCATTCTCCAGGACAGTGAAGGCCAGTGAACTGAAAAAGATCAGCGTCGCAAACAGTAGCCAGCCGATCGTTTCGCGATGGGCCATAAAGTTTGCCAGTTCAGCGACTACTGCCTTCGACTGGCCGGGAATCAGCCACTCCAGGTAACGCCCTATGGTTTGAAGCAGTTCACCCTCGTCCACGAAATGCGATAACGCGAACAGCGTCACGATGAGCATCGGAATGATGGAAAGAAGGGCGTAATAGGCGACTGCGCCGGCTAGTAACAGGCCCTGGTTGGCGCGAAAGCCCTTTAGCGTTCGCAGGGCGAAGGCACCGGGATGTTCGAGCATCAAGCGGGTTTTTTGGTCGGTGATTTGCATGGTGAAATGCAATGATTGAAACCCTTGGACAATACAGTCTGCAAATCATTGCAAGCGAGCGCAATGCATGCTGAAGGGATACAGATTGACGTATTCTGCGCTGTACAGGGCAAGGCCGACGCGTAAAGATGTTTATGCACCTCAATGCCCCTATGCTGCACAAATCTTCATGACTGCTCCCTTAGCTAACCGTTGGCACCCGGCAGCACATCTATTTGCTCTGCGTCAATTGCAATTGTGCTGAGTGTCACATTCGGGTAATGGCTTGCTATTTATAATTTCACTCATCGGAAGTTAATTGCGCACACGGGGGGTAATCATGGGAAGGTCTTTGCACAACAAGATTCGTTTAAAGTCTCGTCCATCATTGTTGAGTAGCGCACAGGTACGTACATTGGTACGTGGCGTCGCGTGCTCGTTGGGCCTGGTATTTCTCGTCCGCAGGGATTGCAAGTAAGTTGAATACCTTGCCGGTGAGAGGCACTGTGCATTGCTGCGTAGATGGTGGCGGTAATGGTTGTGCAGGATTTGCCGGCTTTGTGCGCTGACCCTGTTGTCGATTTTTTCTTGGCGGCCAACAGATCTTGAGGCCATTGGAAAGATAGGCTCCAGTCCCTCAATGCTCCACATCGTAATAATTCAACGAGGCGCTAAGCGCCTCGTTTTGCATCCACGAGGCGCAACCAATTCTCCGGCGACTAGCCTACTATGCGCCTCAGCATCCTTCCTGATATTTCCGTCGCCACACCGGACAAATCAGGTGCCGGCGGAACCCGGATCGGCTGCCGCAGATGCCGAAGGATGATCTTCGAAGTAGGCCTTTTCTATGACGGGGTAGTAAACGGTGTTCTGATATTTCTGTCGGAACCAGCGACTCCAGTCGACGTCCTGGCGCACCGCTTCCTGTGCCTGTTCAAGCTCGCGGATCTGCTGCTTCTGGCGTGCGACCTCTTCCTGAAGGCGGCTTATGGTGGCTGCTGCTTTTTCAACTAGTGCCACAAGATCATCAAGACTGACTTCCCTGTTCGCCGCGTTTTGTTTCGGGTCTTTCATTACGATTGCTATTGATGTTGGCCGTGGAGTAATTAGGTATGCAAAGCGAACGCCAGTTCCGTAAGGCAGGTAGAGCCTCGGCGAAACCCGGCATTGCAGATGCAGATGTGATGCATAAAGCAAGGCAGTATGGCAGGCGATGCGTCGCGATGAAAGGCTTCTGAAATAAATTTTTGACTTGCCGGCAGGATCGCCTTTATAATGCGGCCTCTTTTCCCTGATAGCTCAGTCGGTAGAGCGACGGACTGTTAATCCGCAGGTCCCTGGTTCGAGTCCAGGTCGGGGAGCCAGTATTTAAAAGGCCCGCCAAATCGTATGTCGATTTGGCGGGCCTTTGCTGTTTTAGCTATGCCGATTCCATATGTACCCCGCTTTTGCCCAGCGCTTCCTTATCCAATCCGTATCCGGTCGGCTTCAATGCGGGATGCCGCACCACGAATAGCCGTGGCAGGCAGCAGATGACTGCTGCCGCGATGTAGAGATAGGCGAGCACGCATACCACCTTTATGTACAACCAAACAGAATTTTCTTTCATGTCGCCCTCCCCAGCATGACATTGGCCTTAAGTATGAGTATGGGTATGTTGAAGAGAGTAGACAAAAAGATTTTGATATGCCTTAACCACAAGTCACCTACTGAGCATTCGGTAAATAAATGACAGAGGAGCGTATTGGTGCTTTCGACCCCCATCCTACGCCGGGCGCCCCTAACCCTCCCCCTGCCCGGGGAGGGAACCGGCTCCTTCCTCCTGGCAGGGGGAAGGCTGGGATGGGGGTTGAGTGTGTCAAGTATCTACTGAACTCTCAGTAAAGACACCAGTTCCCTGTGCATGTGAGCAAAGAGCCTGACGAACCGGGTACCGTTCAGGTTCCAGGCTTGGCTTCCGCAGGGGCAGCTTTGCGTGGCGTTGGTTTTGCTGATGGCGCGTTGCGCGGTTTTGGCGCGCATGCGATCTTGAGAATCTGGTCTTCGATCGAGTCGGGTACGACATCGATCATATCGGGATTTTTCATTCGGCTGATACCGACGATGGCGCCGCCGCCAAACCGCTCGGAATACATTGATGTGTCGGCAACCCCAATGCGGGCGCCTTTGCAATCGACTACCATGCGTTCGCGGATCGACAGGTAAACCTTTTCCTTTTCAAGGTATTCTGCCGATAGCAGTTCACGGTCAATCCACAAGGTGATGTTCCCCTTGTCGCTCCTGCGGATATCCTTGTGAATGAAGACTGCGGCATTGTGTGTTTTGCCGAGTGGGCGCCAGTTCGGTGTCATTTCATGTTGCCCGCGCTGGTAGAGCTCATCGATCGTATCGTGTGAGCGGGTCTGTGCGCAGGCACCCGCTGCGGCAAACAGGGCGGCAAGCAAGCTGCCAGATATGAGCCAGGTCATGCAGAATCCTTGAGAATGAATAGATGCCGGACGTAGTTGCCGACAATGACGCGATGATAACGGCTCCAGCCGGCTCCGCAATCTGTTGTTCTTCAAGGACAGGATGGTGTACCATGAAAACATCCCCAATCCCAGACACGGGAATTCATAAGCCGGCCACGAGCCGGTTTTTTATTTAGGCGCCGCACCGGTTTATATCGGTGTGGATATGTCGAAGGCAGTTGGGATAAATGTAAAGAACCGGAACTTACGGCGAAATTTCCGTACGAAGTGACACATGACGTGGAAACCGACCCTGAGGTTCTTGATGCCCGCCGCCGAACATACTGCAAGACAACTTGAGATTTTTGTTGAAGCTGCCTGCCATTATGGATTGGTACTTGAATTGTTATCTGTCATCCACGATATGCGGAATGGACGCCAGTTGGATGCGGAAGATGCCCAACTGGTCAATACTGCTTCGATCGCTGCACTGCTGGCCAAGGTAGAGCGTTCCAATCGTGGAATTGATAGCGAGTAAGGTCTTGCCGCCTACTCGACGTATTTGACGAATTTCACTACCAAGGCAAGATTTCCAGACGGTAACTAATCAATCAATCGTGCTGCACGCTGCATAATCGACGCTACCTCGTCGAGGGTGACGCTTTTGCTTAACAACGTGCACTTTAACTCTTCCAGCTCAATGTCCACCGGGCCCTAAGGCGAGTCCTCTTTGGCTAAGCGTAGATATTGCATTTTGAAATTTTATTGTCAAGTCGATGTGTTTACTAGCCGCGATCGACTCGAACTGCGCCTCTTGAGCCCCTTAGATCTTCCTGAATAGCTTACGTCCCAATTGATCCCAGAACATGAGAGTCTTTTGTAAAGCCTTTAATAGCGGATTGGAATGGGCCCGTCGCGCGAGGAAGCTCCCGAGAGCGGAATGATGGCGATGGCGCGAGCGACGCGACGAAGACCTGCGGATGCTGCGCCCGATAACGAAATCGACATCGTCTATGCTGCCAGTTGCATGCTGGCTCTGCGCTTCCATGCGTGCAATCCACTCATCGTGTTCGCGACGCTTGGCCGGATCTGAAAGGACCGCATATGCCGAGTTGATGATCTGGATAACGCGGATCGAATCAGGGTTATCACTATTGCGATCCGGATGATATTTTTGCGACAGCGTCTTGTACGCCGCACGGATGATCTCCGGCGGCGCATTGCGCGCTACTTTCAAGTTGTCGTAATGCGTGTGGATCTGAGCCATTGGCGGCAATCCAAAGAGAAGTTACATAAAAAGGCTAACCGATGGGCAAGCAGAATATATTTCCATGGTAAGGGAGCTCAGGCATAAAACCATTGCAATTTATCAAGCCGTATAACGAAAGACCCTTGTGCGAGCAAATCACCTCAACCAGTCAATTTAAGCAGGCGATTACTTGCCTGCCTTGCGTTACACCTCTCCCTTTTCGATCATCATTGTACCAACCTGTCGCGCAGCTTCGATCGCTTTTTCATAGGTGTCAAAGGCTTCTTTAGTCGCATGTCGCTTCTCGACGACGCACCGGAAGTCGCCTTTGGCATCGTCAAATTTCAGGATGGTAATGAAAGAATCCCATCGCTGGCCACCCGCCACTTCGTGCGCGACTAAGTGCAGCTGATATTTTCCGATCGTCTCGATTTGCATCTGGCATCTCCATACAGTGTGGACTTATCCTAGCAGCGATGCATGCCAGCTCATTGACCGCTGTCAGGCGTACAAGGCTGGGGTCGAGTACCAAGCTGATCTCGGGGACGGTGTGTACGACGCGAGATGGTAGAAGCGGTATGCGTATGCGGGCTTGCCGGGAATGACGGTGTCTGGACAACGTCGGCTGGACATGCGGGCGTCCGCGCTGAAGGCACTAGCGTAAGCGCGTCGCTGTTCTGGATCTGCCCTTGTTTGCTTGGTGATTGCTGTATCGGGGTCTATCAGGACAGCCAGAGGTACATCGGGCGAGGGAAGATTTTCAGGTATTCCACCATGCACCAAGAAGGCCAATAAGGTAAAGAGCGCATCCCGCCACACCAACCATCCCCGCACTTGCCTGAAAATCGGCTAATGCCGCAGCTCCCGCGCCAATGATCGTGATCAGCCCCGCACGACGCATCAGGCGATACGGCTTCAGCGATGTTTGCTGTGAGAGCGGATGCTGATCCGATGCCGGAATGCCAGCCCCTATCGCCGGGTAGCCGCAATCGGGACAGGCTTCGGCCTGGTCTGACAGACGGCAACGACATTCAGTACATAAAATCACGGTATGGTCCTTCTATGACTTGTATCACTGTCGGTTTTTTTCCGACATACGGAAGCCATCATTATTCATGCTCACTTCTTTGCGGCCTACCCATATATATGGGAAATCGCGGGTCAACGTCAGATTCCCTTGATTTATAGCAATTTATTGTCATTGCAACGCGCCATTGTGGCGCGGCATGCATTTTGCAAGTGATGAAGGGCAATGTCATCGCGAGGTCGCTGCGAATGAACGGATTTGCTCGCTTTCATCCGCTTGTCACAATGGCCTTGCACACTGTGCCGGGCAAGGCGTGCGGGCTGAACAAGGCATTCCTTGCAGATGTTTAGTGCGGAGGATTGTGATGAAGGTAACAACCCAGATGATCGATGCGGCAATGAAGAAAGCGACCGAAGCCGGTCTCTTCCCGAGGCACGCACGCCAGGAGGACGTTTTAATCAATCAGGAACTGATTCGTATCGTTCTGCAATCGGCGCTGGAGGCGGCTCCGGTTACCGTTACCGTATTGGCAGCGGGCCAAACCAGCACATCGACAACGGATCTGAGCACACTTGCTTGCAAACGCCCGTTTACTCCGTTGAGCATGACGCACCTGCTGGTGTCGCTTCCAGGTTGAATGCTGAAGTGGTTAACCAGGAAGCAAGAAGGTGCCAATGGTGCATGCCTGCTTGTTTTTCATGCATAGATCACTTGCGGACCACTTGCTCACATTAACTGTGGTTAATCCTGTGGATAAGGCCAATGCACGCAAGCTAAGTATTTGATCTTTAAGGAAATAGGGTGCATGGTGAAAATCCGGGCAACTGCCATCGATCGGCAGCTGCCCGTGACTTTTCAGAGATACTTGGCAAGATAGATTGCCGGAAAGGACATTGCTGTCCAGTATTCGACGCTCGAACGAATCAGGTATTCATTGAAGGTATAGGCTGTACGATAGCTGTCGATATATTGCTGCATGGTATGTCTCCTCCCAGTTCGGATAAGCAATGTATCAAGGGAAACGTTCGCCGCATTTGCGTTAGCTCAAGCTCGTGTCGTCCTTGCTGGCTGCTACGCGGTGAGGGTCTTCAGCGGCCACTTCGGCACGCATGCGAGGCAGGTAGTCCGGATATTCACGCTGGACGAAGTCCACAAGGGCTTCCCGCAAGCGGCAACGCAGGTCCCAGCAGCGACCCGCGTCGCCGGCACTCACGAGTATTCGCACCTGCATGGCGCGTTCTCCAGCCTCGACCACCTGCGCCAGGCAGAGAACGTGATCCCATTCAGGCGCGGTTTCACAGATGCGCCTTGCTTCCTGTCGCAGCGCGTCCACGGGCATACGGTAGTCGACCCAAAGCGTGACGGTGCCAAGAATGTCCGCATTGGAGCGTGTCCAATTCTGGAATGGATTCTCGATGAACCATTGGAGCGGTACGATCATTCGTCGCTGGTCCCAGATGCGCACGACGACATAGGTGCCGGTAATTTCTTCCACATGACCCCATTCATTCTGCACAATCACCACATCCTGCAGCCGGATCGGTTGTGTCAGGGCGATCTGCATGCCCGCGAGCAGATTGCCTAATACCGGTTTGGCGGCAAAGCCGACCACTAGTCCGGCGACACCGGCGGAGGCCAGCAGGCTGGTGCCGATCTGGCGCAGAATCGGCAGCGTCGACAAGGCCGTTCCTGAGCCAATGAGAATGATGATCGCCATGACACAACGCGCCAGTACCTTTGTCTGCGTCTGGACGCGGCGCGCCTGCAAATTGTCCGGAACGTCTGCCGGATTGAGTTCGATGATGGTGTGTGAGATGGCCCGTACGAAACGCACTCCGAGCCAGGTAAGGGCGGCAATTAGCGCCAGGGCGCCAAGGTGCCTCGCGGTGGCAACGTTCGGCAGGCTTTCGGGGGCGCTGCGAAGAATGACCTGCGATATCACCAGAAAGAGCACGATACCTGCAGCCCGATGGCCATACTGAACCAACCGACGCGAATAGGGCAGCGAGTAAGTCAGGCGCTCCAGAACGATGATGGAGGTCCGATGAATTAATGCGACCACCGGCACGGCGATCAGCAGGTGGACGATGACGCTAACCCAGGGCATTTGGTTAACCAGCAGTACCCATGGCATGACAGTCAGGGCAAAAGCTTCAAGCCATCCGGGAGCAGGATTGTTCATAATGCAGCGCGCCTCAGTCCGAGGCCTTGTGATTCATGGAGGTGGAGTTGGATCGGGCTGAGCAATCAGGCACGATCATGGCCAGTCAGTGGCAAGTCGATGTGCCAGGACTGCGCCCTTGGGAGGCAAGCGCCATGCGGGGACGGCGCTCTTAAATGCAAACGCAAACGGTAGATCTCTCAATCTTTGCGTATTAATCGGCGACGGGATTGTGGTCCGGTACCGGATCCTCGTCCGGAGTCGGGCTTTGGTCGGGAGTTGGATCATCTCCCGGAACCGGGTCCGGCGGCACTTGATGGTTTTCAAAAATTAACATGTCTTGCTCCAATGCAGAGGGCTTCATCGTACCGTGCTTGTGCAAAAGGGACTTGAGCGAACTCAGCGCAAGAGGTCGCAAGCGTGCGACGCCATGCGCAGATTTGTTGAATCAGAACAAGAAAAGAAACTCGCCTGCAAGGAATGTTCTTCGACTGACTTGGCGTGTGCCACTTACACACTTACAGTACGCTGGCAATCGATAAACCTTCAGCGAAGCACATGACATTACGCCCGCGATTGACCAAACGGGAAGAACCAGCTGCGACAGCCTTCACGCGTCCGCTGTGAAGTTTTCATGTGCCAGGTGGAAGGGCAGACGGCGCTTTCAAGCTGACAAGCCCGGTTAACGGCCGGGCAGCGGTAACAATGGCTATACGGATAAGAGACGGATTTTTTCCAACACCGTCCCGTCACCGGCGCACCTACGATCGTTAGCAGAAGCCTGCAAGAGCAGGCGCCGGCATGCGCGTCGCTACGGTGTGATCGCTTCCAGCTCAGGCGGCCGAATTGTTCTTCGGCTTGAATTGCTTGTCGCTGATACGGAACTTGTTACGGCGGTCTCCCATCAGCTGGCGCAGATCGCGAATGCTCAGGTCCGATACTTCGTGCATGCGGATCAGCAGAGATGCGCCGACCGGCAGGCGGCGATGGCGGATCTTGCTGATCAGCGGTGGAGCAACCTCAAGCGCGCGAGAGAGGGCGGCATCGTTTTTCAGATTCAGCTTTTCGATCAGCGATTCCAGCAGATTGTTGGGATCGTATTGGAACTGTGCTGAAGCGTTCGTTTCTTTAACTTGGTTCATGTGGACTATTCCCCGTTCTGGTTCAATCTGGGTTTTATTCTGACCATTCGCCCAGATGTCTTTTTGATAATTCTCAGAGGAGCATGCATCTGCATCCGTGCGAGAGTGGGTGCTTGCGTAGTGCGTGCGAAAACACAGAACCTGTGCGCGCACTGCGCGAGCTGCTGCATAAACCGTGCTTGATACACGGCGTCTTGATGCGATGCCGGCATGGCCGGCACTGCGTCATACGAAATAGGCAGCACCAAGGACAAGCGGCGAGCCGCTCACACCTGCGACGACGAGGCGTCGTGCCACGCTATGAATCTGGTCCTCGAATGCGCGGTAAGTCTCCATGAAGTCAAGCTGACCGCCCTTCATGCGGCGCAAGTGAGCGAGGGCGTTCTTCGACACCAGGCATTCACGATCGGCGAAACCAACTTCTACCGTAAAGGTCACGCCTTCTTCTGCGACGCGCGGTTCCGACATTGTCTTGTGCATCGTTGTCTCCATGAGGTGAGGATTGCAGAAATGGAACTTGATGTGCTTGATGGTAATGAGCCACTACAGTGAAGTTTTGATACCACTCAAGCTACTGCACGCATGGATACGAAGTGGCGCAGGTATGGTGTGAATCTTGTTGACGGTGCGGCGATGCCTGTCACACAAAGCCTGCGCCAGGGCCTGCAGAGTCATGTCGGCGCCTGGAACAGCGTCATATCCCATTCGCGTGTGGCGAGCAGATAACGAAGGATGTAGGTGGCCTGGTCGGAGCCGGTAATCTTGAAATAACTGTGATCGGCAGCGAGCCAGCGATCGATCACCTGGATGACTTCGATGCGTCGCTCGCCTAGCGTGAAAGCGATTGGTTCACGTTCTCCATGCATACCCTGACGAGTTTCGACCTGCAGGTTCATTATGCATCTCCTCGGTAGACCGCTCGGTGTCGCCACTTGTCGTCGCTTCCCCTCGGGCGGCCTGATGGATTGTCACGTACGTTCCATGCCTGCCCGTTTGGCAGGTGCAGGCGGCGATCGTTCCCGCGAGGGGAACGGTGCTATGCTGGCGTATGCCGCAGCATATAGCGAGGCGAGGCACCGTGAGGTCATGCGACGGTGCCGAAACTATAATGACGTCGACGGATCCGTCGCGCAGGCGAGCACCGCGATCTGCACTCTTTTGCACTCAGTTGGAGAATAAACGATGTACCTGGACCATCCGAAAATCAGCGCAACGAATAGCAATACCGAACCGGATCGCATCGAGCGTCTTAATCGTGTCTATGGCTATGCGCTTGCCGTCGCCGACTTGGCGGGTGACCAGCAGTTCCTTGGGAAGCTTTCACAGCTGCATGATCACAAGGGGACCTTGATCGTCGTGTGGTTTGAGGAGCCTAGCGAGGACCAGAAAGCATTCTGGCTGAAGGCGTGGATGAGCAAGGTGGGCGATGAGAGCGCACAGGTTGAGCATGAAGTGAAGCCGCCCGGGGCGTGAACAGCCCACCGGTGCAAGTGGCCAGCGGTTTCCGTCGCATCGGTCATTCGGGGCTCGTCGTGGCTGAACTGGCAGTTTTTACTTGGATGACGGTACCAGCGAAATGACATTGTTGCTGGAGATCTGATCCTGGATCTGTTCGATTTCCGCAAGCAGCGTCATCAATGCACGCAGCCATGGATAGCGATTGAAGCGTGCCGTGCGGTTTGCCAGTTCAAGGTCGGCGATGAACTGCGAGGACATGACATGCGGATGGCGTGTGCTGCATACGCCGCCATGCAACTGAGCGCGCTTGCCCAGATAGGCAAGGGCACAGGCTCGCTTGTACGCGGCAACGCTGCCATAACGCGTAGCAATCCCCTTGTCCTCCTTGCATCGATTGACGCAATCGACGTAAGCTTTCCAGTCACCTTCACGGATTTCTATCGCGCCGGCTCTGGACGCGGATGAAGTTGCGACATCATTTGAATCGAGTACTGCTGACACACTACCTCCCTGGCATTGCGGTGCGGGTTGTTCGTTGCTGAAACGGTGTGGTTTGACGCAGCGCCGCAAACAAAAGTTCACACGGGAAACGGGGAAGCACACATCCTGGACATGCCGATACCAGACAACCAAAAAGTTGCAACGAACAGGCAATCGACAGGCAATGAACAGTGGAGTAGGCAGCGGCCGGCGGCAACCATCCGGCCTCATTGAGTTTGCAGCGCAGGGGTGAAAAAATATTTAAATGTCCGGCGTGTAGCGATGCGCTATATCTGGTTTAATGAAGTGCACCGGATGCGTTGCGTAAGACCTATCCGGCGGCTCTTCAAGGTTGAGTATTGCCCGCCGCCACAAGGGTGGCGGGCTTTTCTTGCCTGACGCCGAAAGCCTGATCGGTGGCCAAACATCTGGCTGGGGTTTTTCTGTCCGTGCTGTTGGCTTTGCACGGTAGGACTATACTGATTGCAATTTGTCTCTCGGCGCAATCGTTGTCGGTTAGGGAGTGGCGGCTGAATCATGAGTGACGCAGACCATACTGAAGAGCAAAGCGAGCCTAATGGCCAGGATCGGGTCGTCGGCGCGATGCACATTGCCACATTGAAGCCGAAAGGCGCTTGCTGGTATTGTAATCAGCCGCTGGACAACATTCGGCGCTTCTGCAGTAAAACCTGCGCGGACGATTACCGTATCGAAGAAGAAGCATTCAATAATCCTTCCGCGTAGCAAGTCATACAGCGCAGTTGCTTTGGCTCGATGATAAATTTTCAATAAACATTGACCGGCCACAATGCCGGTGTAAGCGCTTTGCGAAATTGCGCAGGGTCCAGATTTCCCGTGTCGTCAAAACTGTTGATAAATAAACATTACCCACAACAAGCTTGCTACGCGGAGGCGACATGACCCCGGAAGAAATCATCACCGAGCTTAATTCCCATAACCGTGAAGTGTTATATGGAATGGATGATTTTCATCATCTAACGCATGAGCAGGTATTGCAACTAATGGATGCCGCAGCGATGCGTGGCTTCAGGCTAGGCAGCAATGTTGCGGTGTCGATGGTGCAAGGGACGTTGCTCGTCCAGTTAAGCCGCATGGTCAGCGCCAGGCCGGATATTGCTGGAGTTTAACAACCGCTCAAGGTTGAGTTTAAGAGGCGGGAAATGTCGATACATATCGTTACATATTTCCGTCATACATTTATTCGCCTCAGGCGTTTAACGACGTACGATTTAATGTTGTTATTCCCGGGAGGCAAAAATGTCCAAAACCTTGACGACGGCCGCGCTCGCGCTGGCCACTATTGCATCCGCAACTGCATCGGCAGCATTCGCAGCTGAGTTTGACGACTATGCACGGGTGCTCAGGGTGACACCCCAAATAGAGCAGGTCAATTACCCGCAGCAAGAATGCCATACTGAGTATGTGCCGGTACAGCGCCAGCAGCAGCGTGGCATCGGCGGCTCCATTGTTGGTGGCGTCGCAGGCGGTTTGCTCGGTAACCAGGTAGGTGGTGGCAGCGGTCGGGCTGTGGCCACGGCAGCCGGCGCCATCGCCGGCGCCATTGTCGGGGACCGCGTCGAAAACAGCAGCGCAGGCACGTTCACCGAACAGCAGCCGGTGCGCCAGTGCCGCCAGGTCGATAATTGGCAGACCCGCAATAACGGCTATGCGGTCACCTATGAATATCACGGTCACACCTATACAAGCATGCTGCCCTACGATCCGGGCGAGCGCCTGCGCGTGCGTGTTTCTGTTGCTCCGCGCATGTAATACCGATCCCATACTTTGAGCGGGTTTCATATTGATGTACTGTCGCCTCGGGCCGCCTTGACGCGCCGGGCGGCGCTGCTTGTCGCTTGTGTGGCCCGCACACGGCGCTCCGCGCGCCTTGCCCTGCACGCCAAATCGACCCGTTTCTCCGCACACCAATATGAAACCCGCTCTAACGCAACATGAAATCGTGGCTTTCCGCCTGTGTGCGCAGAACGGAGCGGAAGTCCTTTCTTTTCTGTGGGACGCCCTTTATGCGCCATCCCGCCCGGCGCAGTGGGAAGCTTGATAACAACCGCCACTTGGCGAAATATCAAGGAACGATTGCGGCCACTACGGGTCTTCGTTATTAACGTAATCACATCGCCATAACGAAGCGAATCAAGCCTCATGTGGTTGCTTGCTGGGAAGCAAGCAACCGCTGCCAATCAAATCGACAGACATTCGACGCACGCAGCTAAACCTACGCGTGTGCTTGATCTTTATCACTAACAGTCAGGAGACGAGTAAGGATCATTTCATTCACTTTATTTCATCTATGCGGCTATGAATCTAACCAATACGAATAGCAAGCCCTCTTCTACTTCTAATACCGTCAGCCAAAAGCCCCTGGAACTGTGGGGCGGCATCGAATGTACCGTTGTCCGGATTCAGGACAAATTCCGAAACCAAGCTGAAGAAACCGGCCATGCCAGGCGCCTGCAAGACCTTGACGCTATCGCAGGCCTCGGTATCCGGACGCTGCGCTATCCAGTCCTGTGGGAAACCATTTCGCCTGATCATCCAGACGAGTGCGAGTGGGGTTGGCATGACGAGCGCATGGCACGTATGCGGGCGCTCGGTATTTCGCCCATCGCCGGACTGGTGCATCACGGCAGCGGCCCGGCTTATACCAATCTGCTGGACTCCAGCTTTCCGGTCTTGCTGGCTCGCCACGCGGAGCGCGTTGCCCTTCGGTATCCCTGGGTCAAGCTCTTCACGCCGGTGAACGAGCCGCTGACCACGGCACGTTTCAGTGGCCTGTATGGCCATTGGCATCCGCATGGCCACGACGAGAACACCATGCTGCGCGCCCTGTATACCGAATGCCGTGGCACGGTATTGGCAATGCGCGCAATCCGGCAGCACATCCCCGATGCCAAACTGGTGCAGACCGAGGACATGGGCAAGATTTTCAGTGTCCCGCGCTTACAGCACCAGGCCGATTATGAAAACGAACGGCGCTGGCTTTCCTTTGATCTACTCTGCGGCCGCATCGATAAGACGCATTACTGGTACCAGCGCTTTATTGATGCCGGCATCGAGGCCGAGCAACTGGATGAATTTGTCAATCAGCCGTGTATCCCCGACATTATCGGCATCAATCATTACGTCACCAGCGAGCGTTTTCTCGATCATCGTTTCCGGGACTATCCACCTGCTTTTCATACGGATGCGGTTCCTTACGTTGACGTGCATGCGACGCGTGCGTACCAGGCCGACGGATTAACGGGGCCCGAGGCGCGTCTGCGTGAAGTCTGGGAGCGCTATCGTGTTCCGATTGCCGTCACTGAAGCGCACCTTGGCGGATCGCGCGATGACCAGTTGCGCTGGCTCGGGCAGGTCTGGCAAGCGGCGCAAAACCTGCGTGCCGAAGGCGCCGACATCCGCGCCGTGACCGTCTGGTCAATCTTTGGCTGCGTCGACTGGAACTCGCTGTTGACTCAGCAAAACGGCTTCTATGAAAGCGGGGTATTCGATGTGCGCGGTAAGGGCGATACGGTTCGTCCGACAGCGCTTGCCGATGCTGTTTCGGGGCTTGCCAAAGAGGGCAGATTCGATCATCCGGTGCTGGATGGGCTAGGCTGGTGGCAGCGTGGCGATCGCTTTTTTGCGCCACCGCCGCAACCGAGCATGGTCCCTTATGTCAGTAGTAGCGCCCGCAAGCTGGTGATCACAGGCGGTCGTGGCACGCTTGGCCGGGCGCTTGCCCGTGTGTGCGAGCACCGCAGTCTTGCGCATGACCTGCTGACCCGTGATGAAATGGATATCGCCGACCAGGCGTCGGTAGAAGCTGCCCTAGCGCGACACCGGCCATGGGCAGTCATTAATGCCGCCGGGTATGTGCGTGTGGCGGATGCAGCGCGTGAATCTGATCGCTGCTTCCGTGAAAACGCCGCCGGTGCGGAAATGCTTGCCCGCGCCTGTGCCAAGATGGGAATTCCCTACATCACCTTTTCTTCTGATCTGGTATTTGACGGCACGCTGGGCCGTGCCTATGTGGAAAGCGACAAGGTCTCGCCCTTGTGTGTCTACGGCAGCAGCAAGGCCGAAGCGGAGAAACGCGTGATGCAGGTTTTCCCCGACGCATTAGTAGTGCGTACCAGCGCATTCTTCGGTCCCTGGGACCGCTATAACTTTGCGCATGCGGTACTGCGCGACCTTGCGGCCGGCCGTCAGGTGGAAGCCAGCGATGAAGTCCATGTGTCACCTACCTATGTGCCCGACCTGGCGCACGCCACGATCGACCTGCTGATCGATCGCGCCAACGGCATCTGGCACCTTGCCAACCAGGGGGCTATCTCATGGTTCGAGTTCGCCGAACGAGCCGCGCGACAGGCCGGCATGGATACCGGCACGCTAGTCAGAGTCCGAGGCACCAGCAGTGGTATCACCGCCTTGACCAGTGAGCGTGGATTGATCCTTCCGAGCTTTACCAGCGCCATCGAGCGGTATGTGCAGGAGAACACCATCGCCTGGAGCGACAGCCCGTCCGAGCGCGAAGCCGCCTGAAGTCGCCCGGCTTTTGACCGGGCCTGCGAGGCGATCGTGCAAGTTCTTTGGCCGGCGTGGGAACAGCCACGTTTGGTTTCACTCCAAACGTGGTACCGCCGACCACATAAAAAGGAACAGGAACAAGAATGGCTGATTATCCATACCCGCGTCCCCAGTTGGTACGTGAGCACTGGCAACCCCTGAACGGCCAGTGGAAATTTACGTTCGATAACGACAGGAAATACACTCACCCGACTGATCCTATCCAGTGGACACATAACATCGAGGTCCCCTTTCCGCCGGAATCGCAGGCTAGCGGCGTTGGCGATCGCGGATTCAACCGCGCCTGCTGGTATCAAAGGGAGTTTGACCTTGACGCGGAGGGTGAACGCGTACTGCTGCATTTCGGTGCCGTCGACTATCATGCCGTCGTTTGGGTCAACGGTCACCGGGTGACCGAGCATGAAGGCGGGCATAGTTCTTTCTATGCGGATATTACGACGGCTCTGGGAGGTCAGACGCATCACGTCGTGACCGTGTACGTCGAAGATGATCCGCTCGATCTGTCAAAGCCACGCGGCAAACAGGACTGGCAACTCGAACCGCATTCCATCTGGTATCCGAGAACCACCGGCATCTGGCAGGCCGTCTGGCTGGAGCGCGTACCGCGCACCTATATTCAAAAGCTGCGCTGGACACCACACTTTGAAGGTTTTGAAATTGGCTGCGAGGCCTTTGTCGCCGGCGACCTTGAAGACAACCTCTCGGTCGAAGTCAGGATCAGGCATGGCCAGAAGATGCTTGCGGATGACCACTACAAGGTGATCGGCGGCGAAGCGCATCGCAAGATCGCCTTGTCCGACCCAGGCATTGACGATTCGCGCAATGAATTGCTCTGGAGCCCCGAGCATCCTACCTTGCTCGATGTCGATGTCACGCTATGGCACGACAATCAGGTTGTAGACAAGATCAAGTCCTATACGGCGTTAAGATCGGTGAATATCAACCGCGACCGCTTCATGCTCAATGGTCGTCCCTATCATCTGAAGCTGGTGCTGGACCAGGGCTACTGGCCCGATACACTGCTGTGCGCGCCTTCGGACGATGCATTGCGGCGTGACGTCGAACTTGCCAAAGCCATGGGCTTCAATGGCGTGCGCAAGCATCAGAAGATTGAAGATCCGCGCTATTTGTACTGGGCGGACAGGCTGGGCTTGCTGGTGTGGGAAGAAATGCCTTCATCGTATCGCTTCACGCCGCAGGCGATCACCCGCATGGTGCGCGAGTGGAGCGAAGTGATCGAGCGGGATTACAGCCACCCTTGTATCATCGTCTGGGTCGCATTCAACGAGTCCTGGGGCGTGCCGAACCTGACATCGATGCAGGCCCATCGCAACGCCGTTGAAGCCTTGTATCACCTGACACGCACCTTTGACTCCACGCGACCCGTCATCGGTAACGACGGCTGGGAGGCATCGGCCACCGATCTGCTCGGTATCCACGACTACGATGGCGACGCGGAACGGCTGGCGGCGCGTTATTCCTCCAATGTGACCACACAAGAGCTGTTTGACCGTAGGCGACCCGGCGGCCGCATCTTGACACTGGACGGTTATCCGCATCGTGGCCAGCCAATTATTCTTACCGAGTTCGGCGGGATTACCTATGCAAAGCGGCCTGAAGAGGGTGTGAAAAATGTATGGGGTTATTCTCTGGCAGACAGCGACCAGGAATTCCTCGACAGCTATCGCAGGCTGCTGGAAGTGGTGAATGAGACGCCGATGTTCAGCGGCTTTTGCTATACCCAGTTCGCCGATACCTTTCAGGAGGCCAATGGATTGCTCACTGCGGACCGGTCACCCAAGCTGCCGCTGGAAGAAATCTATGCCGCCACCCGCAATTTCAAGCCGAATGCGAAAAAGCAGTATGGAATTTGAGTGAAATTTGGTTTATGTTGGGCAGGACGGGGCAGGGCGTTTCGATCGGCCTCCAGCCAGCTCAATGCAGTACTGAAACAAGGCCGGCGTCGGAATCAGACTCCGGCCTTGTTTATTGGCGGTCTACAGCATGTCTTCGACACCTGCACTAACTAGCTAGTAAGCGCGCAATGTCTGAAGAGGGCAAAGCGCCTCACGCCGGTTGATCGGCTCCGCAGCACTTCTTGTATTTTTTTCCGCTGCCGCAAGGGCAGGGATCGTTCCGGCCAATCTTTGGCGCATCTCGCTGCACCTGCTGGACCGCCGACTTGCGATGCGGCTGCCAGAACCGGTGAATATGCGGAATTGCAGCTTCCAATTCGATTGCCAGCTTATGGCGCTTGACCGGATCGTCGACCAGCGCCATTTCTTCTTCCTCGATTTCATCGGCGCCCAGCAGATAAACGGGGCGCACCATATCAGTCAAGTCGGATGACCAGATCGGTTCCCATGCTTCGGCACGCAGGTTGATCCCTTCCCAGAACCCCCAGGCCCATGCTTCGGCATCGAGCAGGGTGCGGCCATCGACTTCATGTTCGCAGTAGAGGGGCTCGAATTCCTTGGGCGCGACTTCGAAGGTAATTGCCACCTCATTCATGAAGCGCGCGATCAGGCCGGTAATCCGCTCGGCTTCTTTCGGGTTCTTGAACGCCGGTCCCTTGTCGCCATGTGACCCCCAGATCACCGGCAGCCATTCCGCCATCAGAACTTCTTCCGGGCCGATCGCCAGCGCAGTGAGAAAGCCATGGAGAGAGTCCATCGTCATGCCATCGTCGGCACAGCGGTCGGACAGGAGGAACTGGTCGAGTTCCTTGAATTCTTTATCGGAGAGGGGTTCGTCGAGATGCATGGAAATATCTAAGCCAAAGCTGGAAAACACATAGTGTAAGCCGCAAACAGGAACCCAGCGACGGCGAGGCAACATTTTTGCCCACTAAAAATAAACGATGCTGCATGAACCCCCACTTTGAGCATTGTCGGGTACGTGCGAGGAAAAGCGCTCAAGGTTTTCTGTTATTCAACATCTTTATCTGCTTTTGCGCACTTATGGTTGCCGATTGTCGTTGGGAAATTGCCGCTCGTCAGCTAAACCAGGTAATTTTCCTTGGGTAAACTAATATTTCGGCAAGTGTTGAAAAAGGAATATTAATGAGATCGATTAGGAAAAGCGCGCAGGGCTTCACGCTCATAGAACTCATGGTTACTGTCGCTATCGTCGCCATCCTTGCGGCGGTCGCGCTTCCTTCATACCAGGATTATGTTATTCGGGGGCGAATTCCCGAGGCAACCAACAACCTCGCCAGTATGCGAGTGAAGCTTGAACAGTTCTTTCAAGACAACCGGACGTATGTGGGAGCGTGTACGGACAACACGGTGGCGCCAAAGCCGCAGAACGATAGCTTTACCTATTCGTGTGCACTGACAGCAGACACCTTCACGGTAACAGCACAGGGACTCGGTACGATGAGCGGGTTTTCCTACACGATTAATGAAAAAAACGAGAAGGCTACAACTGCCTTGCCTAGTTCATGGGGAAGTAGTTCTGCATGCTGGATCGTTAAAAAGGGCCAAACATGTTGAACGCCGGGCAGCGTGGCATGAGCCTCATCGAATTAATGATTGGAATAGCGATCGTTTCGATTCTGCTTATGGCGGGCATACCGGGATTTAATTTATGGATTCAAAATTCACAGAACAGGGCAGCGGCGGAGTCTATTCTCAACGGAATTCAATTGGCGCGAACGGAAGCCGTCACTCGCAATACCCAGGTACGGTTTGAATTTACCGATGACCGCGGCCTGGTTGCATGGAATGTAGGTTGTGTGGCCGTTACTGCAGATTGTCCGGCGACGATCCAGCGCCGGACAGGCAATGACGGTGCGGCCAACGCCAGGGTTGGCGTCAGTACCGCTTCTAATCCGCTACCGGCGACCACACCGATTACGAGTGGAACCGGTGTCGACGGAACTATCAGCTTTAACGGTCTGGGAAGAGTGGCAGGCACAACCGACATTACCCGTATTGACGTCACAAATGCAGGATCGAGCAACGCGAGGCGATACGTTGTCGTTATCAGCCCGGGAGGACAAATCCGGATGTGTGATCCCGCACTTTCATTTGCGACCAATCCGCAAGGCTGCAGTTAGGGAAATGCAATGAAGTCCTTTATGTCAAGTACTGGTCAACGCGGCATCGTCCTGTTGGAAGGATTGATAGCCATGCTGATTTTTTCCTTAGGGATCCTGGCCATCGTCGGGCTGCAGGCTGCTGTTACGCGGCATGCAACTGATGCCAAATACCGCGCCGACGCCAGCTTCATCGCAAACCAGTCAATCGGTCTGATGTGGGCGGACCGGAAAAATCTCGCAAATTACGAGGTGACAGATGAAGACGTCGCTACTCTGCCTTCCGGCAAGCGCACAGTTGAAGTAACGGGAGATACCGTGAAAATAACAGTGACCTGGAAAATGCCAGGCGAGGCTGCTGCGCACAACTTCATATTGGTGTCGCAGATCAGGGGATAGAGAATAATGGAACGCTACTCGGAAATCCGGAAGCGAGGGTTTGGCCTTGTCGAAATCATAGTGGGACTAGCGATGGGCATGGTTTCCATGCTAGTCATCATGCAAGTATTTTCCGTATTCGAAGGTGGGAAGCGAACGGTAACAGGCGGAGCTGATGCGCAAAGCAATGGCACGATCGCCTTGTACATGATTGAGCGCGATACGCGAATGGCAGGTTGGGGCATGGGGACATCCGGCTATGCCGGGTGCAGCTCCACCTATGCATACTGTGATGGCAGCGCCGTGTGCGGCGGATCGACAGGTGCGCTGAATCTGTCGTTTGCCCCATTAAAGATAGTCGATGGCGGTGACAGGCCGGATTCGATCTCGGTCCAATATTTTTCCGACCCGACCTTGGGCACATTCCGCATCCCCACCACAACCACCTTGCGAAGCACGATGCCCCAATCGTCTTCGGAACTCAACGTGCAAAACGTATCGGGATGCAATGTCGGCGGCATGGTACTTGTGTCACAGGCCGGCAGGTGCACGCTCATGAAGATAACGGCGGTTCAAGGACCTGCGTTGAAAATTCAGCACAATCCAGGATCTCACGGAGAGTTTAATCCGCCTGCGAATTTTCAGAATGCCAATAATTGGCCGGCTTACTCAACCGGGGCGACCTTGGCGTGTTTCGAGCCCGCTTCGAACGCAGGAACGTTTCAACGTGGGTATTCAGTAGACTACGCATCTCGTCAGCTTCGCCGAACCGACAATTCCAGCAACGCACCAGCATCCGGCGAGGAAGTGATTGCGCCTGAGATTGTAGATCTTCAGGCCCAGTATGGCATTGCTCCCGCCAATGATCAGGCCGTGAATGAATGGGTGGACGCGAAAGGCGCAACCTGGACAACGCCGACCCTGGACAACTGGAAGCGTATTAAAGCCATACGTATTGCCCTCGTGGCACGCAGCACACAGTATGAGAAGCCTGACGCCGGTACTGCTTGCACAACGACGACATCGGACACGGTGACAACATGGTCGACGTGGGCGACTTTCGATGCAAGCAAGTATTCGAACGACTGGCAGTGTTATCGGTACAAGGTATTTGAAACGGTCGTCCCCCTGCGTAATGTGATGTGGGGGAATTTATGATGCGCCAATTCATCCCGTTTTTGTGGGACAGATCCTGCGCGCACCAAGGCAGGCATTTCAATAAGCAAAGTGGTGTCGTACTGATCGTTGCATTAATCGTTCTCGTGGTCATGACACTGGCGAGTATCGCCATGGTCCGATCTGTCGATACCTCGACCATCATCGCCGGGAATCTGGCATTTCGACAAAGTGCCACCGCAAGCGGCGATGCAGGCGTGGAAGCCGCTCTGACCTGGCTAACTACAAACGCCGCAAGTCTTGAGCAGGATAACGCAGCCAATGGCTATTACGCGACCAGTCAGAACTGTCTCGATATTACCGGTAACGGAAATGTTCCGCCTCCGTCAAAATGCCCACCGCCTATTGCGGTTCTGGATTGGAACGATGCACACGCAGTGAAGACCTTACCGAAAGACGCTGCGGATAACACCATGTCATACGTCATCCACAGGATGTGCGACAGTGCTGGTCAGCTCGACGGCTCGACGTGCGCCACTGAACAAACCGCGCAAACCGGTAGCAGCCAGGGCGCTGCCCGGCAAATGACGACATATCAGCCAGGCGCTTGGGAATCCGTTGCAAATCGCGGTTATTACAGAATTACAGTGCGGGTCTCCGGACCGAGGAACACACATAGCTATGTGCAGACCATAGTCTCGCTGTAGCAATGACTTGGGTCTATAAGGACAAACATGACATACCGTAACCCTACCGCTACCGCGAAAAGCGTTTTTCAGATTTCAGCGCTACTTGCCGGGACCGCACTGTTACCGACGACCGCCTGGACTGCTGCGACGGATCTTGCCAACGTGCCCTTGGCAAATGCCACCACAACGGCTATCTATCCGAACATCGCATACGTTTTCGATGACTCCGGGTCCATGGATGATGAAAACATGCCGGATAGCGATAGTACCAATAAGGGTAACTACTGCTGGAAGTGGCACAAGTACAATACGCTGGCCTACAATCCCGCGCAAGTCTATCGCCCGCCGATCAAGGCGGATGGAACCCGGTTCCCTAATGCGGTTTTTACCTCCGCATTGAAGGACGGCTATTTTGCATCGACTGCCAAGCAATTCAACGGCAGCTCGAATAACGGCTATGTCGATATTACGTCGATCGGTGCCGTCACCACGACCAAAGCCACAATAACGCTCCCCGATCTGGGTAGCTCCAAGTACTATGCGAGCGGATTGAAAGTCACCTTGCTCGATGGTACGCAGGTCGAGTTACTGGATTCGGCTGAAGTACCAGGCAATGCCGGGACCAGCAATGAAGACACGCTTGGGGTGGCCATACGGGATAGCATCAATGCGCGAACGGCTACCACGGGTTTTTCCGCCTCATACAGTTCGTCAGGCAACAGGCTGACTATCTCGGCGCCTGAAGGTCAGGTCGGATTGACGTCAACGCCGAATCTGGCACTGGTCAAAAGATCCGGTAACAACAGAAGCGCAACCGTCAATGCTTTTGTAAATACGACGTCACCGGGGTTTTTCTATGCCACGCACAAGACGGACGTGAATAGTAAGGCGTGTGATGACGACAATGACTATGACGTCGTCATGAATAAGTCGAATATTGCAGCACCTAATACCACTGCCGGAAGCGCCGATGCGTTGACCAACTATGCCAACTGGTATTCCTATTACCGTAAGCGGGCTTTTCTTGCCAAGGCAGGTATTGGTGAGGCGTTTAGCGAACTGGATCAGGACAAGTACCGGATCGGATTGTTTTTTATTAATAGTATCGAGTCCGGCGTAGGATCGACCAATCACGATCTCATCATCGACACATTCTCATCAACCCATCGTTCCAATTGGTTTGACAGGTTATATAGCGCACGCATGGACGGCTATACTCCTTTGCGTGGCGCTCTGTCTCGCATGGGACGGATGTATGCCGGTCAGATTTCCGGATGGGATCCTGTGCAATATTCCTGCCAAAGGAATTACACCATTTTGTCTACCGACGGGTACTGGAACAATGACACCGAAACATCGTCTTATGGACCGAAGAAAATGGACGGTTCGACCAACGTGGGAGACCAGGACGGTGTGGCAGGGGTCACGCGTCCCGAGCTGGACAGTTCAAAAGCGCAGAATACGCTGGCCGACGTCGCCTACTATTACTACCATACTGACCTTCGCCCCGGCACTTGTGCCAGTCCTGATGTATGCAAGGACAACGTCTCGCCCACAGGTACCGATCCCAAAGTAGACGACATCGCGCAGCACCAGCATATGACAACGTTTACGGTCGGTCTTGGCGTTGATGGGGCCTTGACCTATCAGGATGGATATAAAACCAGTACATCCGGCGATTACTTCAATATTAAACAGGGAACCAAGAACTGGCCGAATCCAATTTCCAACACGACGACCGCGCGTATCGATGATTTGTGGCACGCGGCAGTCAATGGTCGCGGTACCTATTTCAGCGCAAAGGATCCGGATAGCCTTGCCGATGGTCTTGGCAGCGCCCTGAAATCGATAGACAGCAAAACTGGTAGCGGTGCCGCTGCCGCGACAAGTAACCTGCAACCTACAACCGGTGACAATGCCATTTATATTGCGACCTACCGGACCCTGAAATGGGATGGTCAAATCAGTGCCTATACGGTTGATCTGACGACGGGCGCCATATCGTCAACCCCGACGTGGCAGGGTGCGTCTTTACTTCGTTCCAAAATCGCTGCAAGTGGTGACAGCGACAGCCGCACGATCTATACCGCAAATGGCACATCAAGGACTCTGTTCAAGGCTGGGACAGGCGGACTGACGGCTGCACAGGAAGCGTACTTCGATACCTCGAAGCTTACGCAATATTCAGACTGGTCGACAAGCCAGAAAACCACAGCGACCGCTTCTTCACTCATCAACTATTTACGAGGGCAGGACCGTTTTGAGGACCAGGAAAGAGATGCAAAAACTTACGGCGATTATTCCCGCCTTTACCGGGACAGGGAAGAGATTCTCGGCGACATCATCCACGCGCAACCGGTGTATGTAAAAGTACCTCCGCATAATTTTGTTGATGACGGATACGCAGACTTCAAGGCGCAGCATCTTGATCGTGCGGCTACGTTATACGTCGCCGCAAACGACGGCATGCTGCACGCATTCGATGCAACGACGGGGACGGAACGCTGGGCATATATTCCGCCAATTATCCTGCCTGAGCTCTGGCGGCTTGCCGATTCGGAATACGGAACGAATCACCGGTTTTATCTGGATGGTCCATTAACAGTCACCGATGCCAAAATTGGCACAAGCTGGAAAACGATCTTGATCGGTGCACTTGGAAAAGGTGGACGCGGTTATTACGCGCTCGACGTCACTGATCCCGCGGATCCTAAACCAATGTGGAATTTTTCGGCTGCTGATAAAGATAACGTCGGGTATAGCTACGGTATCCCTTACGTGACCAAACTAGCCGATGGCTCATGGGTTGCGATTGTTACGTCGGGCTATAACAATATTCCTGAAGGGAGCAATTATCCAAATGCCGACGGCAAGGGCTATGTCTATGTCCTGAATCTTGCAAATGGCAGCGTCATCAAAACCATTCCGACAAACGAAGGTTCGGTAGACAATCCTGGCGGTTTGGCCAAAGTAAATGTGAAAGTCAGAGAGTTTTCAGTGGATAACACGGCAGTTGCCGCATATGGCGGAGACTTGCTTGGCAACATGTGGCGTTTTGACCTGAATGCGGGTACGGCACATAAGCTCGCCGCAATGGGCACTGAAAAGCCGATTATGGCCTCACCGGAAATCGCCGATGTCGATGGAAAGAACGTCGTGTACTTTGGTAGCGGTCGCTATCTGGGTACCACAGACCTATCAAGCACCACTGTCCAGTCCATTTATGCGGTCCGCGACGATGGTTCGACAACGATTACCGGCACCTCACAGCTCATCCAGCAACAGGTTTCAGGAAATGGAGTATCCCGATCAGGTTCAAAGGATGCAGTTGACTGGACCACGGATTTCGGTTGGTACATAGATCTTCCCGATAGTGGCGAGCGCGTTACTGTTGACCCCCAGCTTTATTTCGGCACATTGGTCATGGCCACTACCGTTCCCGAAGCTTCGGCGTGCCAGCCCGGTGGCTACAGTTGGCTGTATCAGCTGGATTATCGCACTGGCGGATATGTGGGAAGCACAACGACGGTTGCCTCCAAATTTACGTCGCCCATCGTTGGTGTGACCGTATCCAAACTGCCTGGTGGGAAGCCTGTTACTTATCCAATTACAGCCGACGGACAGAAGCCCGTACCGATCGACATGAGGATTGCGCCTGCTGGAAGCGCTGGCGGAGCAAAGCGCGTTCTATGGCGTGAATTATTTGATTGATTATCGGTGTTTAACACTCCGGATTTTTCCAGGCTGCTGCGACTGTTTCAATTGGTGACTTACCGAAAAATGCCAGTATGGCCAATTCCATTACCTGATGATTTCTGATGAAGTCACGATATCGCAATAGTGCGTTCATTGGTTCAATAGCTGTGCATGTTGGCATGGTCTTCTGGATCAGCGCAAGTTCATCCACAACGAGCGCCGCAGGCAGTGCGTCGCAAAGCAAGCCGGCAATGTCGGTATATTTCGTACAGAATCAAGAGGCTGTGCGGGAAAAGTTATCGCAGGTCCAGCTGGGTCAGCAACATAGTGCAATAGCCGACAACGCACTAAAGAACGGAAACCTTGCAGAGCTTGGCCAAGATCCGCAAAATTCGGTGCTCTCTGTAGTGAAGCCTCCCGAACCTCGTTATTTTCGGCCTAGTGAGCTGACTGAATTTCCGGTGGTAATCCGGGATATCTCCAGTCAGTTAGCAATTTCAGGCGTTCCATCCCAAACGCTCATTCTGAGATTGTTTATCAATGACGATGGCAGTGTTATTCGTGTCGTCGTCGAGGATTCGTATCTGCAGGAAAAAGCAGAGCATCAGATTGTCGATGCTTTCAAGCAGGCAAAATTTACACCGGGAAAAATCGGGCGTATTGCTGTCAGAAGCCAGATCAAAATTCAAGTGATGCTGGAAGATGCGGACCGATCTCCCGCCTGATGCCTGATCCTGTATGAATAAGAAGCATGGTGATTGCTCGATGGCACGGTGACCTTCGCCATTGCGATCATAAGCGCCTACAATGACGGCATGACTCCACCGAATGCACATCCATTTTCATCCCTTACTCCTGACGCGGTGCTTGATGCACTGGAAAGCGTTCGACTCTTTAGCGATGGGCGTCTTTTAGCGCTCAATAGCTTCGAAAACAGGGTGTACCAGATTGGAATGGAAGAGGGAGCTCCATTGATCGCCAAGTTTTACCGGCCCGAGCGCTGGTCTGACGAAGCGATTTATGAAGAACATATGTTTACCAAGGCCTTGGCGGATCAGGAAATTCCCGTCATCGCTCCACTGGAGATCGCCGGCCACACCCTGCACACCCACGCCGGATATCGCTTTACGGTGTTTCCTCGCCAGGGCGGTCGCGCACCTGAGCTCGACGACAGCGCCACACTGGAATGGATGGGCCGCTTCATCGGTCGCATTCACGCAGTCGGCGCGATTGAGCCCTTCCAGTCAAGACCGCAACTCGACGTGGAAACCTTCGGAGTCGAGCCGCTGGACTACCTGATTGCCAACCGCTTTATTCCCGACGATCTTGAACAGGCTTATCGGAGCATCGTGCAGCAATGCCTGGACGGCGTGCGGCGCTGCTATGACCGGGCAGGCGATGTGGCAATGCTGCGCCTGCATGGCGACTGCCATGTGGGGAATGTGCTGTGGACCGATGCAGGACCCCATTTTGTGGATTTTGACGACAGCCGGATGGGGCCGGCGATCCAGGATCTGTGGATGCTGTTGTCCGGTGAGCGGAGCGACATGGTGCAGCAGTTATCGGACGTTCTGGCAGGGTACGAAGATTTCTACGACTTCAATCCACGTGAACTTTTTCTGATCGAAGCCTTGCGTACGCTGCGCCTGATTCATTATTCAGGGTGGCTGGCGCGACGCTGGGATGACCCCGCGTTTCCGGTTGCCTTCCCCTGGTTTAATACGCAGCGCTATTGGCAGGACCGGATACTCGAACTGCGCGAGCAGGCGGCCCTGATGGATGAGCCGCCCTTGTGGCCAGCATGACTGTTGCCGGTTTAGACGCGTTGTGCCGCAGCGGCCAGCGCGTCGAGATTCGCGATAATCCTGTCGGTTGACGGATCGCTGTTGGCGATCAGGACCGCGCGTTCGATCGCATCGTCGCGGGCTGTCTTCGGGAAGTAGTGCAGCAGGTAGTCGCCATTGTCGATGCCGCCGCCGCGCGGATCATCCTTGCCAAGCTTGCGCACATACCAGACGGCGTAGCCATTGGACTCTTCGCTGCAATAAACCTCCACCGAATGATGCGGCCCGAGCGGATGCTCATTCGGATCGGTGAACCAGACAACCTTGCGCCACAAGTGGTTTTTTTTTGATTCTGAAATGGAATGCATGTGTTTCTCCTTGAGGGCCGCCGCGCGTTCATCTGAACGAACCTTGGCCGCATTTGATGTCTTCAGACTGGACTTCGGTCAATCCGCTTGGTCAGGATGATGGAGGTCGACGTCTGACGCACGCCGTCGATTGCGCCGATCTGGTCAAGCAGGCGATCGAGTTCGCCGGTCGACTGGCAACGCAGTGTCAGCATGTAATCCACCGGTCCGCTGACGGCGCATAAGGTCTCGACTTCCGCCATGCGCTGCAGTAGTTTGACCAGCGAGGCTGCCTTTCCGGGATCGACGGCAATGCCCACGTAGGCGCGTACTGCCGGCTGGTACAAATCCTGGTTCAGGCGCACCCCATAGCCGGCAATGACGCCGCGTTTTTCAAGATTGCTGATACGTGCAATCGCCGTGGTGCGCGCGATGTCGACCCGCTTGGCGATGGTAGCTACCGGCATGCGGGCGTCATCCATCAACAAGGCGAGGATTTTATTGTCGATCTCGTCGAGTACCGGTTTCATATTAGGCGAAGTGTCTTGAAGTTTCGACGTTTTGTAGTGGAATGATACATTATGACGACGCTTTGCTCCCTATCTTCTGACCAGGCTCGCCCTTACACTTTTTGCATGGCCAGCCCGGTCCATTGACAAGAAGAGAGCCACATGAAAAACAAACTGATCCTCCTCGGTGCAGGAAAAATCGGCGATGCCATCCTTAATCTTCTGTCGCACAGCGGCGACTATACATTGACAGTGGCGGACCGCGATCCGCAGCGTCTCGCCCATGTGCATCAGATGAATTTTCCTGATGTGACGACAGTCTCTGTCGACATCGGCAATGCAAAAGCGGTGACAGAGTTGATCCACGGTCACGACATTGCGATTTCCGCCTGTCCCTATTTTCTGACGCCGGTCATTGCGGGTGCGGCAAAGAAAGCCGGCGCGCATTATTTTGACCTGACCGAGGATGTGGAAAGCACGCGCATCGTCAAGCAACTCGCCGAAGGCGCCGCGACGGCATTTGTTCCCCAATGCGGGCTCGCACCGGGCTTTATTTCCATTGTCGCCTATGACCTCGCCAGCCGTTTCGATACGCTGCGCGACGTCAATATGCGCGTCGGGGCATTACCTACCTTCCCGAGCAACGCGCTGAAATATAACCTTACCTGGAGTACCGACGGCCTGATCAATGAATACTGCAATCCCTGCGAAGCCATCGTGGACGGCGGGCTGCGCGAAGTATCGCCGCTGGAGGAGGTCGAGCATTTCTCGCTCGATGGTATCGACTATGAAGCCTTCAATACCTCGGGCGGTCTCGGCACCCTGTGCGAGAGCCTGGCCGGCAAGGTACAGAACCTGAATTACAAGACAGTCCGCTACCCGGGGCACCGCGATATCATCAAGATGCTGGTACGTGACTTGCAACTCGGCTTGCTGGAGCGGCGACCGATTCTGAAGGAAGTGCTGGAATCATCGATTCCCATGACCCGACAGGACGTCGTGCTGGTTTTTGCCAGCGTGTGCGGCCAGCGGGAAGGCCGCCTGGAACAGGAGACCTATGCCCGGAAGATCTACAGCCAGCCGGTCAATGGCCAGTTGTTGTCAGCGATTCAGATCACGACGGCGGCTGGCATCTGTACCATGGTGGACCTCGTCATGCAGGGCCGTTTGCCGAAGCGCGGATTGATCCGCCAGGAACAGGCAAGTCTGCAAGATTTTCTCGACAATCGCTTTGGCCGTGTCTATGCGGTCTGAGAAAGGAAAGCAACATGGAAACGATCAAGGATGTGCTGACGCAATTGGGTGTCATGGGTGTCCCGGGTATCCTGGATGTTGAGCTTTCCGCTCATGCAGGCAATGCGGTGCGCAGCATCTCACCGATCAATGGCGAAGTATTGGCAAGCCTGCGTGCCGACACGCAACAGGAGGCGACTGAAAAAATCTCCCGCGCGCATCGTGCTTTCCATGTTTGGCGTACGGTGCCCGCACCGCGCCGCGGTGAGCTGGTGCGACTGTTTGGAGAAGAGCTACGCGCACACAAGGACGCGCTTGGCCGGCTGGTCACGATGGAGGCCGGCAAGATCCTGCAGGAAGGCTTGGGAGAGGTGCAGGAAATGATCGACATTTGCGACTTCGCTGTCGGCCTGTCACGGCAGCTTTATGGACTTACGATCGCGTCAGAACGCCTGGGACACAGGATGATGGAAACCTGGCATCCGCTGGGCGTGGTCGGTGTGATTTCGGCGTTCAACTTCCCGGTCGCGGTCTGGTCGTGGAATGCGGCATTGGCTTTTGTCTGCGGCAATAGCGTGGTCTGGAAACCATCGGAAAAAACGCCATTGACCGCTGTCGCGGTGCAAGCCTTGTTCGACAGGGCATGTAAGCGATTTGACAGCGACGCGCCGGAGGGCTTGTCGCAACTGCTGATTGGCGGCAGCGATATCGGACAGGTACTGGTCGATGATACGCGCGTCCCGCTTGTCAGCGCCACGGGAAGCACGCGCATGGGACGTGCGGTCGCGCAGCGTTGCGCGCAACGGCTGGCACGTTCGCTGCTTGAACTGGGAGGCAACAATGCGATGATCGTCGCACCCAGTGCCGACCTGGAACTGGCCGCGCGCGCTATCGTCTTTTCCGCGGTCGGTACGGCGGGGCAGCGCTGTACCAGTTTGCGCCGACTGTTTGTGCATCGGCAGATTTACGACAGCCTCGTCCCGCGCCTGCAGAAAATCTATGGCACGCTTGCGGTCGGCAATCCGCTGGAAGCCGGCAAACTGATCGGCCCGTTGATCGACGCCGGGGCCTTCGAGGCGATGCAGCTTGCGCTGGACAAGGCGAGGGCCGATGGCGGCCAGGTATCCGGAGGTGACCGGGTGCAAGTAGCCGCTTTCGAACGCGGCTATTACGTGCGTCCGGCGCTGGTGGAGATGCCGGAACAGACCCAGATCATGCATCACGAGACCTTTGCGCCCATTCTCTATGTCGTGCGTTACGATGCGCTTGAACAGGCGATCGAATGGAATAACGCCGTGCCGCAAGGACTGTCGTCAAGCATCTTTACCACCGATATCCGCGAAGCCGAATTGTTCATGTCCGCAACGGGGAGCGACTGCGGCATCGCCAACGTCAACATCGGTCCGAGCGGTGCGGAAATCGGTGGCGCGTTTGGCGGAGAAAAGGACACCGGCGGCGGCAGGGAATCCGGGTCCGATGCCTGGAAGGCCTACATGCGGCGGGCCACCAATACCGTCAATTACAGTCATGCGCTACCGCTTGCGCAGGGCATCAGCTTCGATATCTGATCGATTCTAAAATACAGGCTTGTCCCGAAACTTGCCTCACCCAGCCAGCGTACATCACTGGCCGGGTGCGTCTTGTACCTCAACTCGATGCATGCGGCGCCAAGAACACCGATAATAGGCGGCTTTCCACTTTTCAGGTTTTTCATGCTGATTCCGCTTCGATTTCGCGGTGTTCTCGCTTTGCTCATCGTCACCATGGTATGGGGGACCACCTTCCCTGCAATGAAAGACTTGTCGAACCATTTCTCAGCGGTGTGGATTGCCTTCCTTCGCTTTGCGATGGCAAGCCTGCTGTTGCTGCCTTTCATGCTCAAGGCACGGCGCCCGGATTTCATCTGGGGCGGGGTGCTCGGCATGATGCTTTTTGCCGCCTTCATGTTGCAGGTAGAGGCGTTGGGCCAGATGAGCGCAAACCGCAATGCATTCATCACGGGCCTGAACGTACTGATCGTTCCCTTGCTGGGCATACTTGCCGGCCGCATGCCGGAAAACCGCATCATCGCCGCCGTACTGCTGGCCATCGCCGGCTTGTTTGCCATGTGCTGGGACGGCGGTGGATGGAGCAGCGGCGACACTATGGCATTGTGCGGCGCGCTGTGCTTTGGCGTGTACGTCAAGCTGATGGAAACCCTGACGCGTAAAGCCAGCGATCTGATGGCGCTCACCGCGATGCAGATTTTGACGGTGGCCTGCCTGGCGGGCGCGGCGATCATGGTAGTGACACCCGAACATTTGACGATGGAACAGCTCCGGCAGGGCGTCAGCGACAACATGGCAAACCTTGCCTATCTTGGCGCCTTCGCCACGGCGGCGATCATTGCCCTGCAAACCTGGGGACAGCGACACAGCAGTGCGAACGAAGCGGCGATCGTGTATGCGTTCGAGCCGGCTTGCGCCGCGATTGCCGCCTATTTCTGGCTGGCGGAAACCATGACCAGTCGCAGCGTGTTTGGCGGATTTCTGTTGATTCTCGGCATGATTGTGAGCCAATGGGCGCCGCGTCAGCGGCGGTCGCTAGCCGTTGCCTCGAACGGATAAAGCAAGGCATGATCAAGGACCGCAGGTGCCTGTTTGATCATGTCGAAGATTTTTTGAATGCGACGGACTTTTGCAGAATTCCGGCAAGCCTCTTGGTAGACTGGCATTGTTGGCACACAATGGCGTTCCGGACACCTCTCCCTGATCCATGCCATTTGCCAGCCTGTCCAGCCTTGCACGGAATACGCCGCTACGCATCCTGATTGTCGATGCGGCGCAAACCTATTCCCTGACGCTTTCCGGGGTGGTGCATCCGCTGCAGGCGGCGAGCGGCATTCTCGGTCCAGCGCTCCTGTCAGTCGAGGTAGTGCCTTTTGGTGACTTCATTGGAGGCGACACAAGAGGCCGTATGGCGTCGACGCCATACCTGCCTGCCGCACATATTGCCTTGGTGGCCGGTGATGAAGATTGCCCACCTCTTGCGCCTGCGGAATCACGTGCGCTGGTCGAAGGCTTGCGAACGGCCCCAGTATGGGGCGCTGTTGGCGGCCCCGTATTGTGGCTCGCACGTGCAGGTGTGATGGAAGGGGTACGAACGGCCTTGCCCTGGTCTCTCTATCCCGATACCGATGAAGTTGCCGAACATGCAATCCTGACACCCAACCTGTTCGAACTGGATAGCAAACGGCTATCCTGCTGCGGCGGGTCGGCCAGCATCGACTTTACCCTGACAGTGATTGGCGAGTTATTTGGCCCCGATGTGCAAGCGCAGGTTAAGGAGAAGCTGTGTGTCGATCGAATCCGCAGTCATTCCGATCGCCAACGCATGGCGCTTCAGGCGCGATTCGGCGTATTGCAACCAAAGTTGTCGGAAGCGGTGTCATTGATGGAAGCCAACATCGAAGAGCCGCTCGCTACCGACGATCTTGCCAGTCTGGTCGGTATTTCGCGTCGCCAGCTGGAAAGGCAGTTCAAACAATATCTCGGCAGTGTGCCATCGCGTTACTACCTCGAATTACGCCTGCAACGGGCGCGGCAGCTACTTCTTGATTCCAGTCACTCGATTGTCCAGGTCGGACTGATGTGCGGATTTTCATCGGGATCGCATTTTTCAACTGCGTATAGCACCTTGTTTGGTATTTCTCCCCGCGAAGAACGCCAGCGGAAACTTCTGCCGGAGCGGCGGCCTGCGTGATACTGAGCAATATAAACAGCATGAACAATGGCAATGCGAACCACTCAATAGGGCATGCGCTGCGAATTGTTGAAAGTCGGCGTCGCAGTTTTAAAAGAGTTTGTGCTACGCACTACCTATAATTTCCCTACACGATGAAACGGAGCCTGTAATGAATGCCATTCCACGACCTGACAACGAAGCAATTTTCCATGCAGACCCGGTCAGCCGCCAGACTTTCAATGAAGTCATGGTGCCGACCTACGCACCGAGCGACATGGTGCCGGTCAGGGCGCAGGGCCTGGATCTGTGGGATCAACAGGGCAAACAATATCTTGATCTTACCGCAGGCATTGCCGTTACCAGTCTTGGACACTCTCATCCCGCCGTCGTCGAGGCCTTGCGTACCCAGGCAGACAAGCTGTGGCATGTCGGCAATGGCTATACCAACGAACCCGTGCTGCAACTGGCACGCGCGCTGACCGAGGCGACCTTCGCCGATCGCGCCTTCTTCTGTAACTCGGGCGCCGAAGCCAATGAAGCCGCCTTCAAGCTGGCGCGCAAATATGCGCACACGAAGTTTGGCCCGCACAAGTCACGCATTGTCTCCTGCGTGAATTCCTTTCACGGCCGCACCCTGTTTACTGTCTCGATTGGCGGCCAGCCCAAGTACACCGAAGGCTTCGAGCCACTGCCGGCGGAACTGAGCCACGTTCCCTTCAATGACATCGAGGCGGCGCGCGCCGCCATTGGCGACGATGTCTGTGCGGTGGTCGTGGAACCGGTGCAAGGCGAGGGCGGTGTACTGCCGGCCGACCCGGCTTACCTGAATGCCTTGCGGGAATTCTGCGATGCGCGCGGCGCACTGCTGATTTTCGATGAAGTCCAGTGCGGGATGGGGCGCACCGGCAAGCTGTTCGCCTATATGGGCTATGGCGTAATACCCGACATCCTGACCGCGGCCAAGGCACTTGGTAACGGGTATCCGGTCGGCGCCATGCTGACCACCGAAATGATCGCCGCAGCATTTTCCGCCGGCTCGCATGGCACTACCTATGGCGGTAATCCGCTGGCGGCAACGGTGGCGCTGCGCGTGCTGCAGATCATCAATACTCCCAACTTCCTGGCACGCGTCAATCAAGCGGCCGAGCGCCTTGTCAGCAAGCTTAATGGTGTCGTGCGCGATTATCCGCAGGTCTTTTCCCTGGTCAGGGGGAGCGGGCTGATGCTGGGCATGGTGCTGGCCGACAGTTATCGCGGCAAGGCGAAGGACATCATCAAGGCGGCGGAAGCGCAGGGACTGATGCTGCTGATCGCCGGCCCCGATGTGGTGCGGCTGCTGCCCGCGCTCGTGATCAGCGACGCGCAGATCGACGAAGGTGTTGCCCGCATGCGTGCAGCGCTCGACACGCTAGCAACCTCACAATAATCGATGCAGCAGGCATAGACTGGAGAGCCCCATGTTCGTCGTCCGGCCCGTAGCATTAGCCGATATCCCGGTGCTCGAAACCCTGGCCGCCGTCGCGACACCGGGCGTCCATACCTTGCCGCGCACCCGCAAAACCATCGAGCGCTCGGTGGAGCGTTCGATCGCATCGTTCTCCTCGCAACCCGATGTGCCGAGCGAGGAAACCTACTTTTTTGTCATGGAAGGGCCGGATGGCGCGATTGCCGGCACTGCGGCGATTGCCGCGACTGCCGGTGCGTCAGGTACCTTTTTCGCGTTTCGCAATGATGTGCTGAGCCAAGTGTCGCGCGACCTCAATATCAGTCACAACGTGCATGCATTGACACTTTGTTCCGATCTGACCAGCCATTCACAGCTGTCGAGTTTTTACCTGCGTGAGCGGCGTGCCGGCGACAGCGCCGCCTTGCTGTCGCGGGCGCGGCTGCTGTTTGCCGCCGTCGCACCGCATCGTTTCAGCGACAAATTCTTTGCATCGATGTCGGGCATGACGGATGCCGATGGCCGCTCGCCTTTCTGGGAAGCGCTCGGCCGCAAATTCTTTGGCATGGATTTTCTGGAAGCGGAACGCATGATCGAAGGTGCGCGTAACCGGACGCTGATCGTGGAATTGATGCCGCATTACCCGGTCTATGTGCCGCTGCTACCCGGGGACGCGCAGGCTGCGCTGGGGCAGGTGCACAGCGAGGGAGAATTGCCGTTCCGGATTTTGTCGGACGAAGGCTTCGAACCCGACGAATATGTCGATATCTTTGACGGCGGCCCGGTACTGCGGGCGCACAAGAATGCGCTGCGTTCGTTTTCAGAATCGATGGAGTGCAGGGCAGGGGCCGGCCATACCGACGGAGATATCGAAACCTGCCTGATCGCTACCGTACGCGAAGACCGCTTCCGCGCGACGGTCACGCGCTGTGCATCGCCGGAAGTCAGCGAGGATATCCTGCTCTCGCAGGATGCCATGCGCAGCCTTGATGTGGTTGAAGGCGATCCTGTCCTGTGGGTGAAACTATGAGCCAGACCATGTTGGTGATACGCGCGATCCGGGAAGACGACCTCGACGACCTGTTCGATCTTGCTACCCAGGTCGGCCCCGGCATGACGACGCTCAAACCGGACCGCAAGAGTTTGGGCCGCCGCCTTGAAATCGCCTGTGCTTCCTTTGCTGAAACGATAGCGCCGGCGCAGCGTGACTACATGTTCGTCATGGAAGACGTCGAACGCAACAAACTGGTCGGCGTGTCTGCGATCAAAAGTGCGGTTGGACTGGACGAGCCTTTTTACAACTATCGTCTCGGCACCCTGGTACATTCCAGCAATGAACTGAACGTTTTCTCGCGCATGCAAACGCTCTACCTGTCCAATGACCTGACTGGTTGTGCGGAACTGTGTTCGCTTTTTCTGCATCCGGACTACCGCTGGGGGACCAATGGCAAGCTGTTGTCGAAATGCCGATTTCTGTTCATTGCGCAGTTCCCGCACCTGTTTACTGAAAAACTGATTGCGGAGATGCGAGGCTTCCAGCGTAGCGATGGCACCTCGCCGTTCTGGGACAGCCTTGGCCAGCATTTCTTCAAGATGGATTTCAACCGTGCCGACGACCTGACTAGTCTCGGGAAAAAATCCTTTATCGCCGAACTGATGCCGCGTCACCCGTTGTACGTCGCTTACCTGCCCAAGGAAGCCCAGGAAGTGATCGGTCGCGTGCATGTCGCGACTGCACCTGCACGCCATTTGCTGGAGCAGGAAGGCATGCACTATGAGGGTTATGTCGACATTTTCGATGCCGGTCCTGTCTTGCAGGCGAGGGTGATCGAATTACGCGCGGTGCGCGAGAGCGAACTGGCAACGGTTGGCAGCGCTGCAATGAAAATGAAAACGGAAGTGGAAGCCATAACCGAAACCCGTACGAAACCGAAAGAGGAAGACGTCCCGGTGATCGTTGCCACCACCTCCATGCAAGATTTCCGTGTCATCAGCACCGATGGCCGGCCTGGCGCTCGCCGTATCGTATTGGCAGATGAGCAGAAGCGCCTGCTGCAGGTCGCTAACGGCGACGCAGTGAGAACGATGGCACTCAATCCAAGGAAGATACCCCATGCCTAGTCATTATCTGAACGGCCAGTGGCTTGCCGGAGAAGGTCCGCGATTCGAGGTGGTCGATCCATCCACCGGCATCGTTATCTGGCAGGGCACGGCGGCCACTGTCGATGAGGTGACCCTTGCCTGCAAGGCGGCAAGGGCTGCGTTCGAACAATGGGCGTTAGCTTCGCTCGATGCGCGTGTTGCAGTATGCAACCGGTTTCGCGACTTGCTCAAAAAGCATGGCGAGGAACTTGCCTTGCTGATTTCACAGGAGGTCGGCAAGCCGCTGTGGGAAGCCCGGACTGAAGTGACCACGATGGCCAACAAGATTGATATTTCAGTCCAGGCCTATGGAGCGCGCACCGGAGAATCGTTGTCGCGCGTACCCGATGGCATCGCGGTGTTGCGCCACCGGCCGCATGGCGTGTTTGGTGTATTCGGACCCTACAATTTCCCCGGACATCTACCGAACGGGCATATCGTACCGGCCCTGATCGCCGGCAATACCGTTGTATTCAAGCCAAGCGAATACGCGCCGCAGACAGCGATCCGGACAGTGGAATTATGGGGCGAGGCCGGTTTGCCTACTGGTGTGCTCAATCTCGTCAACGGTGGCCGCGACACCGGCGCCGCACTGGCACAGCAGGCGGAACTCGACGGCATCCTGTTTACCGGCAGTTACCGTACCGGTGCTTTCCTGCATAAGCAATTTGCGGGGCATCCGGGAAAGATGCTGGCGCTGGAAATGGGGGGTAACAATGCGCTCGTTGCATGGGATGTCGATAATGCCAACAACGCCGGCAATCTGGATGCGGTAATTCACCATATTATTTTTTCAGCCTTTGTCAGCGCGGGACAGCGTTGCACCTGCGCGCGCCGCCTGATCGTCGAAGACTCCCGACGCGGCGAGGCCTTGATCGAGCGCCTGGTACAGGTTGCGGAAAAGATCGCCGTGGGACGCTTCGATGCAACACCCGCACCGTTCATGGGGCCAGTGGTATCGACCAGCGTGGCTGACAAGCTGCTGCAGGCGCAGAAAGATTTGCTGAGTCGTGGCGGCAGCAGCCTGCTGTCGATGCGTAGCTTGAAAGCAGGGTCAGGTTTTCTCTCCCCAGGCATCATCGATGTCACCAGCGCACAGGATGTGCCGGACGAAGAATGGTTTGGTCCCATGTTGCAGGTAATCCGCGTGCCTGACTTCACGCAGGCGATTCGCACTGCCAATGCAACCGAATACGGACTCGCGGCGGGGCTGCTGAGCGAAGACGAAGCCCTATGGAAGCAGTTCAATGCCCATGTGCGGGCCGGTATCGTGAACTGGAACCGGCCAACAACGGGCGCGGCGAGTACTGCACCATTCGGCGGCATTGGCAATTCGGGCAATCATCGGCCGAGCGCCTTTTACGCTGCGGACTATTGTGCCTATCCGGTGGCATCGATTGAAAGCAGCCGCCTGGAAATGCCCAAACAACTGTCACCGGGACTCCTGTTCTGAGCCGGCTCTGACGAAAACCCAAGGTCTATCATGGCGAACGCACGCGAATTCAACTTTGACGGACTGGTCGGTCCTTCGCATAATTATGCAGGGCTGTCGTTTGGTAACGTCGCCTCCTACAACAACGTCAAGAGTGTCTCCAATCCGAAGGAGGCGGCGCTGCAAGGTTTGGCCAAGATGCGCGCACTCGCGTCGCGAGGCTTTGCACAAGGTGTGCTGCCACCGCAAGTGCGGCCGAACTTTCGCCTGTTGCGCAGCATAGGCTTTACCGGCTCCGATGCCGAAGTGCTGTCGCGCGCCTACAAGGAAGCGCCAGTGATTCTGGCCTCCGCTTACTCCGCCTCGCCTATGTGGACTGCCAATGCCGCTACGGTGAGTCCGTCAGCAGACACCGCCGACGGGCGCACGCACTTCACGGTTGCCAACCTGAACAACAAGCTGCACCGCTCATATGAACATACCCAGACTGCGAGGACGCTGAAAGCCGTGTTTTTTGATGACCGGCATTTCGCCGTGCATGACGCCTTGCCCGCGACACCGGCTTTCGGCGATGAAGGCGCGGCCAACCATACGCGGCTCTGCGCCAGCCATGGTGCGCCCGGTGTCGAAATGTTTGTCTACGGTAGGGTGGAGTTTGATCCTGACCGGCCATCACCAAGACGCTTTCCCGCGCGTCAGACACTGGAAGCAAGCCAGGCCGTGGCCAGGCTGCACGGCCTTTCCGAGCGGCGGACCGTCTATATCCAGCAAGATCCGGACACGATCGATCAGGGCGTGTTCCATAACGATGTGATCGCGGTCGGCAATGCTGACGTGCTCTTCTACCACCAGCATGCTTTCCATCATGAGCGCACGGCGCTTGAGCCCTTGCGCCAAGCATTGGCCGGAGTCGATACCGAATTACGCGCGATTCGGGTCAATGCAGCCGAGGTATCGGTGGCGGACGCCGTGACCAGTTATCTGTTCAACAGTCAGTTGTTATCCCGTCCGGACGGACGCATGGCATTGGTCGTTCCACAGGAATGCCAGGAAAATGCAGCCGTTTCCCGTTATTTGCAGCAACTGATCGTCAGCGGCGGCCCTATTGATGAACTGATCAGCTTCGATTTGCGCCAGAGCATGCGCAACGGCGGCGGCCCTGCTTGCCTGAGATTGCGTGTGGTGCTGACCGATGCCGAGGTGGCGGCGATGCATCAGGGCGTGCTGATGACGGAAGACCTGTATGGCGCGCTTGTTTCCTGGGTAGGGAAGTATTATCGCGACCGGCTTGCTCCAGCGGATCTGGCCGACCCGGCGTTCGCAGTGGAAGTGCAGACTGCTCTGGAAGAGCTGTCCGGCGTTCTCAAGTTGCCGGATTTGTACGCATTTTGATACCTCTGGGTGGCGGTTCGCCCCGCCGTCATCGCTAGTTTGGACCTTTTCCGGCGGTTTGCTTGCGGGTACATCGATCGGGCGTACTCCGTTTGATATGCCGGGCTTTTTGATAGATGCCCTATGTACATTTGAAGAGAGTTGGCGTTATTTAGCCACTTTTGGCCGCGTAAGATTGGATCTTGCGTAGGTGACCTTCATCTTATGTATCGGCGCGCAAAAGAAGGCGGCAAATCGCAATGAAGAATTTTCCGGTTTTGCCGAATTTTCTTCAAAAGTTTCGCATTATTCCGCATCTTCTCCTCAGCAAGCTTGGCTAATATCGCGCGCCTGTCTGCTGTTTTCTTGATTTCCGGCACAACCCTGTTATCAGGTAATGCTTGCGCCAATGCTTTCGGGACGCTATGTATGCCAATCCTGATGTCTGTGCAGTTGCCTTTGTCCGAACCGTCTTGAAAAAAAACAGCTCTACATAACACCACCTATTCCATTGGAGGATACCCATGAACCGTATCAAATCCCTGTTGATTGTGATTGCCGGCCTGGTCGTCGGCATGACGGCGCAAGCGCGCACGTTCGACGAAATCAAGGCGAGTGGCAAAATCATCGTCGCCACCGAAGGCGCCTATCCTCCGTTCAACTACTATCAGGGTTCCAAGCTGACCGGTTTCGAAGTGGAACTGGCCGAAGCCATGGTCAAGAAAATGGGGTTGGCGATTGAATGGAAAGCGCTGTCCTTCGATGCACTGCTGGCCGGCTTGAGCCAGGATCGCTGGGATATGGTGATCGCTTCGTTCGGCGTCACTGAAGAGCGCGCCAGGGCGGTCACTTTCACCAATCCCCATTACTGCAGCGGCGGCGTCATCGTTTCACGGGATGGCAGCATTAAAACGCCCGCAATGCTGACCGGCAAGACGGTGGCTGTGCAGACAGGTTCGACCTATATGGCAAACGTAAAAAAACTTCCCGGCCTCAAAGACGTGAAAAACTTCCCGCAGGACAGCGATGCCCGTGCCGCGCTTCTCAATAAACGGGTCGACGCCTGGGTCAGCGACCGCTTTGTCGTCAAAAATGCCATTGAATCGAATCCCAACCTGCCGTTGAAAGCAGGCGGCTATCTGTTCGTCGAAAAAATGGCGATCGCCGTCAAAAAAGGGAATGCCTCGGTTGCCGCTGCGGTCGACAAGGCGCTCGCGGACGTGATGGCGGACGGCACCTACAAGACGCTTTCCGAGAAATACCTGAAAGAAGATATCCGCTGCCAGCAATAAACCTCACAAAAGCGTCACAAAAAGAAAGCCAAGGAGAGCGCCTTGAAAGCAGCTAAAGCAGCTATCAGTATCCTGCCGGCGGAGTGGTCGCGCGAAAAGCGCAGCGCCGTATCCATTGCCATTGCCATCGCAGGTCTGTTCCTGTTTCTATGGTTGATGGCGTTGCCGCTGTCCTGGATGCCGGAACCGATCGGCTCCAATGCGGAACAGTTTGCAGAAGGCGCCAAGACCACGATTCTGCTGACATTGGTGTCGGGCTTCATCGGGATCATACTGGGTGTGTTGGCAGCATTGGCCAAGCTGTCGAGGTTCGCGCCATTGCGCCTGTTGTCGGCGTTTTACATCTGGGTCATTCGCGGTACGCCGCTGCTGGTGCAAGTGCTGTTTGTCTTTCTCGCCTTGCCGGCCATGGTGCCGGGGCTGCAGTTGTCGGATTTTAATTCGGCGGTAGTAGCGCTGGCATTCAACGCTGGCGCCTACAACGCCGAGGCGATTCGTTCCGGCATCCTGGCGGTGCACAAGGGCCAGACAGAAGCGGCGCGTTCACTGGGCCTCACGCCTTTCATGACCTTCCGCGACGTCGTGTTTCCGCAAGCTTTCAGGGTGGCATTACCACCGCTGGTCAATAACTTTGTGTCCTTGCTGAAGGATTCAAGCCTTGCTTATGTAATCGGTGTAGTTGAACTGTCCAATATTGGCAACCGCATTCAGTCCGCGACCTTCCAGCCCATCCCGGTATTTGTAACGACGGCTTGCATCTATCTGGTCCTGACTACCGTGCTGACCCAGATTTCCGGCGCCATCGAGCGACAACTCGACGTGGAGCGACATCAATGAGTACAGAAAAGTCATTCGGTCTTTCAAATGGCATAGCGGCTGGCCAGGAACCCTTGATTCTGGCGGAACACGTCAATAAACATTTTGGCCAGTTCCACGTGATTCGTGACGTGTCGACGCGGTTTTATCAGGGAGAAGTTACTGTCATCATCGGCGCTTCGGGGTCAGGAAAATCAACTTTTCTGCGCATGCTCAACCGGCTGGAAAAGCATGATAGCGGGCGCATCGTCATTGATGGTATTGAACTCAACGATGACCTCAAGCATATCGACGCTGTGCGGCGCGAAGTCGGGATGGTGTTCCAGAGTTTTAATTTATTTCCGCATCTGACGGTGATGGACAACGTTACGCTGGCGCCGCGTCGGCTGCGCAACGTGACGCGTGCACAGGCCGAGGAGGCCGGACGTGGCTTGCTGGCGAAGGTGGGGATGGAGGCACATTCGCATAAATATCCGCATCAGTTGTCGGGTGGGCAGCAGCAGCGGGTGGCGATTGCGCGGTCGCTTGCGATGCAGCCGAAGGTGATGTTGTTCGATGAGCCCACCAGTGCGCTGGATCCGGAGATGATCAAGGAGGTGCTGGATGTGATGAAGGATCTGGCGCGTTCCGGGATGACGATGATTGTTGTTACGCATGAGATGGGGTTTGCGCGGGAAGTGGCGGATCGGGTGATCTTTTTTGAAAAGGGGCAGATTCTTGAGGAGGCGCCGCCTGGGGAGTTTTTTGGGAATGCGCGGAATGAGCGGATTCGGGCGTTTCTGGGGCAGATTGCTGATACGGGAGCCTCTGGGTGAGGTTTTTTGTTTGTTTTTCTTCGGTGATTCGGTTCCGTTTGTTCTTCGGACGAACTTGCCGGGACTGGCCCCGGCGGGCCACTCACTTTCTTTGCTTCGCCAAAGAAAGTAAGCAAAGAAAGGCGACCCCGGTTCGCCGCCCTTCGGGTGCCCAAAAGAGCACGGGCCAAAACGGGAAGCGAAACAAACTCGCCTGCGGCTCAGACAGGTTTCGCTTCTTTATCCGTTTTGGCCCGTGCTCTTTTGGCGGCTGCACAGGGGATTTTTTAAACCCATCCCCACCCTAACCCTCCCCCTACGCGGGCCGCCTTGAAGGGGAGGGAACTTCGGCTCGCTCGCTGCGCATCGCATTGCCGGTTGCCGGTTGCCGACGTCGGCGCTCTCTACGAACAATACTTTCTTCGGACGGCAATGCATCCCCACTACCTCCCAACATCAAGAACGTCCCCTCCCTTTCAAGGGGAGGGCTAGGGAGGGGATGGGTTGAATTCCCCGGTGCAGACGCCAAAAGAGCAGTGCCGCAAGCGGATAAAGAAGCGCAGTTGTCTGAGCCGCAGGCGAGTTCTGCGCTTCCCGCTTGCGGCACTGCTCTTTTGGGAACCCGAAGGGCGACGGCACCGGGGTCGCCTTTCTTGGCTTACCTTCTTTGGCGAAGCAAAGAAGGTAAGTGGCCCGCCGGGGTCAGTCCCGGCTAGCATCCACGAAGAACGAACGGAACTGAATCACCGAAGAAAGACAAACAAAAACTCACTCCACAGCAAACCCAAACAATTCCTCCAGCACAGCATCCGGCTGCTCCGCCATCAACGCATGCCCACAATCCTCCAGCACCGTCACCTTACAATCTGAAATCAGCTTCGCAAGCGCCCCCGTAGCCTTGGGTGGCGTCATCATATCCTTCCGCCCAAGCAGCATCAGCACCGGACAAGCCACCGCCTTCGCCGCAGCCTCTCCATTCGCATACGCATTACACGCCACAAAATCCGTATAAAACACCGGTGCTGCATGCTGCGCCGAAATCCTCTGCATCAAGCGCTGATTCCCGCCAAGCACATAAAACCCCGGCCCTGGCGATGAAGGCTTTTGCGAAAAGGTCGAATGCGACCACACATTCACCATATCGATCGCGGACTGCTCGTCATTCTTCGCCGCATTCAGCAAGGCATCCGACACCCGCATCGGATAAGCAGTCCCGACCAGCGCCAGCTTCGTCACCCGTTCCGGCGCGCGGCCAGCAGCTTCTAACGCGATCAGCGATCCCATGCTGTGACCAATCAGAATGGCTTTTTGGACACCGGCAGTATCCAGCAAGGCAAGCAGCCAGTCCGCCATTGCCTCGACGCTGGGCAAGGGCTCGCCTTTGCTACGACCATGCCCCGGAAGATCGACTGCCAGTACCCCGAACCCATGATGGGCAAAATATCGCGTCTGCAGAACCCACACCGAATGATCGTGTTGCGCACCATGGATAAACACCACCGTCGGCAACTCGGTACTGAACGACCGGCCACCGGTGTAGCAATAGGCCTCATGCCCCTGTACATTGATCAGCATCTCAGGCTCCTTTCTGCGAGGCCTTCAGCCCGCGGCCAAGATCTTCGATCAGGTCATCCACATCCTCCAGGCCAATCGACAGCCGCATGGTTCCCTCGGTAATGCCGGAAGCGGCAAGTTGCTCGGTCGGCACGCGGAAATGTGTGGTGGAGGCTGGATGGATTACCAGTGATTTGGCATCGCCCACATTGGCAAGATGAGAGAAGATTTTCAGCGCTTCAACGAAGCGCCGGCCCGCAGCCCGGTCACCCTTGATGCTGAACGAAAATACCGCACCGCAACCTTTGGGCAGCAATTTAGCTGCCAACGCGCGGTCGGGATGGGATTCCAGTTCGGGATAGGCAATCGATTCAACGGCTGAATGCGAAGCGAGAAATTCAACCACCTTGCGGGTATTGGCGACATGCCGGTCCATCCGCAGTCCCAGGGTTTCGATGCCCTGCAGAATTGCAAACGCATTGTGCGGGCTCATCACCGCGCCGAAATCGCGCAAGCCTTCGCGGCGGGCACGCAAGGAAAAAGCCGCAACAGTCGACTCTTCGCTGAAGACCATGCCATGGAAACCATCATACGGTTCGCACAATTCCGCAAAGTGGCCGGTCTTTTCATACGCCTGTTGCCAGTCGAAGGTGCCGCCGTCGACCAGCAGTCCGCCAACCGCCGTGCCGTGGCCGCAAAGGAATTTGGTGGCGGAATGAAAGATCAGGTCGGCGCCATGGTCGAAAGGGCGCAGCAGGTAGGGTGTCGTAAAGGTCGCATCGACCATCAATGGTAAATGACGCTCATGCGCAATTGCTGCGACTTCAGGGATGTTGAGGACATCCAGGCCCGGGTTGCCAAGCGTTTCACCAAACAGCACCTTGGTATTCGGGCGGATCGCATTGCGCCACGCATCAAGGTCGCGTGGATCGACAAAAGTGGTATCGATGCCAAAGCGCTTCATGGTATAGGCAAGCAGATTCTGCGAACCGCCGTACAAGGCACGCGAAGCCACCACATGCGAACCGGCGCCGGCGATCGTCGCCAGGCCCAGATGCATTGCAGCCTGGCCGCTGGCGACCGCGATGCCGGCTACGCCGCCCTCCAGTGCGGCAATGCGTTCTTCCAGCACGGCGTTGGTAGGGTTGGAAATGCGGGAATAGACATGGCCAGCGCGCTCCATGTTGAACAGCGAAGCCGCATGATCGGAATCCTTGAATACAAAGGACGTCGTCAGGTAAATCGGGGTTGCGCGTGCGCCCGTGGCCGGGTCGGGAATGGCGCCGGCGTGCAGCGACAGGGTGTCGAACCCCGGGTAGTATGGATTGCTCATGATGCGTATGGTCTCCAAAACATATTCTTTGCGGCGGATCAGGCGATCGCTGCGTGGCGGATATCCTAGCATCGTTCAGCTTGCCGGACTGTCATGCCGGCGACTTAACGCTTGACGCATTCCCTGCGCGCGGTATGCCTCTCTGGATTTTTCATTCGTGGTAAGCTACATTTCAATTGCGACAACAAACATTCACCCCGAGGATAGCCTCATGAAAGTATCCGAAATCCTGAAAGTCAAAGGCGATATTCTCTACACCGTCACGCCAGACACTCCCATGACCGAAGCGGTCGATACCATGGCCGAACGCGACATCGGTTCGCTGGTCGTGATGGAGTTTGGTGAACTGGTCGGCATGCTGACCTTCCGCGAGGTAATGAAGGCACTGCACCTCAACAAGGGACAAGTTGGCTCGGAAACCGTGCGCAAGCATATGGACGACCATCCGATCACCATTACACCCGACACCGAAGTCAATGAAGTGCGGCGCCTGATGCTGGAACGGCATGCGCGCTACGTGCCCATCGTTAATGCCAAGACCTTGCTCGGCGTGATCTCTTTTTATGACGTTGCCAAGGCGGTATTCGAGGCGCAGAGCTTTGAGAACAAGATGCTCAAGGCCTATATCCGAGACTGGCCGGCGGAAGGCGACGAGTAAGGCAACGCCAGGTGCGAAACACAAAATGGCAAAGGCCGTTCACGGAAAAATTCCTGAACGGTTTTTTTTTGATTTGCTTTGGTGTGTTCTGCACGCAGCAGGTGTGGCCACCTCAAGCTGTAATGCGGTCATGCGCCAGTTTGTCCGCTTAATTGTCTACGTATTTGACGCATATTCGTGCGGTCCGACGCGCAGTAAATTAAATTGTCCTTGTTTGTCCGCATAGGACATCAACGCTGAAAAGGGAGTACGCCATGCATATCGCAATTATCGGTGCCGGCTTGGCCGGACTGAGTTGTGCCCGCCTGTTGCGGCAGCACGGACATCGGGTGGTCGTCTTTGAGCGGGAAGAAGAAGCCGGAGGGCGTGTCGCTACTCTTCAGACGGAACTTGGCGGCTTCGACTACGGTGCGCAGTATTTCACCGCCGACAGCGGCCTGTTCCGTCGTGAAGTAAGGCAGTGGCAGGAGGCAGGATGGGTGCTTCCCTGGGAAGGCCGCCTGGTCACGCTGGAAGATGGCCATGCACGTCCGGCTGGACGCTCCGGCGGGACCACGCGGCCGCGGATGGTCGGGGTTCCCGGCATGGCGGCGCTGGCAGGTGAACTGGCCAGGGAGATCGACCTGCGCACCGCACAAACCGTCGTCCGCATCGAAAAGTACGGCGAAAAATGGCTGCTGGGCATCCAGTCGGAGACCGTCGCCATCGAAGCGACGGCCGGGCCGTACGACGCCGTGGTCGTCGCCTTGCCGCCGGAAGCGGCGGTTCCGCTACTGGAGCCGGTACCGGAATTGGCAGAGGAAACAGGGCAGGCCCATACCGCACCGTGCTGGGCGCTGATGGTGGGATTTCCACGATCCCTGGAACTGCCCTACGACGGTGCATGGGTCAGCAACGGCGGTCGCCTGCGCTGGCTGGCACGCGACAGTTCCAAACCCGGGCGACGACCGGGCGAGCACTGGATCGGCCATGCGTCGGCAGAGTGGAGTTCGGAACACCTCGGCGATGAGCCGGAACGCGTCAGGGAAAAAATGCTCAAGGCTTTCCATGAGGTGACCCGTTCCGCTGTGCGGCCTGTTTATGCCAAGGCGGTTCGCTGGCGGTATGCACAGGCAACCAGTACGCTCAACACGGACTGCCTCTGGGACAGCCGGGCCGGCATCGGCGTATGCGGCGACTGGTTTGCCGCCGGTCTGGATGAGGGCGGCCGGCTGGAAAATGCGTGGTTGAGCGGGCATGCGCTGGCAGTGAGAATAGGCTGAACCCACGGTATTATCTGGCAAGACTTTTGCAAACCTGTGCACAAGGCATAGCGCCTCGTCTACACTTCGCCCAGCGTGTTTTCGGAAATAGGGAGCACGTCCCAGACATTTGTGTGACCGGTAGCCGCCCGTACCCCGTGTCGGGCGAACATCCCGTCAGTGAGCGGGAAACCTTGGTGCCGACGCCACTCGGGCATGTTGCCTGACACTTGTTTACAGACTCCTTGCCATTACATTGACATGAGCCAATCCAGTCAGTTTTCCCTGTTACGCCAACGCCGTTTCGGCCCGTTCTTCTGGACGCAGTTTTTAGGTGCATTCAACGACAATGTCTTCAAGACCGCGCTGCTGACGATCCTGACCTACGATGCGCTGAACTGGACTTCGCTTGATCCCGGCCTGCTCAATAACCTGATTCCGGGGCTCTTTATCCTGCCGTTTGTGTTGTTCTCCGCGACCGCCGGGCAGCTTGCCGACAAGTTTGAAAAATCCACGCTGGCGCGTTACGTCAAAATTCTGGAGATCGCCATCATGGCGATTGCCGCATTCGGCTGGATGATGCATAGCTTGTGGCTGTTAGTTGCGGCGGTAGTGGGCATGGGCCTGCATTCGACGCTGTTCGGACCGGTCAAGTATGCCTATCTGCCGCAACATCTAAAGCCAGAGGAACTGGTCGGCGGCAACGGCGTGATTGAAATGGGTACCTTCGTCGGCATTCTGCTCGGTGAAGTCCTGGGCGCGGTACTCGTGGTGTATAAACCCTGGGGCATCGAACTGGTCGCCTTCGGCACCATCGCCATCGCTGTACTCGGCTGGCAATTCAGCCGAGGTATTCCGCATTCGCCGGCGCCGGAACCAAACCTGGCGATCAACTGGAACCCGGTGACAGAAACCGTTCGCAACATCGCTTTCACCAGGCAAAACCGCCCGGTGTTCCTCTCGGTGCTGGGCAATTCCTGGTTCTGGTTCTATGGCGCGGTGATCCTGGCGCAATTTCCGGTATACGCGAAGGATTACCTGCATGGCGACCATAGCGTCTTTGTGCTGCTGCTGACGGTGTTTTCCCTGGGGATTGGCGCCGGCTCGCTGTTATGCGAACGACTGTCTGGCCATAAGGTGGAAATTGGCCTGGTACCTTTCGGATCGATCGGTTTGTCGGTATTCGGCTTCGATCTCTACCTTGCCAGTCTGTCTTACACCAATACGGCCCTGGTCGACATTGCCGGTTTCGTCAGCCAGCAGGGCAGCGTGCGCATCCTGTTCGACTGCATCATGATCGGCGTCTTTGGCGGCTTTTATATCGTGCCCCTGTTTGCGCTGATCCAGACCCGTTGCGATCGCAAGCATGTCTCGCGCACCATCGCCGGCATGAACATCATGAATGCACTCTTCATGGTGGTCGCCGCGCTGTTTGCCATGGTCCTGCTCAACGCTGGCTTCAGCATTCCCCAACTCTTCATGGCAACCGCATTGCTGAACGCCGTCGTGGCGATCTACATCTTCTCGCTGGTACCGGAGTTCCTGATGCGCTTCCTGGCGTGGCTGCTGATTCATACGGTGCACCGTGTACATACCGTTGATGCCGACCGCATTCCGGACGAGGGCGCCGCCGTACTGGTGTGCAATCACGTGAGCTATGTGGATGCGATCGTGATCATGGCGGCGAGCCCGCGCCCGATCCGCTTTGTCATGGATCACCGTATCTTCAAGGTCCCGATCCTGTCCTGGATCTTCCGCACCGCCAGGGCGATTCCGATCGCATCGGCAAAAGAGGATCCGTGGCTGATGGAAAAGGCATTTGTTGATATTGCCCAGGCATTGCACGAGGGCGAACTGGTTTGCATCTTCCCGGAAGGCAAGCTAACCTCCACGGGCGAAATGAATGAGTTCAAGGGTGGCATCCGCAAGATCATCGATCGCACGCCGGTGCCGGTCATTCCGATGGCCTTGCGTGGTTTGTGGGGCAGTTTGTTGACGCGCAGTCCGGGTAATCCCTTTGAACGTTCCTTCCGTCGCGGTCCCTTTTCCCGCTTGTCACTGGTGGTCGGCCAGCCGATGGAGCCGGCCGTGGCAACGCCTGAATCGCTTTACCAGCAGGTGCTGAATCTGCGCGGGGACTGGCGATAGGCAAGAAGGGATTAAACAGCAAGAATGAGCGGGGGCATGCTCCCGCTTTTGATTCGGTGTTTGTTCTCGTGTTTCTTTTTCTTCCGCTTACTGCGTGCTATCCAGGGCCGGAAGCGTCGTCTGCTGACGCATTGCTTCTTCCACATTTTGCCGATGCGGTGCTACCAGCGGCAATGAAAGAATAAATGTGCTGCCGACACCGACTTCGCTTTGCACCCGTATGCGCCCACCCAGGACCCCGGTCACGATGTTATGGGTAATATTGAGGCCGAGCCCGGATCCGCCCGCGCCCAGCTTGGTGGTGAAGAACGGATCGAAGATGCGGCTCAGGTTGGCTGACGGGATACCCACGCCGTCATCATGCACCGTCAGCTCCATCCAGCCTTCGCTTGATAAATGGGCCATAATCCGTACATGACCAGCCTGACGGCCTTCAAAACCGTGCAGCAAGGCGTTATTGATGAGATTGGTAATCACTTGCCCCAGCGGTCCGGGGTAGCTGTCCATGAACAGGGAATCGGAAATGTTTTGCTGGACCGTGAATGCCGATTTCTTCAGCGTCGGCCATAAGGTCAGCATGATTTCAGAAACAACTTCAGACACGGAGAATCGGCGGCGCTGTGAACTGGTTTGATCGACGGCGACCTGTTTGAAACTGGTGACCAAGTCGGCAGCACGCTGCAGGTTACGCACCAGGATGTCGCCCGCCGTACCGGCGTCGGCAATATAGGATTCCAGCATAGAGCGCTTGAGACCGTGCTCGCGGTAGCTGCCGGACAAGCTGCGGGTCTGGTCGGCGAGGGTGCTTGCCACCATCAGGCTGTTGCCGATCGGTGTATTGAGTTCATGCGCAACGCCGGCTACCAGCGAACCCAGGGCGGCAAGTTTCTCGCTGCGTACCAGTTCTTCCTGTGCCTTGTGCAGGGTTTCGAGCGTATCCGCCAGTTCCAGATTGGCCTGCTGCAGTTCCTCGGTACGCTCGATGACACGCTGCTCCAGCGTCGCGTTCAGTTCGCGTATCTCGTTCTCGATACGGCGTTTATCGGTCACGTCCGCGCACGCGATAATGCCGAAGCGTTCGCCCGCAAGCGTAAATGTATGTCCGGAAAACTGGACCAGAACCTTGCTGCCGTCCCCACGATACATCCAGCTTTCGCGGTGGGTTTTGGTGGATCCCTTTTCCTTGAGTTCCGCAATCAGGGCGCTGCGGTCGTCAGTATTGCAATACAGGTTCAGTTCGACCGTATTGCGGCCGATGACCAGATCGCGTGGACGCAGGAAAAGTTCTTCGAACGCGCGATTGACGTCCTTGACAATGTAGTTGCCGCGCACCTGAGTGACGAACATGGCAATCGGCGATGACTGGAAAATCGCGGAGAAGCGTCGCTCGCTATTGCGCAATTCTTCTTCGGCACGCTTGCGTTCCATTTCCGCCGAGGCGCGCTCACTGAACACCTGCAGCAGGGATTTCACCAGGTCGGGATTGCCGAGAGCTTCGGAATGCATCACGACGAGCACACCAATCGTATTGCCGGCAGAGTCGCGCAGCGGAGCGCCCGCATAACTTTCCCAACCCTCGCGAACCAGGATTTCGTCGTTCGGATAGGCGTCTCGTACACCGTACGGCAGGACGTAGAGCTCACCTTCCAGCGTGCGTTCGCACGGTGTGTCGGCGCTGGCATAATCAAAACTTTCTACCGCAAATCCACGGATATGCGTCGCCATCGTATGGATCTTGCCTTGCTCGTTCGGTACACGCAAGCCGATGAAGGCACAGTCGGTGCGCAAGGCCGACGCCAGATCGGCTACCAGCAGTTCAAAAAAGGATTCTCCAGCGATGTCGCGCGTTCCTTGTGCCAGACGCAGCAGGGCGCGGTCTGCTTCGGCCTTGCGTTCTTCCAGTAGACGCTGATCGGTGACGTCGCGAATCACGGCCAGCATGTAGCGCTCGTTGCCGGTACTGAAAACCGTGGCATTGGTCACGACGCGGCGCAGGTCACCGAACTTGGTCCGCATCTCCCACTCAAAATTTCGCACCATGCGACTCGAACCGATCTCCGCCATAAACGCCCTGCGCTGATGTGGATGGACCCAGATGCGCAAGTCAATGGCGGTCTTGCCCATCGATTCTTCGCGTGTATAGCCGCTCAATTCGGCGAAACTCTGGTTGACGTCGATCAGGATCTCATCGCTCAGGCGGGCAATCGATACCGAGTCGGGGTTGCCCTGGAAAGCGCCTGCAAACTTGGCTTCCGATAGCATCAGCGCCTGTTCTGCGCGGCGCTTCTCGGTAATGTCCTCGGCAATCGACAGCAGGCGGTCAGCCTTGCCGTCTTCATACGAGACATGCGCATGGTTCCACTGGCAGGTAATGATTTGCCCGTCCGACCGGCGATTCAGGCTGATATTGCGGCTGTTGCCACGGCCATCGGTGATGCGGCTGAACAGCGATTCGACTGATTGACCTGTCGCGTCGGGAATAATGAAGGACGCATTACGGCCAACGGCATACTGTCGCGGGTAACCGAAGATGCGTTCGGCAGCGGCATTCCATTCAATGATCTTGAACTGGTTGTCCCATTCGATGATGGCAATCGGGCTTTGGTCAACCAGCGCGCGATAACGCTCCTCCCGTTCATGCAGTTCCTGTTCGACACGCTTGCGCTTGTCGATATCGCTTTCCAGTTCATGGTTTTTTTGATCCAGTTCGTCGAACAGCTTGCGCAGGCTGATCCGGGTGTCTTCCATACGCTGGCTGAGCAGGCCGATTTCGTCCAGGCGTTGCCAGGTGAAAGGCACATCGAGCTCGCGGTTGGCAAGCCGTTCCGCACCGATGCCGAGTTTTTGCAGCGGACGGACGAGGCGGCGGTCAAGCAGGATGAGAATCAGCGCGATCGATAATATCGCCTGTGCCAGCACGGCCGTCATGGATTCCAGAAAGCCCTGGACCATGATGCTGCGCAAGCGCGTACTACCGACTTCAATCTTGACCGAACCGATTGTGCTGCCGCGATAGACGACCGGCTTTTCGGTCAACGCCGTGAAACCGGCCCGGCGTTGCGTTCGCTCGCCGGATACGAACACACCCAGGGCATTGTCACGCACCTCGATGCGAACGATGTCTTCGTTACGCGCCATCATGGCGTCCATCAAGGCCTTGCCGCTCTCCTGGTTGATGTTCCAAAGCGGTTCCTGCATACCATTGGACAAGATGTCGGCGTTCTGCTGCAAAAGGTATTCGGTCTGTTTCTTGATGCCGTCAGTATATTGCTTGAACCACGAATAGCCGCTAATTAGCAGGGCAGGAACCAGCAGACCAAGCACCACGGTCAGCACGATCGCACGCCGGAGGGTCAAAGAGCGTCCGCTCATCATTCTCGATATCCAGTGAAGAAATGGTTTGTCAGCCAGGCGCGCCCCTACCGTGTTGCTGTGTTGCGTGCTGGCCTGCGCCGGTTGAAATTTAGCGGGCGCCGTTGTCCTTCAGCCAACTGGTCAACTGCTCCACCGTCATCGGGCGTGCAAACAGGTAACCTTGTGCGAGCGGGCAGCCCAAGGCTTCCAGGATGCTGGCCTGGCGCTCATCTTCGACTCCTTCAGCGACTACCGACATGCCGAGATTGCGGCCCAGCTGAATGACCATTTCGGCGATGCTGCTGCCGCGCGATGCGCTTGTGATCTCCGTGACGAAACCGCGATCGATCTTGAGACGATCGGCTTGCAGCCGCTGCAAATAGCTCAATGAGGAAAAGCCGGTGCCGAAGTCGTCGATGGCAATGCTGACGCCGGTCTGCTTGATCTGGCTCAGCAGTTCAATCAGCACATCAGGCTCTTCCATTGCGATGGATTCGGTGATTTCCAGCTCGACGCGCGAGGCCGGCGCGCCGGTTTCGTTCAGTACCCGACGCAGCATGTTAAGAAATAGCGGATGACGGAACTGGACCTGCGATACGTTGACCGACATCGTGAACTCGCTGAAACCGAGGCTCTGGAGCCGAACCAGTTCCAGACAAGCCTGGCGCAAGACCTGCTCACCGATCTCGATGATCAGGCCGGAAAATTCGGCAATCGGAATAAAGCGGTCGGGCGGCACGAAGCTGCCATCCTGGGTTTTCCAGCGCAAGAGCGCTTCAGCGCCAACCGGACGGCGGGTGGCAAGGTCGATTTGCGGCTGGTAGACGACAAACAGTTCCCTGTCGTCAAAAGCGGTCCGCAGCGCATGCATCATCCGGACACGTTCACGGATATCGACGCCCATGCTGCGGGTAAAAAACAGATGGCCCGCGCGTTGCATCAGTTTGGCGCGCTTCAGCGCGATATCGGCATCTTTCAGCGCATCGGCTCCGATGCCGTCATAGTCCGACAAGCGTACGAGGCCGGCAGTGGCCGACAGCTGTATTTCCTGACCGTCGATATTGAACGGGCTGGCAAAGAGGTCGAGCAGGACGCCGGGATTGACGAGCGCCGCTTCGCCAAGCACGCCGAAAGTGTCGCCACCGACGCGGCTGACCACTAACTGGCTGCCAAGTTGCGCCTGCAGGCGGGCGGCGACTCCCAACAGCAGGAGGTCGCCGAACTGGTGTCCAAGGGCGTCGTTGGTTTCAGAGAAATGGTCGATGTCCACCAGCGCCAGGGTTGTGTCGCGGCGGGATGCCGTGTTCAGCGCATCGTCGATCAGTTCACGCAGCCGGGTGCGGTTCGGCAGTTTGGTCAGCGGGTCATAGAACGCCTGGTTTTCCAGTCGGGTCACCAGGAGGACATTGTCGAGCCCGACAGCGATGTTGCGGCAAAAGACTTCAAGCAGGCGCTGGTCGATCTCATTGAGCGGCGATCGTACATCCAGCATCGCGGCGAAATCCCGATTGGCACTGCTCCCAAGGTACAGCGCGATGCTATCGGTGCCGTAAATATTGCGACGTTCGCCGAGCGCGTGTTTCAGCGCATCGGCGACCCGTGCATCGCGTATCGATCCTGTAGCGCCTTTTGTCATGCTGGAATAGGCTCCGGCCGCCGCGATGATGGACAACTCGCGATTCAGATCGACGCCATGCTCCTGCACGCAGAGTACGCCATTGGTTTCCAGATTCAGAAGCTTCGCGGCCTGGGTGAGCACGCCGGAGGTGAAGTCATCAAGCCCATGGAGCGACATCAGCTCTGTGCTGGCTCGAACAATATGATCCAGCCCGCGCCGGCTCGCATTGATGGCGCAAATCTGTTCGTACGAGCGAATCGCCGCCGTCACGGTGGTGTACAGCTTGATACGGGTAAGTTCGGATTTGGTCTTGTAGTCGTTGATGTCGAAATCGCGAATTGCATCGATTTCAGGTGCATAACCGGGCTGGCCGGTGCGCAAGATAATGCGGACTTCACACAGCTTGAGCACTTCGCGAATGTGACGTACCAGTTGCAACCCGGCGTCGTCCTGTTCCATCACGACATCCAGCAGGATGACGGCAATGTCAGTTTCTGTCGCCAGCAGTTCCCGCGCTTCGCCGGCGGAATAGGCATGCACAAACTCCAGCGGACGCTGCTGAATTTCCAGGTTGCTGAGCGCGAAGGTTGTCGCGGAATGCACGTCCGCATCGTCGTCAACGATCATTACGCGCCATACCCCCTTGGTGTACAGCGCACTGACGCCAAAGGGCGTCACTGGACTTTCGTCCAGAAAGACGAGATCGTCGTCCGATGACGTGCTCGCTCTGCTCATTGTCCTCTCCGGATTGCAGATATTCTTGCCTGGAAACAATATATCGATAATTCCATGGACAAAGGATAGTTCTTCAAAAGGCCTGATGATCTGCCTTGTCGACGACCACACTGTTTTCATTTCTGAAAACGACCTTGCTGTTATTCAACTTCTCACGGATGTTGCACCAGATTCCCGCCATGTGCAATCAGCAGATGCCATAAGCAGCAGGGCAAGCTGAAGAAAAGGGGCTTAATGTCGCAATTTCACGGCGAAACCATGGCAAGGTGATGCCAAAGCGCTAACGAACGCGGGATGACGCAGCGTGCAAAGTTTTTCGGAGCGATGCCGTTTTTCAACGAACGCTTCCGTCGATACGCTAGAATCTATGCTTTCCCGATTACTTGGCTACTTATCATGTCCGGCAATACTTTTGGCACGCTCTTCACTGTCACCACGTTTGGCGAGTCGCATGGCCCAGCCATCGGCTGCGTGGTGGATGGCTGCCCGCCCGGCATGGAGCTTTCCGAGGCCGACATCCAGCCGGAGCTTGATCGTCGCAAGCCAGGCACTTCCCGTCACGTGACGCAGCGACAGGAACCCGACACCGTCGAAATCCTGTCCGGTGTCTATGAAGGTAAAACGACCGGTACGCCGATCGCTCTGCTCATCCGCAATCAGGACCAGCGCAGCAAGGACTACGGCAACATTCTCGATACTTTTCGTCCCGGCCATGCCGACTACACCTACTGGCACAAGTACGGCATCCGCGATCCGCGCGGCGGTGGCCGCTCGTCGGCAAGGCTGACCGCACCGGTGGTCGGCGCCGCCGCGATTGCGCGCAAGTGGCTGAAGCAGCAGTACGGAACGGTGTTCAAGGGCTGCATGAGCCAGCTTGGGGACATTGCGATTCCTTTCGAATCCTGGGACCACGTGCCGAATAATCCGTTTTTCGCTGCCAACGCGACGGTGATTCCGCAGCTGGAAGACTATATGGACCAGTTGCGCAAGGATGGCGACTCCTGTGGTGCGCGCATCGACGTCGTGGCCCAGAATGTGCCGATAGGTCTCGGCGAACCCATCTATGACAAGCTAGACGCCGACATTGCGTTCGCGCTGATGGGCATCAACGCGGTAAAGGGCGTTGAGATCGGCGCCGGCTTTCGCTCAGTTTCGCAAAAAGGCACGGAGCATGGCGACGAACTGACGCCCGGCGGCTTTGCCACCAATAATGCGGGTGGCGTGTTGGGCGGAATCTCGACCGGCCAGGACATCACCGCATCGATCGCCATCAAGCCGACGTCCAGCATTCGCACACCGCGCCATTCGATCGACAAGGCCGGTAACCCGATCAACGTTGAAACCTTCGGTCGCCACGATCCCTGTGTCGGTATTCGCGCCACGCCGATCGCCGAGGCGATGCTTGCGCTGGTGCTGATGGACCACGCGTTGCGGCATCGCGCCCAATGTGGCGATGTTCGCGTCGGAACGCCTCAGATTGCGGCAAAGATAGGGTAAGAGTCGCCAGTCGTCGTCAAGGCGCAGCCAGCGGGACCCCTGTTTCCGCTTTCCGTTTTCCTTTGCCTACCGTCTGAACAATCCTACGTGCAGCCCACTTCCTGGCCAAAGCAGTCGATCAGCTTTGCTCTGTTCTTTTTTGCCTATTACGGCTACATCGGCGTGTTCTCGCCCTATGCCAGTCTCTACTTTTCTGAAAAAGGCCTGAGCGCCACCCAGATCGGCATCCTCATGTCGCTGATGCAGGTCATGCGCATCTTCGGGCCCAACCTTTGGGGATGGGTCGCCGACCGGCACCAGCAGCGCGTCACGGTGCTTCGCATCACCGCCCTGGCCTCCGTGACCGCATTCGTTGGCATGTTTTTCGGTCAGACCTTCGTACAGTTGTTCATCGTCATGGTCCTCGTGAATTTTTTTACCAGTGCGCAGAGCCCCTTGTCGGAAGCGCTGATGCTGTCCGAGATGCGCGGCGACCTGACGCACTATGGCCGGCTACGGCTTTGGGGGTCGGTAGGTTTCATCCTGAGCGTGACGATCGCCGGACCGTTCCTGGACTGGTGGGGCATCGGGCTGCTGCCTTGGATCGCGCTGGCCTTGCTGATGATGGTGCTGGGGGCCAGCCTTCGTATGCAGGAAAGTGCGCATGGAGATCATCGCGCGCAGGCCTCCTCGGTGCTGGCTTTATTGCGCAAGCGGGAAGTACTGGCATTCTTCACGTCGACTTTTCTGATGATTGCCGCGCATGCTTCGCTGTATGTCTTCTATTCCCTGTACCTGGCGCAAATCGGCTACAGCAATACAGTGATAGGCTTGATGTGGTCGCTCGGTGTCGTGGTGGAAATCGTTTTCTTTTTCTACCAGACGCCGTTGTTTCGGCGCTTTGGTGTTCGCAAGCTCATGATTGCCAGTCTTCTGCTTGCGGTCCTGCGTTTCCTGCTGATTGGTTTCGGTGCGGAATCGCTGGTCTTGCTTCTTGTCGCGCAAGTGCTGAATGCCGCGACTTTCGGCGTGCATCATTCAGCTTCGATTGTGACCATGCAGCGCTGGTTCGCCGGACCTTTGCAAGCCAGCGGCCAGGCCTTCTATACAAGCATTTCCTATGGCTTGGGTGGCACACTTGGCGGACTCATACTGAGCGGCTTCTGGGATAGATTCGGCTCACAGGCAGTCTATTTGGTAGCAGCAATATTTTCTCTGGGCGGCGCGGTTGCCGCGATGTTGTCGTACCGCTGGCAAAACATTGAGGAGAGACAATGAAATCTGTCGTTCGTTTTAAACCATCCGTGATGACGGGCGTGAAGAGTGCCTTGCTTGGGGTTAGCATGCTGACGCTGGTCGCCTGTGAAACCGTTCAGACTACACAAAGCGGTGTAGTGGGCGTCAACCGTCAGCAGAGAATGGCTGTGGCGCCTGAAGCTATCGAGCAGGCAGCGCGTGAAGAATACAGCAAGCTGATCGCGCAAGAAGGGCAAAAGGGCACCTTGAACCGCAATCCTGCTCAGGTAGCGCGTGTTCGCGCCGTTGCCGGCAGGATCATCCCGCAGGTCGTCGCCTTTCGCCCGGACGCACGCGCATGGTCTTGGGAAGTCAACGTACTGACTTCACCCGAAGTGAACGCATGGTGCATGCCCGGTGGAAAAATGGCGGTCTATACGGGATTGATGGAAAAGCTGCAAATTACCGACGATGAGCTTGCCGCCGTCATGGGACACGAAATTGCCCATGCCCTGCGCGAGCATGCGCGGGAGCGAGCATCCGAACAAATGATTGCCGGCGGCGTCATTTCCGTTGGAAGCGCGTTGCTGGGACTGGGCGAGATCGGACAGCAGGGCGCTCAGTATGCCTATATGGGCCTGGTTGGCCTGCCCAACTCCCGCGCGCACGAGACTGAAGCGGATCGTGTTGGCATCGAACTGGCCGCGCGTGCCGGCTACGACCCGCGTGCCGCGATAACGCTCTGGCAAAAGATGGGGCAGGTCGGTGGCAGTTCGCCGCCAAAATTTCTGTCAACCCACCCCTCCCAATCCGATCGCCTCAGCGACCTGACCGCTTACTCCCAGCGGGTCATGCCGCTGTACGAACAGGCAAGAAAGACGCGTTGACCTGAGGCTTGCCACATTATCAACAGAATTGGCAATAAAAGATTCAATGAGCGCCCGCGGCTTCTTCCGCGGGCGTTTTTCATTATGCGGAGCGCGGTGTGACGTGAGTTTGCACTGCACAACTATGGCATAATCGAAGACTACTTTCTCCGTTTTGCGCTGCTTCGCACGCTTTTCAACATGGCCCAAACGCTCTACGACAAACTCTGGGAATCGCACGTCGTCCATACGGAAGAGGACGGCACTGCCATCCTTTACATCGACCGCCACCTGCTGCATGAAGTCACCAGTCCACAGGCTTTCGAAGGCCTCAAGCTGGCCAACCGGCAGCCCTGGCGCGTCTCGGCCAACCTGGTCGTTGCCGACCACAATGTGCCGACCACCGATCGCGCCAACGGCATCGCCGACCCGGTTTCGCGCCTGCAGGTCGAAACCCTGGATGCCAACGCCAAGGAATATGGGCTGACTTATTTCGGCATGCAGGACAAACGCCAGGGTATCGTCCACGTCATCGGGCCTGAGCAGGGCGCGACCTTGCCCGGCATGACCGTGGTGTGCGGTGATTCGCATACCTCCACGCACGGCGCGTTTGGCTGCCTGGCGCATGGTATCGGCACGTCTGAAGTCGAACACGTACTCGCCACCCAGACGCTGCTCGCCAAGAAATCCAAGGCCATGCTGGTGCAAATCGACGGCGCGTTGCCTTTCGGTGTCACTGCCAAGGACATCGTGCTGGCGGTAATCGGCAAGATCGGTACGGCTGGCGGCACTGGCTACGCGATCGAATTCGCCGGTTCGACCATCCGTTCGCTGTCGATGGAAGGCCGCATGACCATCTGCAACATGGCCATTGAAGCGGGCGCCCGCGCCGGCATGGTGGCTGTGGACGATACGACGATCAACTATGTCAAGGGACGTCCGTTCTCACCGGTCGGCCCGCACTGGGACCGCGCGGTGGAAGCGTGGCGCAACCTGCATTCCGATCCGGGTGCGAAGTTCGACCTGGTGGTGACACTGAACGCCGCCGAGATCAAGCCGCAAGTCACCTGGGGCACCTCGCCGGAGATGGTGGTGTCGATCGATGACCGTGTGCCGGACCCTGAAAAGGAAAAGGATGCCGTCAAGCGTGATGCCATGGAAAAGGCGCTGGTTTACATGAACCTGAAGCCGAATACCGCGATGTCGGATATCCGTATCGACAAGGTGTTCATCGGATCCTGCACCAACTCGCGCATTGAAGACTTGCGCGCAGCGGCAGCGGTCGTGCGGGGCAAGCAACGTGCTTCCAACGTCAAGCTGGCGATGGTGGTCCCAGGATCCGGGCTGGTGAAAGACCAGGCAGAACGCGAGGGTCTCGACAAAATTTTCCGCGATGCGGGCTTTGAATGGCGTGAACCGGGCTGTTCGATGTGTCTGGCGATGAATGCTGACCGCCTGGAGCCGGGCGAGCGCTGTGCATCGACCTCGAACCGCAACTTCGAAGGCCGTCAGGGGCAGGGGGGACGTACCCACCTGGTATCGCCTGCCATGGCAGCCGCAGCTGGTATCGCCGGACATTTTGTCGACGTACGCGCGCTGCGCTGAACTGGATTGAGCGACAGACCGAATGCTTCACAGCAGTAATCAGGCAGATGCGTTTTGTGATCGGGTCGGTGTTAAAAGCACCCATGCATCGCGTCTGTCGTACAGTTTGTTGAGTGATCAGGCTTACAGGGAGGCCCTATGAAAAATACAAGAAAACAAGTCGCACTTGTCGCTGCGGTATTGTCGACATTGGTCCTGATGGGATGCAACACCGTTCAAGGCGTTGGCAAAGATGTCAGGAAAGTGGGTGAAGTAGTAGAAAGCGCAGCGAAGAAATAAGCGCGTCGAGCAAACAGAAGTCGGGCCGTTGCCATGCTGGCAGTAGCTCGCAGATCAGAGTCAGAGATCATGGATAAATTTACCGTACACGATGGATTGGTCGCACCGCTGGATCGTGCCAATGTGGATACCGATGCCATCATTCCCAAGCAGTTCCTGAAATCGATCAAACGTAGCGGCTTCGGCCCCAACCTGTTTGACGAATGGCGTTACCTTGACCATGGCGAGCCAGGCATGGACAACAGCAAGCGTCCGGTCAACCCGGATTTTGTGCTGAATCAGCCGCGCTACCAGGGTGCGTCCATCCTGTTGACGCGCAAGAATTTCGGCTGCGGATCCTCGCGCGAGCATGCACCGTGGGCACTTCAGCAATATGGATTCCGTGCAGTGATCGCGCCAAGCTTTGCGGACATTTTCTTCAATAACTGCTTCAAGAACGGTGTGCTTCCGATCGTGCTGAGTGAAGTCCAGGTGGATCAGCTTTTCAACGAAGTCAAAGCTTTCCCGGGCTTCCGCCTGGTGGTGGACCTGGAGAACCAGGTAGTGCGTACCGCCAATGGCAGTGCCAGCTATTCGTTTGAAGTGGATGGCTTCCGCAAGTATTGCCTGCTGAACGGCCTCGACGACATTGGTCTCACGCTGCGCCAGGCGGACAAGATCCGTGCATTCGAAGAACGTCACGTAGCGGCGAATCCCTGGCTCGCGAACACCATCTGAATCTGAGCAATTAACCAAGAAAACAAATGAAAATTGCAATTCTGCCGGGTGACGGCATTGGTCCCGAAATCATCGACCAGGCGGTCCGCGTCCTGAACGTGCTCGATGAAAAATTTGAAATGGAAACCGCTCCAGTCGGCGGTGCCGGCTATGAAGCGCACGGCCATCCACTGCCCGAAGGCACGCTGAAGCTGGCGCAGCAGGCGGATGCCGTGCTGTTTGGTGCCGTCGGCGACTGGAAATACGATAAGCTCGACCGCCCATTGCGTCCCGAGCAGGCAATCCTTGGCCTGCGCAAGAACCTGAACCTGTTCGCCAATCTGCGTCCGGCGATCCTTTATCCGGAACTGGCCGGCGCATCGACACTCAAACCCGAGGTCGTATCCGGACTCGACATCCTGATCATTCGCGAACTGACAGGCGATATCTATTTTGGTCAGCCGCGCGGCGTGCGTACCGCGCCTGACGGTGCATTCAAGGGCGAGCGTGAAGGTTTTGACACCATGCGCTATGCCGAATCCGAAATCCGGCGTATCGCCCATGTCGCTTTCCAGGCAGCGCGCAAGCGCGATAAGCGCCTGACCAGCGTTGACAAGGCCAACGTGCTGGAGACCTTCCAGTTCTGGAAAGACATTGTGACCGACGTGCACAAGGAATACCAGGACGTCGCACTGGACCACATGTATGTGGACAATGCGGCAATGCAGCTGGTCCGTGCGCCGAAAAAGTTTGACGTGATCGTCACCGGCAACATGTTTGGCGATATCCTGTCCGACGCGGCAGCCATGCTGACCGGTTCGATCGGCATGCTGCCGTCGGCCTCGCTGGATGCAAACAACAAGGGCCTGTACGAACCATCGCATGGTTCGGCACCCGACATCGCCGGCAAGGGTGTCGCCAATCCGTTGGCAACCATCCTTTCCGCCGCGATGATGCTGCGCTATTCGCTGAACAAGGCGGAGCAGGCGGACCGCATTGAAAACGCGGTCAAGAAGGTATTGGCGCAGGGCTTGCGTACGCCGGACATCTACGAGGAAGGCACGACCAAGGTCGGTACCCGCGAGATGGGTGATGCAGTGGTGAAGGCCCTGGGGTAGTAAGTAATGCAGTATTTTTATTGATGGGCACTTGAGGGAGAAAATTGTGAAGTTAGTAGGCCTGGTGGGTTGGCGTGGTATGGTGGGCTCAGTCCTGATGCAGCGCATGCAGGAAGAGGGCGATTTCGCTCATATCGAGCCGGTATTCTTTTCGACATCCAATGCGGGCGGCAAAGCCCCGGCAACGGCGAAAAATGAAACCACACTCAAAGACGCAAACAATATTGACGAGCTGAAAAAATGCGACATCATTATTACCTGCCAGGGCGGTGACTACACGACCGAGATTTTCCCCCAGCTGCGCAGCGCCGGATGGAACGGCTACTGGATCGACGCGGCGTCCACGCTGCGTATGAAGGACGACTCCATCATCATCCTTGACCCGGTCAACCTCGACGTCATCAAGGACGCGCTCAAGCGTGGCGTGAAAAACTACATCGGCGGCAACTGCACCGTCTCGTGCATGCTGATGGGCCTGGGCGGGCTGTTCGACAAGGATCTGGTCGAGTGGATGACATCCATGACTTACCAGGCGGCTTCCGGCGGCGGCGCGCAGCACATGCGTGAATTGCTGACGCAGTTCGGCTCCATCAATGCCGAAGTCAAATCGCTGCTCGACGATCCGGCCTCGGCCATTCTCGAAATCGACCGCAAGGTACTGGCAAAGCAGCACTCGATGTCCGCCGACGAGACCAAACAATTTGGCGTTCCACTCGGCGGCAACCTGATTCCCTGGATCGACAAGGACCTCGGAAACGGCGTATCGCGCGAAGAGTGGAAGGGCGGCGCCGAGACCAACAAGATTCTGGGTCGCGGCGAAGGTTTCGGCGCTTCCGCCAAGGCAGCGATTCCGGTAGACGGCCTGTGCGTGCGCATCGGCGCCATGCGTTGCCATTCGCAGGCGTTGACCATCAAGCTGAAGAAAGACGTTCCGCTGGATGAAATCGAAGGCATCATCGCCGACAGCAATCAGTGGGCAAAGGTGGTTCCGAACAACCGTGAAGCCTCGATGAAGGACCTGACCCCTGCAGCCGTGACCGGCAGCCTGACCATCCCGGTCGGCCGCTTGCGCAAGATGCAGATGGGTGGTGAGTACCTGTCCGCGTTCACAGTCGGCGACCAGCTGTTGTGGGGTGCAGCTGAGCCGCTGCGCCGCATGCTCCGCATCGTCCTCGATAACTAACGACTGCTGCTCTGAATATGCTGGGGCCTGTTGAAGCCGGCGACGCGAGCCGGATTCGACAGGCCCCAGTTGCGTTGCCAATCAACAACAGGGCGCCATGCCAGAGTGTATATAGCAGCACGGCGTTTTTGCCCTAGTTAGCAACTTGGTTACACTTGCGTGCCTAAGTCCATGATGATATGGTGAAAGTTCCCTCGAACAATGCTAAATTGGCGCGGTAAAAGTACCCCTACCAGATACGCAAACGGATTGCCCCCTATGCCATTAAACATGCATTCAAATAAACGCCCAACAGCGGGCTTGTTTACTTTGAAAACGCTCAGCGCCGCTGTTGCGACTGCGCTTCTGTTTTCAAATGCGCACGCTGCCGGCCTGGGCAAACTGACGGTTCTTTCGTCACTCGGGCAACCCTTACGTGCAGAGATCGAGCTGACTTCTGTCGCGCGCAATGAAGCAGGTGCGCTCACGGCCAAGCTGGCTTCCGCCGACACCTTCCGTCAAGCCAGTATTGATTACAGTCCGGCGTTGACTGCCTTGCGTTTTGCGATCGAACAGCGGGGTGACCGTCAAATCATTCGCGTGACATCGGCGCAGCCATTGAATGAACCGTTCGTCGACATGCTGCTCGAGCTGTCCGGCCCGAATGGGCGTCTGGTTCGTGAGTACACTTTCCTGCTCGACCCTGCCGACCTGCGCAGTACACAAGCGGCACAAATTGCGCCGACACCGGTTGCCATTCCGGATACAACCGTCTCGCGCGCACCACAAAACACGCGGTCGTCACAGTCTGTTACACAATCCGAAGCGGCGTCGCGCCGCTCTCCATCAGTAGAGTCCGCACCAAGCGCGGCGCGTTCCGAAACGCCACGCCCGGTCGAGACCACGCGGGAAGCCGCAGCCGATTACAAAGTGCGCAAAGGTGATACGCTTGCCCAGATTGCGGGACAGGTCAAACAGCGTGGCGTATCCCTGGACCAGATGCTTGTAGCACTGTACCAGGCGAACCCTGATGCATTCGCCGGTCAGAACATGAGCCGCCTGAAAGCAGGTCAAATCCTTTCTGTGCCCAGCGCTGAAACGGCGCGCGGCATCAGCAATACGGAGGCGCGCAACATCGTTGTTGCCCAGGCCGCCGATTTCCAGAATTACCGCAGCAAACTTGCCGGGCAGGTCGCGGCATCCGCACCGCAGAAATCCACTGAAAGCCGCCAGAGCGCTGGCGGAAAAATCACTGCGAAGGTGGAAGAACAATCCACACCTGCTTCAGAATCCAAGGACAAACTCAAGTTGTCCAACGCGCTTCCTGCCGCCGGCGCCAACGCCGACAAGGCCGCCGGGACAGGCTCGGCGGAAGACCGCATTGCAGAGGAAAAGGCGCTTGCCGAAGCCAATGCCCGCGTCAAGGAACTGGAAAAGAACGTCACTGATCTGCAGAAGCTGTTGGAAGTAAAGAATCAAAGTCTGGCCGAACAGCAGAAGCAGGCTGGCGTGTCCAAGGCGGACGCCCAGGCTCCGGCTCCAGCAGCGTCTACAACGACAGGTGCCGCCGCGACACCGGCAGCGCCTGCCACCGCGACAACGGCATCAGCACCGACTGCGCAGACGGCAAATCCTGCAGCTACGTCACCGACAGCATCCGCACCTGCCGCTTCCGTCGAAACAGCAGCCTCTGCTCCGTCCGTACCGGAAAAACCAGCAGAGCCACAAGCTGAAAAGCCGGCTGCTCCAGCGGTCGCGAAACCGAAACCGGTCGCACCGCCACCACCACCGGAGCCTAGCTTCTTTGAGTCGCTCACCGACAATCCAATGGTCCTGCCCGGCGTGGGCGCGTTGCTCGTTGCACTTGGTGCACTTGGTATCTACCGTGCCCGTCGCCAGAAGCAGAACAAGCAGTTTGAAGACAGCATCATTACTGATTCCAGCCTGAAAGCGAATTCGCTGTTCGGATCGACCGGCGGTCAGAGTGTCGATACAAACAACAGCGTGTTCAACTCAAGCTTCTCGCCGTCGGCCAGTCAGCTCGATACCAATGAGGTTGATCCGGTAGCCGAAGCGGATGTCTACATCGCGTATGGCCGCGATGCCCAAGCCGAGGAAATCCTGAAAGAAGCCCTGCGCACTCAGCCCGAGCGCCATGCTGTGCGCGTGAAGCTGCTTGAAATTTACTCCAACCGCAAAGACCTGCGCGCCTTTGAAGTGCTGGCGACGGAGCTGTATGGCCTGACCAAGGGTGAAGGTGAAGAATGGGCGCAGGCCGTTGCGCTCGGTGTTGGCATCGATCCGAACAATCCGCTGTATGCCGGTGGTAAAAACGACAAGGCCAGCAAGGAAAATACGGCAGCTGGCGCAGCCGGTGGTCTGGTTGCTCCGACACAGCCCCTGGAGGAGCAAGGTCTTGCAACGTTGCTGTCGACTACGCAGTCGGACACCACGTCGTCGCTCGACACCATCAGCTCGCTGGAAACCGACACCTCGTATTTCAGCAATAGCGCTCTGACATCCGAAGCACCACTGGATATCTCGGCAGAAAAGACACCTGCCACATCGAACGATCTGGACTTCGAGCCGATGTCCGAGCTGGAGTCCGAGCCGGAAATCAAGCCTGAGGAACAGCAGTCGGAGGAGCCGATTGCCGCCAAGCCGTCGTCCAATGACCTAGACTTCGACCTCGACGGCATGAACATGCCCGACATGGTCGTGCCGAATACCATCCCACGTCCGGCATCTGTCGAGCCGCCGGCAGCCCTCGCATCGATCGATTTTGACTTCCTCGATACGCCAGCTGACCCGAAAGCGGAAGCCAAGGCGCAGCAGGTTGGCAATTTCAGTATCGACCTGCCATCCGAGGCGCCGTTGCAGCCGGAGGTTGTCGATATTCCTGGAATCAAGAACTTCGACTTCACACTCGATACTGAGGAACCGGCACTTGAAATGAATGCCGAGCCGGTACTTAGCGACAAGCCGTCGACAACAGCGGATACCGGCGTTGGAGCCTTCGATCTGGAAATTCCTGAACTGGATGGGGTGCCTGCCGTACCGGAAGCGAAGGCGGACGCGAAAGCTGATCCGACCGGGAACGATCCACTCGACTTTGATCTGTCCGGGATCAGCCTTGAGCTCAATCCATCCGAGCAGGGAAGCAAGTCCAGCCTTGATTTCGATACATCGATCGAGTCGCTGAGCAACCTTGATTCGCTCGCCGGCGTTGGTGAGGAATCCGGTTTCAGCAGCGCGGAAATGGCAACCAAGCTGGATCTCGCCATCGCCTACCAGGAAATTGGCGACAAGGAAGGTGCCCGCGAACTGCTGGACGAAGTACTGAAAGGCGGATCGCCCGAACAGAGCGAACGCGCGAAGTCGCTGTTGCTTGAACTCGCCTGAGTAAGAAGGCAACCGAAAAACGGGCGCAGCACTTGCTGGCGCCCGTTTTGTTTTTTGGCTCATTGTGAATCAGGATCTGGCGTGGAATTAAAACGGATTGTGCTTGGCGTCCAATACGACGGCGCACCCTGGCATGGCTGGCAGACCCAGCCATCAGGCGGCACCGTGCAGGATACGTTGGAGGCGGCGATCAAGCGCTTCTCGCTGCGTGACATCAAGACTACCTGTGCCGGACGCACCGACACCGGCGTCCATGCACTGGAGCAGGTAGTGCATTTCGATACCGACCTCATACGTGACACGTTTTCGTGGGTACGGGGAGTCAATGCCTTCCTGCCACCTTCTGTCGCAGTACGTTGGGCAACCGAAGTGTCCGCCGAAGGACAGGACGCGTTTCATGCGCGCTTCAGCGCGACCGCCCGGACTTACCATTACGTGCTGTACAACCATCCGGTGCGCTCACCGCTTCTCGCAGGCAAGGCAGGCTGGGTTTTTCGGCCACTGGAAATTGGTCCTATGCGGGAAGCCGCACGTCACTTGATCGGCGAACACGACTTTTCCGCATTCCGCGCCGCGGAATGCCAGGCAAAATCGCCGGTCAAAACCATGCATGACATCCGTATCGAACGACGTGGCGACCTGATTGTATTCACGCTTACCGCCAGCGCCTTCCTGCATCACATGGTACGCAACATCGTCGGTTCGCTAATCGTTGTCGGCAATGGAAACCAGCCGCCGCAGTGGTTGGCCGGTATCCTTGCGGATCGTGACCGCAGTCGTGCCGCACCAACTTTCATGCCTGATGGCTTGTATCTGGCAAAAATTGCCTACGATGAAAAATGGAAGCTGCCGCAGGAATCGACGGGAGCGATCCCGTGGCTGTAGATCACGCCTGCAACCCATCATCGTCAGGCGCATAATGCTCATTTTGAGGCGATGCCGACCTTCGTCCTCACCTTTTCATTAGTCAATTTTCATCAGTTCATGACACCGCGCACACGTATAAAAATCTGTGGAATCACCCGGCGAGAAGATCTGCACGCAGCTATTGCTTCGGGTGCCGACGCCATCGGCCTGGTCTTCTATGCCAAAAGCCCGCGCCATGTGACGCCCGCAGCAGCCGCATCGCTGTTATCGGTTGTGCCTCCGTTTGTTACTTCGGTGGGATTATTCGTGAATGCCAGCCCGGAAGAAGTCGCCGCAACGGTTCGGATTGCTCCCGTTTCCTTATTGCAATTTCATGGCGATGAAACGATGGAGCAGTGCTGTGCCGCCGCTGAAATCGTCAATCGTCCTTTCCTGCGTGCCGTTCGCATGAAACCCGATATGACGGGCGCCGATTTGCTAGAATATGAACATAGTTACCGTGCTGCCAGCAAACTCTTTGCGGGTATCTTGCTCGACGCCTTTGTCGAAGGCTATGGCGGCGGTGGAAAGGTTTTCGATTGGTCTCTCATTCCAAAAGAGCTCGCGCCTCGGGTCGTTTTAAGTGGTGGCTTGAGCGTACAAAACGCCACTGAAGCAGTGCTTCAGGTCAGGCCGCATGCCGTCGATGTCAGCAGCGGCGTCGAGCAGGCGAAGGGCATCAAGGATCCCGCCAAAATTCGTGAATTCATTGATGCGGTACGCCGTGCCGATCGCGCCATCTGAAGGTCGATAGTCAAGGTTCACAGTCGACCAGATAAGCGGCTGCAGAAATTATGCGGCGTAAAACTGCAATGCGTGCCGGCATCCAACGATTCCGGTCTAGCGATTGCTGAACAATTCTGCACTGACCAGATCCTGCGATATGCCAGTCCCTTGCCTACACGGTGGGGGTGACGAATGGAAGATGACGTCTTCGCGATGCATCTTCCTTAGCGAATGAAAGAGAACACCATGAAAGAACTGAACGCGCTTGAAAACTATGCCGAGCGCCAGGCAACAACGACCACCGCAATTCACCAGACGGCACATTACAACCTGCCAGACTCGCGCGGCCATTTCGGTCCCTACGGCGGCACTTTTGTTTCCGAGACGCTGACCCATGCCTTGACCGAACTGAAGCAAGGTTATGCGCATTACCAGAATGACCCCGCATTTCTCGAAGAGTTTGAGCGCGAGCTCAAGCATTTCGTCGGGCGCCCCAGCCCCATTTACCATGCACGCCGCTGGTCTGAAATGATGGGTGGCGCGCAGATTTACTTCAAGCGCGAAGACTTGAACCACACCGGCGCGCACAAGATCAACAACGTGATCGGACAGGCATTGCTGGCCAAGCGCATGGGTAAGCCCCGCGTCATTGCGGAAACCGGCGCAGGGCAGCATGGCGTGGCAACTGCGACGATCTGCGCGCGCTTTGGCCTCGAATGCGTGATCTACATGGGTAGCGAAGACGTCAAGCGCCAGGTGCAGAACGTCTATCGGATGGAACTGCTCGGCGCCAAAGTCGTCCCGGTGGAATCGGGTTCGAAGACACTCAAGGACGCGTTGAACGAGGCAATGCGCGACTGGGTGACCAATGTCGAAAACACTTTCTACATCATCGGTACCGTGGCGGGTCCTCACCCGTATCCGATGATGGTGCGCGATTTCCAGTCCGTGATCGGCAAGGAATGCCTGGTACAGATGCCTGAAATGACCGGTCGCCAACCCGATTATGTGGTTGCGTGCATCGGCGGCGGTTCCAACGCCATGGGTATCTTCTATCCATATATCGATCATAAGGACGTGCAGCTCATTGGCGTCGAAGCAGCGGGTGAGGGGCTTGAAACGGGCAGGCATTCGGCATCGCTGATTGCTGGTTCGCCGGGCGTCCTGCATGGCAACCGGACCTATCTGCTGCAGGATGAAAACGGCCAGATTATCGAAACGCATTCAGTCTCCGCCGGCCTCGACTATCCCGGCGTCGGCCCGGAACACGCATGGCTCAAGGATGCAGGGCGTGCACAGTATGTATCGGTTACCGACGAAGAAGCCGTTGCGGCATTCCACAACTGCTGCCGGATCGAAGGCATCATTCCTGCACTCGAATCCAGTCATGCGCTCGCCTACGCGGCAAAGTTTGCCGCAACACTGCCGAAAGAAAAGATCGTGCTGGCTAATCTGTCGGGGCGAGGTGACAAGGACATGCATACGGTTGCCGAGCGGATGAAAAAGCACTTCTGATTTCAGCAGCAACATCCGCGCCGCAGTTTCAGTTTCCGAATGATGTCCTGCCAGAGCATCGCCCGCCAAGGCGGCACTCTGGCACCTGATGAGCCAAGAGCCAAAGAGCCAATATCATGTCCAGAATAAAAGCCGTCCTGAACACACTTGCAGAACAGAAAAAGAAAGGTTTGATTCCTTTCATCACCGCCGGTGACCCGGCCCCGGACTTGACTGTGCCAATAATGCATGCGTTGGTCGCGGGCGGTGCCGACATTATCGAACTTGGCGTGCCGTTTTCCGATCCAATGGCGGATGGGCCGGTAATTCAACGCGCATCAGAGCGCGCGCTGGCACAAGGCGTCGGCATGCGCCATGTGCTGCAGTTCGTCACGGAGTTTCGTCTTACTAACCAGTCCACACCCGTTGTCTTGATGGGCTATGCCAATCCGATCGAGCGCATGGGTGCCCGGGCTTTTGTTGAAGCAGCGAAACAGGCCGGTGTGGATGGTGTCCTCGTGGTGGATTATCCGCCTGAGGAATGCGAGGACTTCGCAATGCTGATGAAGGAGAACGGACTCGACCCGATTTTCCTGCTGGCGCCGACTTCCACCGATGAACGTATCGAGCAGGTTGGTAAAGTGGCAAGCGGCTACGTGTATTATGTGTCGTTGAAGGGGGTTACCGGTTCGGGTCATCTTGACCTTGATGCAGTCGCCGAAAAGATTCCTGCCATCAAGAAACACGTGAAAGTGCCCGTCGGTGTTGGTTTTGGTATACGTGACGGTGCTACCGCAAAAGCGATTGGTTCCGTATCGGATGCGGTAGTGATTGGCAGTCGTATCATCCAGGAACTGGAAAATACACCGCGCGAGGACGCAGTACAGGCAGTGCAGACATTTATTGCCGGTATTCGTAGTGCGCTGGACGAACTACACTGATATTTTTGCCACTTTAAAAGATGCACGCTGAAATACGGGCTTGCCCATGCCGATATTGGCGGAAGGCAAGACGAGCGGTACAATGCGGCAACCAAAAATTATGATGAGGTCACGATGAGCTGGCTTGAAAAACTGCTACCCCCGCGCATCCAGCGTTCCGACTCCGCGACGCGCAAGTCGGTTCCGGAAGGCCTGTGGGTCAAGTGTCCGTCCTGTGAAGCCGTGTTGTATCGCACCGATCTGGAATCGAATATCCATGTGTGCCCGAAGTGCGATCACCACATGCGCATTCGTGCTCGTGAACGCCTGGACGCGCTACTCGATGCGGGTGGTCGTTATGAAATCGGTCAGGAAGCATTGCCGGTCGATTCCCTGAAATTCAAGGACAGCAAAAAATACCCGGATCGCCTGAAAGACGCGATGGAAGCGACTGGCGAAACCGACGCGCTGATCGTCATGGGTGGCGCCATCATGACGCTGCCGGTCGTGGTTGCCTGCTTTGAATTTGAATTCATGGGCGGCTCCATGGGTTCGGTTGTCGGCGAGCGTTTCGTTCGTGGCGCGCAAGTCGCGCTCGAACAAAAAGTGCCGTTCATCTGCATTACCGCCACGGGTGGCGCACGTATGCAGGAAGGTCTGCTGTCACTGATGCAGATGGCAAAGACCACCTCAATGCTGACTAAGCTGGCCGAGAAAAAACTGCCGTTTATCTCTGTGCTCACCGATCCGACCATGGGCGGCGTGTCTGCATCGTTCGCGTTCATGGGCGATGTGGTGATTGCAGAACCCAAGGCCCTGATCGGCTTTGCCGGTCCGCGCGTGATCGAAAATACCGTGCGTGAAAAACTGCCGGAAGGTTTCCAGCGCGCTGAATTCCTGTTGCAGAAGGGCGCTGTCGACATGATCGTCGACCGTCGCAAGATGCGCGAAGAGATCGCACGCCTGCTGGCCTTGTTACAGAACCAGCCGGCCGAAGTGCTGGCTTAAACGCGTATCAAACCAGACAGCCCGGACCGCAGCATGGTCCGGGCTTTTTACTTTTCGCCGCGCCGCCTTTAGTTACTTTCCAATACGCTCAAACCCATGCAAAGCCTTCCCACTACATTGCCAGACTGGCTGGCCCTGCTTGAAACCATGCATCCCAAAGCCATCGACATGGGACTGGAGCGCGTTTCTCAGGTTAAGGACAGGTTGGGCATCCATTTCGATTGTCCGGTCATCATTGTTGGCGGCACCAATGGCAAGGGCTCAACCTGTGCCATGCTGGAAGCCATCCTGATGCAGGCCGGATACCGCGTCGGTGTTTATACCTCGCCACACCTGATCGACTTCAACGAGCGTGCGCGTCTCCATGGCGAACAGGTTTCCGATGAAGCGCTGGTCAGTCAATTTGCGGCGGTTGAGGCGCAGCGTGGCGATGTCTCGCTGACCTATTTTGAATTTACGACACTGGCCATCCTGAAGCTGTTCGCCGAAGCCGGTCTGGATGCCGTCATCCTTGAGGTCGGGCTCGGTGGCCGGCTCGATGCGGTCAACGTGATCGATGCCGACGTTGCCATCGTCACCAGCGTCGATATCGACCATACTGAATATCTCGGCGATACCCGCGAAAAAATTGGTTTTGAAAAGGCAGGCATTTTCCGGCCGGGACGTACGGCGATTTGCGGCGACCCGGTGCCGCCGCAATCGCTGATCGATCACGCGCAAGCCATCGGTGCCGATTTATGGCTGTTCGGACGCGATTTCAATTACTCCGGCGATAAGCAGCAGTGGAACTACGGCGGCCGCAGCCAGCGCCGCAGCTCGCTCGGCTACCCTGCGCTGCGCGGTGCGAACCAGTTGCTCAATGCGTCGGCCACACTGGCCGCACTGGAAGCGCTGCGTGATCGCCTGCCGGTTGGTGCCCAGGAAGTGCGTACCGGCTTCGCCCTGGTCGATCTGCCAGGCCGCTTCCAGGTGCTGCCGGGGCGTCCGACGATTGTGCTCGACGTCGCCCACAATCCGCACGCCGCCGCCACGCTGGCCCAAAATCTTGGCAATATGGGTTTTCATCCTTACACCTATGCAGTGTTCGGTGCGATGAAGGACAAGGATATCGATGGCGTTATCGCGCAGCTCAAGGACACGATCGACCATTGGTGCCTGACCAGCCTGCCTCTGCCAAGAGCGGCAAGTGCAGAGTATCTTCGGCAGAAGCTCATTGATGCCGGTGTGACGCCTCGTGGCGATGCCGGCAGCGAGCGTTCCATCGAACTATTCGACACTCCTGCCACAGCTTTCGCGAATGCGCGAAAGAGAGCAGGGGAGAATGATAGAATTGCGGTTTTCGGATCCTTCCTCACTGTTGCAGGCGTCATCGAGGCCAGGAAAACCGAAGGACAGTCGTAAAAAGATAATCTTTTAACTATTCTTTTAGGGCTGCCGTTGAATTTCACCGACCGAGTCATTTTTATCGCATGAGCTTGTTATCGTTCCTTCGTAAAAACAAGCAGGAATCCACTTCGGATGACAGCGCTTTCTATTCGCGCGCCGAGGAGGAGTCCAAGGCCGTCCGCAGCCGCAAGCGCCGCGCGACCACCCAGGGTGCAAAAGGCGATGCGCCGGTCGACCCGGTTTTGCCCGAGAAAAAGCGTGCGCGCCGTCGCCTGATCGGTGCAGTTGCACTGGTTCTTGCGGCAATTATCGGGTTGCCGATGATCCTGGATTCGGAGCCTAAACCGGTCGCCGATGACATCGCGATCCAGATTCCATCGAAGGACAAGCCGGTCGCTGCGCCCGCCAGCCGTCCAGCGGCTTCCGGTACCGACTCCACTGTAAGTGCCACTTCTTCCCTTGATCCGAAGGAAGAAGTGATGGAGTCGACCGACTCCGCCGCCGATGCCAAACCGACATCGCCGAAAGCCGAGGCACCACGTGTGGCGCTTGCCACTCCGTCAACGCCAGCGACGAAATCCGCCGAGGACAAACAGGCTGCGGACAGCAACAAGCTGGCCCAAGACAAGGCGCCTGCGCTGGCGAAAGAGGATACAAAATTAGATACCAAGGCTGACGTCAAGCCGGAGCCAAAACAACAACCCAAGCCGGTCGAAAAGATCACTGACAAACCCGCGGACAAGAGTGCGGACAAGGCCGCCGAAGCCGCACGCGCGAAGGCGCTGCTGGAAGGGAAGCCGGATCCGACTGCCGCCGAAAAAAAATCCAGTAAATTTGTAATCCAGGTCGCGGCCCTTGCGACCAAGGAAAAGGTGAATGAGCTGCAGACCAGATTGAAGGACGCAGGTATCCATTCATACACGCAAAAAGTTGCCACTGAAGCTGGCGACCGCACGCGAATCCGTGTTGGACCTTTTGCCAATAAGGATGAGGCAGAAAAAATCCGCGCAAAAATCGTTAAATTGGGTCTCAATGGCACGCTTGTGCCGGCTTGATTATTGTCGCCTGTGACCGCATTTGATTATCTGGTGATTTTTGTGCTCGTGTGCTCGATTGTCATCAGCACCCTGCGTGGACTGGTCAAGGAAATATTATCGTTGCTGAGCTGGATCATCGCTCTCGTCGTTGCCAATGCCTACGGTCAGGATCTTGCGATGCTGTTGCCGGAGGTGATTCCTGGCGGTACAACACGGCTGATCGTGGCATTTATTGCGCTGTTTTTAGGGGTGAGGTTGCTGATGATGCTGCTCACCATGGCGATGGATGCGGTAATCAAGGCCAGTGGCCTGAGCGTGGCGGATCGTGGTCTGGGCGGCTTGTTCGGTTTGGCGCGCGGTTTGGTCATTGTGCTCGCCGTAGTGTTGGTGTGCGGCATGACGGCGATCCCGCAACAGGCGTTCTGGAAAGAAGCCTTATTCAGCCCGTTGGCGGAAACCGCCGCGCGCACCGTCAAGCCATTTCTCCCGGGCGATATGTCCCGGCACGTAAGCTTTTGAATTGTCTTAGTTGAGGAGTCCACCATGTGTGGCATTGTTGGCGTTGTATCTCACGGCCCGGTAAACCAGCTGATCTACGATGCGCTGCTCTTGCTCCAGCATCGCGGTCAGGATGCGGCGGGTATTGCAACCAATCACGGCAATACGTTTTCCATGTACAAGGCCAACGGCCTGGTACGTGACGTGTTTCGTACCCGCAACATGCGCTCGCTTCCCGGCAATGCCGGTATCGGCCAGGTCCGCTATCCCACAGCCGGTTCTTCCAGTGAAGAAGAAGCCCAGCCGTTCTATGTGAATGCGCCCTTCGGCATCATTCTCGCCCACAACGGTAATCTGACCAACTGGGAACAACTCAAGATCGAGATGTTCAAGAACGACCGCCGGCACGTCAACACGGATTCCGACTCGGAAGTCCTGCTGAACGTCCTGGCACATGAAATCCAGCAGGCAACAACCGGTTATTCACTCGATCCATCCGCATTGTTCAAGGCTGTTTCCGCTTTGCACAAACGTGTGCGCGGTTCCTATGCCGTTGTGTCGCAGATTGCCGGCTACGGTTTGCTTGCCTTCCGCGACCCCTACGGTATCCGTCCTTTGTGCATTGGCTTCAACGACACCGAAAAGGGACCGGAATACATCGTCGCCAGCGAGTCGGTTGCGCTCGAAGGTTTGGGTTTCCGTTTCCTGCGCGATGTACTCCCTGGTGAGGCAATCTTCATCGATATGGATGGACGACTGTACAACCAGCAGTGCGCCGAAAATCCGGAACTCAATCCTTGTGCATTCGAGTTCGTCTACCTTGCCCGCCCTGATTCCATCATTGATGGCGCATCGGTCTACGCATCCCGCCTGAAGATGGGCGAATATCTGGCCGAGAAAGTCCGCCGCCAGTTTTCTTCCGGTGATATCGATGTGGTGATGCCGATTCCCGACTCATCGCGTCCAGCCGCAATGGAACTCGCACTCAAGCTGAACCTGAACTACCGCGAGGGTTTCATCAAGAACCGTTACATCGGCCGCACCTTCATCATGCCGGGCCAGGGTCTCCGCAGGAAATCCGTGCGGCAGAAGCTGAATGCGATCAGCAGCGAATTCAAGGGCAAGAGCGTTTTGCTGGTGGATGACTCCATCGTTCGCGGCACGACCAGCCGAGAAATCGTGCAGATGGCGCGTGACTCCGGCGCCAAGCGCGTGATTTTTGCATCGGCAGCGCCACCGGTCATGTTCCCCAACGTGTATGGCATTGATATGCCAACACGCAACGAGCTGATCGCCTATGGTCGTACCGAAGAAGAAGTCTGCCGCGAAATCACCGCAGATGCGCTGGTGTACCAGGACGTGGAATCGCTGAAGCGTTCGATCGCCGACGTGAACCCTCAGCTGAAGAACTTCGAGGCATCGTGCTTCGATGGTGTCTATGTCACCGGCGACATATCGCGTGATTACCTCGACCGTATCGAAGTAGTGCGCAACAATCCGAAGCCTGAAGTTGAAGATGCTGTTCGTTCGCAGCTGAACTTGAATCTGGCACGAGTGGATTAAGTTCGGTCGCCGTCGTCGTTCTGACTTGATGGCGTAAAGTTCAAGCCCGCTGATGAATGTCAGCGGGCTTTGTCTTATCCGGTCGTCAGCATTGGATTGCTCACACCATCAATGCGTCCGCAGCAGCGACGCGAAATCCTGGGCTGGCAACGGCTTGCTAAAAAAGTACCCCTGCATTTCGTCGCACTGATGCTCGCGCAGGAACGCCACCTGTTCCTCGGTCTCGACACCTTCCGCAATCACTTTTAAATTCAAACTGTGCCCGAGCGATATCACGGTGCTGGTAATTGCCGCATCGTCAGCATCGGTCGCAATATCCCGCACAAAGGATTGGTCAATTTTCAGCTGATGCAGAGGAAAGCGTTTCAGGTAGCTCAGGCTGGAGTATCCGGTTCCAAAGTCATCGATCGACAACTGCACGCCAAGGTTTTTCAGTTCCTGCAATTTGGTAATGAATAGTTCCGCACTGTTCATCACCATACTTTCCGTTAACTCGAGTTGCAGATGCTTGGCATCCAGGCCCATGGAAAAGAGTGTGTTCGCCACCGATTCAACCAGTCCTTCCTGATTGAACTGGCGCGCCGACAGGTTGACCGACACACTGATCGGCCGCAGTCCGGCATCCTGCCAGGCTTTGTTTTGTGCGCAGGCAGTATGGATGACCCAGTCTCCAATGGGGACAATCAGTCCGATCTCCTCGGCCATGGGGATGAAGCGGGTAGGCGACACCATGCCGAGCACCGGATGATGCCAGCGTATCAGTGCCTCGGCGCCAATGATGCGACCTGACATGCCATCCACCTTGGGTTGATAGAACAGCTCAAATTCATTGCGGTCAAGCGCACGGCGCAAAGCGCTTTCCAGTTCTGCACGCTCCAGCGCGCGCTCGCTCATTTCGCGGGAATAGAACTGGAAAGCGTTGCCGTGCTCGTCCTTTGCCCGGTACATCGCGGTATCGGCATTGCGCAGCAGGGTTTGAATGTCGTCGCCATCATCCGGGAAAATGGTGGCACCGATGCTCGTCGAGATAAACAGCTCATGGCCCTGTACATGGAACGGTGTCGAAAACGCCTCAAATATTTTTTGTGCGACAGCAGTTACGTCCTGCGGTCTTTGCACGTCGGTCAGCAGGATGATGAATTCATCACCGCCTTGCCGTGCGACGGTATCGCCTTCGCGCACGACATGCTTGAGACGCCCCGAGACTTCGAGCAAGAGGCTGTCACCCAGGCTATGGCCGAAGCTGTCGTTGACGCTCTTGAAGCGGTCGAGGTCAAGAAACAACAGGGCCAGCATGTCGCCGCTGCGCCGCGCATGGGCCATCGCCTGCGTGATACGGTCAGCGAGGAGATTGCGATTGGCGAGCGACGTCAATGCATCGTGATCGGCAAGATATTCGATACGCGCTTCGTATTCCTTGCGCTTGCTGATATCGATCACGATGCCATCATAGCGCAGGAGTTTGTCGTCGCTGCTGCGAATCGCCCTGGCGCGTTCCTCAACCCAGCGCACGGAATCGTCTGGCCGTACGACCCGGTATTCGCCGGTAAAGGTTGCGGTCACGGCAAGCCGGTGATGGGCGTCGCGAATGCGTTCGCGGTCTTCCGGATGAATCGCCTCGAACCAGGTATTACGGTTTTCAAAGAACTGTTCCAGTGGCCGACCGTACAATTTCTCCGCAATCGAATTGAGGTAGATGAAGCCCTTGTCACTGGCTGACCAGACCACATTGTCAATCGAATCGAGAATGCTCGACAACTTCTCTTCCGTCGCTCGCAAATCGCGTTCCGCCTTTTCGCGTGCTGCACGCGTACGCAGGCTATTGACGCCATATGAAATATCATCGGCCAGCTCTTCCAGCATGGCGATCTGCTCGGCATCGAACACGCCAAAGTCGGCTTCGTGAATGGTCAGGACACCGAAGACTTCACCATCGTATTTCAACGGGAGGGTTACAGCGAATTCGGTTTCATCCGTTCTTTCACTCGCAGAAGCAGTGGCCGGTGAAGAAGCCGATGAACCGGAAACACTCGCATAACTGTCGGGCGGGACGTCAATCACCACCCACGAGCGGGACATGTCCGGACTGCTTGCATGCTCACGTGCCAAGACAGGAGCGCCGGGTATCTTCTGCGCCATCTGGTGCTCCCTGCCTGGCAGGGAACCACAGCTCGCCATGGGGGTCAAGCTTCCATCTGGATTGGTATATCCGATCCAGGCCATCTGATAACCGCCGGACTCCACGACGGTGCGGCACATGTCGTCCAGCAGACCTTTTTCGCTGGTCGCATGCACCATCACGTGATTGCATTCCGCCATGACCGTACGGGCACGCAGTGTTCGACGCAAGGCATCCTGTACCTGCTTGCGGTCATTGACTTCCGTCGTGAGCTGATTGTGCTGGCGCTGGATTTCACTGTACAGCACAAGGTTTTCATAGACCACCGCGAGCTGAGCCGCGACTGTAGACGCGGCGCGTTCGTCGACTTCGCTGAATTCTCCGGCTTCCAGCTTGTCGGCAAGATAAAGCCAGCCGAACACCTTGTCCTGCGATGCAACGGGCACCACGAGGATGGAATGCACCGCCGGATGCCTGCGCGGCAATCCGACTCGTTCCGGACTACCGTCGAGCACGGTCAATCGGCACGGTGCTCTCCCGCTAAGCACATCACGAAAGATACCTGCATCCGGCGCAGGTGGCAGCAGTTGCGCCACCGTGGCATCGTCCATTCCGCGCGTCACGTATTGATCGACGCGCGTTCCGTCTTCACTGAGGATGCCGATCGCCGAGTAACGCGCCACACAGATATCCTGGACCACGCGGCAGCAGCTGGCCAGCAGTCGCTTGGGCTCACGTTCGGCGGTCAGCTCGATGCCTAACTCGATCAGTGCCGTCAGTCGAAGGCTGACAGCCTGCAGGCTCGACAAGGCATTCGACAGACGTTGCACCACCTGTTGCAACCCCTGCACATCACCAGTGGAACCTCCCTGCTTCTCCGCAAATTCAGAGACGAGATTGCTACTAGTTTCCAGTTCTATCAGGTACTCATTGAGCTGGTTGTCCAGTCCGGCGCGCGGTCCCGCATCCGATAATGCCGGTTGCGTATCCAATGGTGCGACGACGAGATTCGGCTGGCCGAGCGCTTCATGTACGGTTTTTAGAATGAGTTCGGGGTCGGATGGCTTGGGAAGTATCCAGCGTACGCCGCAAGCCATTGCCATGATGCTTGCCTCGCGCTCATGATAGGCCGCCGTGTAAAAAATCACGGGCGTATTTGCGATCAGGGGCAGGGCGCGCAAGCGGGTAACAAATTCGTAGCCATCCATGTTCGGCATCAGGATGTCGGCAATGATCAGGTCCGGTCGGCGTGCGCTCGCCATCGTGAGGCCATCGGCGCCGTTTGCCGCCTCGATAAGATCATGGCCGCTATAACCAAGCAGGGCCATGAGGAATTGTCGATTGAGGACGTGGTCGTCAACGATCAATATGGTCGCCATCTGGACTCCTGTTTTTTCCTGCCGCATGCGTTGCGCGCTGCTCCTCGGTTTGCGTCCTGGCAAAGCCTTCGTCGTGCGAACCGTTCTGTGAGATAGGAGCAGCCGAGGGAACCGGTAAAAATTGTTCGATCGTCCCGACAAAGCCCTCTGGTTCGATAGGCTTGCTGATATAACCATCGAAGCCTGCGGCAAGCAGCTTTTCGCGGTCACCAACCATGGCCAGCGCTGTCACCGCCACCACCGGGAGATGCCGCAGGCGTGGATCGCTGCGGATCTGCCGGATCACAACGTACCCGTCAAGCAGCGGTAATTGCACGTCGCAGATAACCAGATCCGGCGACTCTTTCAATGCCAGCTCCAATCCGGTCGTGCCATTCTGTGCACATAAACAGGTATGGCCAAAAGCATTAAGCAAATACTCCATCAGCTCCAAATTGGCCGGATCGTCTTCAATGAGCAACATCCTTGCTGTCACCGCATACCTCCCGAAGCGCAGCGTCGGTCCTCAATTGAGTTGATCGAGACAGTTAACGTCGATGGATGCACCTTCATGGCATGTCTCTCGGTATGGTCAACGTAAAGATGCTGCCCTTGCCGAACTCGCTGCTAAAAGTCAATTTTCCTCGAAGTAGGGTTGCAAGCTTTTGACTCAGGTATAACCCGAGGCCGGTTCCTTCGAATCGCCGGGTCGAACTTGAGTCAATCTGTGAAAAAGCCTCGAAGAGTTTCTCCTGGTCTGACTCGGGTATACCTATTCCGCTGTCACAGACCCGGAAGGTAACAAGTGAGGATGCTTCGCTTGTTACTTCATCAAGATGAACACTGACTTCTCCCTGCTCGGTAAACTTAATGGCATTATTGACAAGATTAATGAGGATTTGATTGATCGCTCGCCGGTCAGTGGTGAGCAGGATTTCCTTGTCCGGCATCTCCAGGCGGAACCTCAGTCCTTTCTGCTCTGCGAGCGGCATCAGCGTGTCAGCCAGACTGTGTAGAAGCAGGGTGCAAGATACAGATTCCGGAAGCAGTTCCACTTTTCCGGATTCAATTTTCGCAAGATCCAGCAAATCATTGATCAGCGAAAGAAGATGCTTGGCGCTGCCTTGAACAGTCCTAAGTTGCTTCTCCTGGTCCTTGGTGAGCGGGCCGGGCAAGCGCATGAGCAGGGTGCCGGTGAAGCCCATAATGGCGTTGAGCGGCGTACGCAATTCGTGCGATATGCTGGCAAGGAAGCGGTCCTTCGCCTGGTTCGCTTTTTCCAGTTCAAGATTTTTTTCGTACAAGGCCCGCTCAAAGCGCTTGCGCTCTGTGATGTCGCGGATGGCGCTCGATACTAATACGCCTTCTTCGGTTTCGAGTGGGCTTAGACTGATCTCGACGGGGAACTCGGTACCATCCTTGCGCAAGCCGTACAGCACCAGACCGTCTCCCATCGCTCGCGGATGGAATTGCGAGAAATAACTTGATCGCTGGCCGACATGCCCGGCACGCAAGCGCACAGGCAGGAGGCTCTCAACGGGAAGTCCTCGCATTTCACCGGGCTCATAAGCGAACAGCCGCTCGGCCTGACTATTGGCCAGCACGATATGGCCGGTCGAGTTCGACATCACGATACCATCCGGTGCCGATTCAAGCAGTTCACGGAACTTTGCCTCCAGCAGCTTCGCATCACGGAGCACCTTAAGTGAAGTTACGTCCTTTTGTGCCGTCAGAAAGTAAGTCGTTTCGCGTTGCGGATCGTGGATGAGCTTGAGCGATATATCGACATGCACCAATGATCCATCCTTCCTGCGGCGGATCGATTCATAATTGCACAGGCCCGTGGTACTCGCTAGTTCCATATAACGACGCTCCTCGCTGAGGCGATCCGTGGGCACCAGCAATTCCGTCAGGGAGCGGCCTGTAGTCTCCGCTGCGGTATATCCAAACACGACCTCCGCGCCTCTTGTCCAATGTACAACCTTCCCGTCTGGCGCCATGACGATAATCGCGTCCGGTGTTTCCTGAAGAACGAGCTGGTTAAAATCGATTGGCATGAATGTTACAAGTCTCGTTGCTGTATCCCATGTCTTTATATCCCTTGTCTTCGGTGCAAATTTCGCCTGGTTGCCAGATGCACAAGAATGGGAAACGGTTATTTGATTAGGATCACTAGCCTAGGATTTAGTGCAAAATATTTACGTTTTCACAGGACCACGAAGTGCATACTTAGTCTCCAAAAGTACTGGGAACTTGACAGTTTGCGTTCATTCATTTTTACGCTACGATGGAGGCTTGCGCCGATTTGTAACTGATTGCGGGCGCCAGGGTAAAGCCCCATAACAAATTCTGCTAAAACGGCCCTAAATTTCCTACGACCCGTTTAGCGCAGGCCAAGCGGGTTTTTTATTGCCATGACCGAGATAAAAAAATACGGATTCACCACCACCATCCTGCATAGCGATCGTCAGAAACCGATCGAGCATGGGTCCTTGCACAAGCCTATTCATACCTCGGTGACCTTCGGATATCGCGACGCACGCCAACTCGCCGAAGTCTTTCAGGGTAAACAGCCTGGCTACCGTTATGGCCGTCAAGGTAACCCGACAGTGTCCGCGCTGGAAGACAAGATCACCAAAATGGAGCAGGGCCTTGCCACCATCTGTTTTTCGACTGGCATGGCTGCGATCGGTGCCGTGGCGCAGGCGCTGCTCCGGGAAGGTGATCACGTCGTCTCTTCCGCTTTCCTCTTTGGCAATACCAATAGCCTCTGGCAAACAGTCAACGGGCAGGGAGCCAAAGTGTCGATGGTGGACGCTACCGACGTCAGGAACGTCGAGGCCGCCATTACGCCGGCGACGCGCATTGTCTTTGTCGAAACGATCGCCAACCCGCGTACACAGATTGCCGATCTCAAACGTATTGGCCAGTTATGCCGCGACCGCGGCATTCTGTATGTGGTCGACAACACGATGACTTCGCCTTATCTCTTCCGTCCAAAGATGGTCGGCGCAGGCCTGGTTGTCAATGCATTAACCAAGTCCATTGGTGGGCACGGCAATGCGTTGGGTGGCAGCCTGACCGATACCGGCCTCTATGACTGGACTAAGTTTCCGAACATTTTCGATTCGTATAAGAAGTATGTGCCGGCCCAATGGGGCATGGCCCAGATCCGCGCCAAGAGTCTGCGCGACTTCGGTGGCACGCTCGGGCCGGAAGCAGCCCATCATATCGCGGTCGGCTCCGAAACCATGGCCTTGCGTCTCGACCGCGAATGCGCCAATGCGCTCGCCCTCGCGCGTATGCTCGAAGCGGACGACCGCATCGCCGCCGTGTATTACCCTGGCCTCGAGTCACATCCCCAGCATGGCATCGCCAGTGAGTTGTTTGCACGCTACGGCAGCTTGTTTAGTTTCGAGTTAAGAAAAGATATCGATTGTTTCGATTATCTTAACCGTCTGAAGCTTGCCATCCCGGCCAGTAATCTAGGCGATACCAGGACACTGGTTATTCCGGTCGCCCATACGATCTTTTACGAAATGGGGGCGGAGCGCCGCGCGGAAATGGGGATTGCCGAATCGCTGATCCGGGTTTCTGTTGGCATCGAGGATACGGACGATCTGTTAGAAGACTTCCGCGACGCTCTCAGCGGCTGATGACCCAATCAGGTCATGCGTGCCATATGGTCTATACAGGTCATATGACCATGGACCACCGTATATCCATAGACGATCGTGGACCATATCGGGATGGCATTACAAAGGCACAATTGCGGATTTTCCCAATAAAAACAATTCACTAAGGCAAAGGGAATCTGGCTAAAATACGCGTGTAAAGTCCACGGTAAGGAGCGCGTATGGCACGGCCGGAAAAGGTCCGCCTCGGTGAAATTCTGGTGCAACAAAAGCTGCTGTCAGAAGAGCAGCTACAGTTTTCGCTGGGTGAGCAAAAGCGGACCGGACGCAAACTCGGACGTGTTTTCATTGAAAACGGCTTCGTCACCGAGGAGCAAATCTCGGGCGCGCTGGCCAAGCAGCTCAACATCCCGTATATCAATCTCAAATTCTTCAACGTGCGTTCCGAGATCGTGCGGCTGTTGCCTGAGACGCAGGCACGCCGATTCCGGGCAATCGCGCTGGAGGATCGGGGCAGTTCTCTGGTGATCGGCATGGCCGATCCCACGGATCTTTTTGCGTACGACGAAATTGCCCGCTCGGCCAAGCGTAACATCGAGCTTGCGGTGGTCAATGAAGGCGAGCTGCTGCAGGTCGTCGACCGCATCTATCGCCGTACGGACGAAATCACCGATCTGGCACGCGAGCTGGAACAGGAACTTGGCGACAGCTATGTGGATTTCGGCGCACTCGCCGGTGCAACAACCGGTGCGGAAGAGGCGCCAGTCGTCAAGCTGTTGCAATCGGTGTTTGATGACGCCACCCAGGTACGCGCTTCCGATATCCATATTGAGCCGCAGGCGGAACGACTGCAAATCCGGTTTCGTATCGACGGTGTCATGCACCTGCAGACTGAGGCCGATATCAAGATCGCTCCGTCACTGGCTCTACGCCTGAAGCTGATGTCCGATCTCGACATTTCAGAAAAGCGCCTGCCGCAGGACGGACGTTTCGCGGTGAAAGTAAAACAGCAAGCGATCGATGTGCGTATCTCGACCATGCCCACGCAGTTTGGCGAATCCATCGTCATGCGTCTGCTCAATCAGGGCAATGGCACGCTTAAACTTGATTCAATTGGCATGCCGCCTAAAATGGTCAGGAAGCTGCGCGCTATCCTGGAACGACCCAACGGTCTGGTTCTTGTGACCGGGCCTACGGGCAGCGGTAAGACCACGACACTTTATGGTGCACTCGCTGAACTTAACTCCCCTGAAAGAAAGCTCATCACCGTTGAAGACCCGGTCGAATACCGTCTTCCGGGCATCAATCAGGTGCAGGTTAACGAAAAAATCGAACTCACTTTCGCACGCGTGCTTCGCTCTGCATTGCGACAGGATCCTGACGTCATTCTCGTCGGCGAGATGCGAGACCAGGAAACCGCGCAGATCGGCATGCGCGCTGCGCTGACCGGTCACCTGGTGCTGTCGACACTGCATACCAATGATGCTGTCAGTACGCCAGTGCGGCTGCTGGACATGGGTGTGCCACGTTATATGGTGTCGACCTCCCTGCAGGCGGTGCTGGCCCAGCGCCTGGTGCGCGTCGTGTGTGAAAGTTGTGCCACGCCCTATGAACTCAAGCCTAACGAAGCCGAGTGGCTGAAATTTGAACTGGGTGATACGGTCGCCGCACGACAATATCTGCATGGCCGCGGATGTTCGCACTGCAACGGCACCGGCTATCGTGGACGTACCGGCGTGTATGAAATGCTCGAAATGACCGAGGCCGTGGCCGACGCCGCAGGCCAGGAAGATCCGGCGCATTTCATGAAGGTGGCCCAGGCTGCGATGGGCGGCGAAACGCTGCGCAGGCATGCGGTTGCGCTGGTCATTGCCGGCCGCACCACGGTTTCGGAAGCAATGCGCGTCAGCAACCAGTTCGAGGATTGACGTGCCGTATTTCTCCTATAAAGCGCGCAATTCAAAAGGAGAGCTACTCAAGGGCGTACTCGAAAGTATCGACAGCAATGCCGTTGCAGAACAGCTGCTCAATACCGGCGTCACGCCAGTCGAAATTGTCGCCACCAGAAAGCCCGCGTCCAATACCGAGAACAATGCGGTTGCAAAGCTTTTCGAGCCGAAAATCCGTCCTATCGACGTGCAGCTGTTCAGCCGGCAGATGTACACGCTGCTGAAATCCGGCGTGCCTATCTTCCGTGGCCTGGCCGGGCTGCAGGAGTCGGCGATCAACAAAAGTTTCGCCAAGGTGCTCAAGGACCTGCGAGAAAGTCTCGATTCGGGCCGCGAGCTATCGGCTGCGATGAGAAAACATACCGGCATCTTCAGCTCCTACTACGTCAGCATGGTAAGGGTAGGCGAGATGACGGGACGGCTCGACGAGATCTTCCTTCGGCTGTTCAACCATATGGAATTCGAGCGCGACATGCGCGAACGGATTGGATCGGCCATGCGATATCCGTCGTTTGTTGTCGTCGCCATGGTCATCGCGGTAGTCGTCATCAATATCTTTGTCATTCCCGCGTTCTCTCGCGTGTATGCTGGCTTCAAGGCCGAGCTGCCGATCATGACCAAGATTCTGATCGGCACGTCGAATTTCATGGTCAATCAGTGGCCGCTTCTCCTTGCCCTGGTTGCGGCCACCGCCATCGGATTCAAGCTGTATATCGGTACGCCGGCTGGCAGGTACAAGTGGGATAAACTAAAGCTGCGTCTTCCCCTGGCCGGTGGGATCATTCATAAGGGCACTCTCGCACGCTTCGCGCGCAGTTTTGCGCTTGCTTCACGCAGCGGTGTCCCCATCGTGCAGGGCTTAAGCGTCGTATCTCAGGTCGTCGATAACGCCTACATCGCCGGACGCATCGAACAGATGCGCGATGGTGTCGAACGCGGTGAAAGCGTACTTCGAACTGCGACGACGACCGGCGTCTTTACGCCTATCGTTCTGCAGATGATCGCCGTCGGCGAAGAGACAGGCGAACTCGACGACCTGATGGAAGAAATCGCCGCCATGTATGAACGTGAGGTCGACTACGAAGTAAAAGCGCTGAGTGCCAAAATCGAACCTATCCTGCTTGTCGGTCTCGGCATACTGATCCTTATTCTGGCGCTTGGCATCTTCCTGCCGATCTGGGATCTGGGCAAGGCAGCATTGAATAAATAAATCTAATGCAAATTAAAAAGGGGAAAACGGTAGTGCCAGTCCGTTCCAGAGCGCGTGCTCTGGGCTTTACCCTTTTCGAATTGATTCTTTCCCTCATGGTCGTGTCCCTGTTTGCGGGGAAGCTGGCGGAACGTTTCGTGGATTATCAGGAGCAGGCTGAAAAGGCCGCGATGGAGCAAACCGTCAATTCCATCCGAAGCGCACTCAATATCCGGATGGCGGCACTCATCGCAAGAGGGCGTAGCGAGGATGTACCCAAACTGCTTGAGATTAATCCGTTCACTTTGTTGAGTGACCAGCAGAAGAACTACGCCGGTGAGCACTATGAGGTGCAGCCCGGCACCATACCGGCCGGAAGCTGGTACTACGATTTGAAGGCGCGGCAGGTGGTCTATCTGGTTCAGCGAGGCGACCAGTTTGTCTCTTCTGGTGGTGGTAAAGCCATCCGTTTTAAAACGGGGCTGGCCTACAACACTCCTTTGCCAGGGGAAAAAAACGATAGGGCAGGCGACGTCGGCGGCGTAACGTTTAGAGAAGTACAGCCCTATAAATGGGAGGTCAGGTAAAGCAATGCTGCCCGATATGGAGATGGACCTGTTCAACGATATTGTCTGGCGCTCGATGTTGCTCCTGATATGGGGCGGCAGCGTGATCGCGGTATTGCTGGGCTTGGGACTGCTGATCGCGCCGGCACAAACGGAAAAAATCAACTGCTATTGGAGTCGCTGGATAGACATGGGCTTGGTGAACAAGACCATTGGTAAACCGGGGCAGCTTGAACGATGGGCTTACCGGCACCATCGGATTGTCGGGATATCGATTTTGTTCGGGTCACTGTATGTGTTGAATGCTTTCCTGCTGCGGTCGGGAAGAATGAAGATGGAGCGTTTGGCCAGCACAGATCCGTTTGGACTTGTTGACGCCGTATGGGTATTTTTTGTGATCGCCGGGGTGCTAAGCGCTTTCTTTGGTGCCGTCATCGCCTTCAAGCCGAGCATCTTGCGCGACTTGGAAGTCGCCTTAAATAAGTCTGTTTCTTTAAACAATTTATTCGCGCAGTACAGCCGTTTTTACTTTGTCGTAGATAAATATTTCTTCCAAGGAAGAAAGTTTCCAGCGTTTGCTCTTATTGCTTGTGGCCTGTACGTATTCATCCGATTAGGAGGAGTGTTGCTGGGAGGCGATTGGCGCTTATAAAGTGTCGAAATATGCAGCGATTTCTTTACACTTAATTGACAGCAGGAAAAAAAACTGCAACCATCTTTTCAGTGGGAAACTCCCCGATTGGAGCTGCGGCTCCATTTTACAAGGCTGCGGCCTTTACTTGATTAAAGGGAATAAAATGAAAATTAAGCAAAATGCCCAGTCGGGATTTACCCTGATTGAATTGGTGATGGTGATTGTTATTTTGGGGATTTTGGCGGCGACGGCATTGCCAAAATTTGTGGATCTCAAAGATGACGCAGCTACTGCTGCGGTCGAAGGAGTGGCCGGTGCACTTGGTGCGGCCTCAGGTATAAATAAAGCAGCTCGCTCAGCAAAAAGTACAAACGGAGTTGCAATTACAGGATGCGCAGATGCTAAAGATCTTTTAGAAGGTGGGCTCGACGCAAAATATAAAGTTACAGCGGGTACTGTTACAGGCGGAACTCAGGTATGTACAGTTGAGTCGGTTGACGACTCAACAAAAACAGCTGACTTTACAATCCACATTATTTCCTAAAGATAAATTAGAAACCCAAACGGGAACATGAGATTGGCTTATTTAGTAGACACCAATGTTCCCGTTATTATTGGTTTCTAATAGAGGTTTGTAAAAGCTGCTTATTTATATTAATCACTGATAAACGTTACTATCGCAATTTTTTACCCTTTATTCGTTGATCCAGTTGGATAATTGGATGAGGCATAGGTGCCGCATCTTTAGTGTTGAAACAAATACGCGCTTAATGAGCTGTACGCTTCGTACTCAATACCGCATAAACTTTTTATTTCGCTTCGTATGTATGTCAATTAAGTGTAATGATTGCTTCAACAATCGTTTGTCTTCACAAAAACGCGCAAGACTTTAATTTGCCGCGATACATATTTCTCAGTTTTATTACGAAGGTAAAGCTCTGTAGTGTTATAGCTTGGACTGTAGCTATTTTTCTTGTTCTTTTAAGCAGTTCTGCCCACGCCGCCTGCTCCGCGAAGTGGGGCTCCCCCCAAAAAGTCTGGTTCAACGAATACTTCTTCGGCTCTGGCGGAAGCGCGCCACCCAACTTCCTTGAAGTCTACTCTAGTAATAACGCCTTCCCGGCAAGCTGGCAAGGCTGGAGTATTGACGTCTATACCGGCAAAGATACTAAAACCACGTATCCGCTCAATACATCGAAAGCAATTGCCTGTACCGTCAGCAACAAGACCTGGCTCACTACCAACGTACCAGGCGGATTGCGACAGCAGAATGCGCTCGTGCTTCTCAAGGATAATGAAGGCGCCTATGTTGACGCCTTTGTTTTCGATAATTCTGCACCTCCCGAACCGTGGCCGGGATCTCCGGCAAGCAGCTGGTTTCCTGACCTTGACAGCCCGTCAGGTTGTCCCGAACTTGCGAAGTCGTTGACATCGCAGGCCGAAGCTTCGGCCTCAAAACCCAAGCAGTTCAACATGCTGGTGCTGAATAATTACGGCAACAAGGATATGGCGCGGGATCCCGACGGCGGACCCAGGTGGGATCTGACGAGTAATACTGGATCGGGGACGACATACACGCAATGCGTGAGCAATAACACCAACTTTACCAAGACCGTCGACAATGCCACGCCTACGCCCGGCAGTACGGTGACCTTTACGCTCAATCTAGCCAATACGGGCAGCTCCACAATGTCGGGTGTCAAGATCACCGACTTTCTGCCGCCGGTATTGACTTATATTTCGTCCACGCCGTCCAATGTGCTTGATCCTCCCGTCACTACGGGTACTTACACGGCGACAGATCCCAATACCGGGGTTTCCAGCACGGCGACGTCGATTATCTGGTCTCCTGCCTCTGTCGCTGCCGGCACCGTCTCCAAGTTGAATATCAAGATGCAGGTTCCGGCCGATGCTAAGGTAGACCACACCTATGTCAATACGGCCCAGACGATCGCCGGGCTTACTGATAACCAGACGGATTTTGCCAATATCACCATCGGATCGCCAAATACGCCCAGCTTTGCCATCAGTGTCAGTCCGGCCACCTCGACGACGTGTACGCCGGCGCTGCGCGGACCCCAGGTAACGATCACCGCCATGAGTGCTGCCAATGGCACTGGCACACCCTTAAGCAGTTACAACGGCACCGTAACCCTGACTGCGTCTACGCCTAACCTACGGTGGTATAACACTGCCGGTGTACGTTTGTCCGGCAACACAGTGACATTGACAAATGGTTCGGTGATCTTGTATCTGGGGGATTCCGTTGCCGAAACCGTCACGGTTTCGGCGGTGGATGCAGTCTATGCATCGCCGTATGTGATGCAGGGATCGTCCGGCAATATCACATTTACAGACGATTCGACCGGCCTGACACTCACGGACGTCGACCTGTTGACGCCGACCTATGGCGCGGTTGCCGGCAGACCGCATGCCGTGCGGGCAACCGTTTCCACATGTGAAAGCACCACAACGACGACGGGCCAGTACAGCGGAACCATCTATTACGTGCCTGGCTTGAACCATCCTGCCGGTGCCACAGGCCCGACCATCAATCCCAGCTCGGCATCATGCCCCGGTACTGTTGTGCCGCCGTTGACAACTGGCGGCACGCCAATCACGCTTAATTTTTCCACAGGACAGGCCACGTTCTACCTATGCACAACCGATGTCGGGCAATATGCGTTGAATTTGAAATTGAACGGTATACCTAGCGGCACCAATACAGTCACAGGCATATCTTCTAATTTCACCGTGCGTCCTTTCGTCATTACTGCGACAGGATTTACAGCTGGGTCGACAACCAATCCCGCCGGCACCGGCGCCTTTGCCAGAGCCGGAGCACCATTCAGCGGGACCTTGAGTGCGTGGCGCTGGGTGGCAAGCGCTGATACTCAAAAATCCGATGGTACGAGTGTGCAACGCGGCGACGGGATACCGGATACAGGTATTACCACCGCAACCATCGCCACGGCCAATCCCGGACTGACTGCAAGTTTCAATGGCACGACCAACAACGCAGGAGTGGTTAGTCTGGCGCCTGTGCTGGCGCCTCCTGTAAACGACCCCACGGATACGACCGTCTACACACTTGGCACGTTATCACCGACTACGGCAACGCTGGCCTCCGGCACGGCGGCGCTGACAAATGCGTTCAGTTACAGCGAAGTCGGCAATTTCAAGGTCGGTGGGAATGGTGGCAGCACCTATGCGGTGACGAACTATCTGGGCGCAGCAAAACTGAATGTGCCGATTCTCAGCGATGTGGTAGGACGCATCACGCCAGACCATTTCACGGTGACGGCGCCAGGCATCAAACGGCGACTGGGCTGTGAGCCTGAGTCGACGTTCACATACATGGATGAAGCTTTCAGCCTAGACTTTATACTCACCGCGCGCAATGCAAGCGGTGGAGTAACGAAAAATTACCGTAACAGCTACGCTTTCCTCAATCCATTTAGTCCCTCTGATGCCGGATTTGCTACGCAGTGGACCTCTACCGTAGCAGGAGCCAACGGTTCCTTTGGTCTCGGCGCCTTCCAAAATTCAACGGATTATTCAAGCCGTATGAGGGCTGTTTCAGCTGCTGCTGGTGGCTGGATCAACGGTGCCAACAAGTTCAGCGCAAACGTGATATTCGAGAGAGTTGCTGTACAGGACGGTCCGTTCCCAAACTTGGCCATAGGTATTGTTCCCCGCGATACCGATGGCATTACGGTCAAAGCAAGCGATCTGAACCTGAATGCCAATCGGGTTGCGCTGGCCAACAACAATCTTCGCTTTGGCCGGCTGGCACTGTTCAGCGCGTCCGCACAAGGGCAGGCAAATGTCACGCTGCCCGTGCAAGCACAGTACTGGAGTGGAAAGTCATGGATACTTAACAACGCTGACAGTTGCACGCGCATTGCTGCCGGTGCGTTGCGCGCGGCGAACTACCGGGACGCCAAGAGCAACACGATGTCTGCATGGCCGGTGACGCTGGGAGGCGATGTTCAGATTACCGGTGGCCTGGGAGCGATCACATTGACCAGACCCGGTACGGTCAACGCCGGCACCGTCGATATCTGCGCTGACCTGGGCACGGATCCGAGCGATGGTGTCGCGTGCGCAGCAACAGCCGGGAGCCACGATTATCTCAAGGGAAAATGGGCGCCGGGCACCACTTTTCAAAACGATCCGGCCGCACGAGCGACCTTTGGCATCTATACCCCAGAGACAAGAAGAGCAGTCCACATCCGGGAGCTGTTCTGATGGTCCGCATTACTCGGCATGGCCGGCGCAGCCAGCATCAGATTCAGATGCGCCGGTGGCCGGCCCACAGGTGGTCAAGCCATTGCCAGACCGGGTTTACTCTGGTTGAACTGGTGATGATCATGGTGCTGATCGGCATTCTCGCGGTGGTTGCCTTGCCGCGCATGTCAAATACCGATGACTTCAGGGCGACGGCGTTTCGTGATGAAGCGGTCGCCGCGCTGCGCTACGCACAAAAATCCGCGGTCAGCCACCGCAGGCTGGTTTGCGCGGACATCGCGGCCGACAGCGTCACCTTGCGCATTGCAGCGACCAATCCGGCCACAGCCTGTACGGCAACGACCCTGAATGCGCCAGACGGGCAAAGTCCCTACGCAAAAACCACAGGCAACCGGATCTCGTCCGGCACGGGACAAATCTACTTCCAACCTTCCGGCGTGGTCACGTCAAGCGCCGGGGTCATTACCGATTACTCGATCGGCATCACTGGCCTCACATCGATCACCGTGGTGGGGGCAACCGGTTATGTCAATTAGACGGCAAACCGGCATGACTATGATCGAGCTGGTGATGGCGATCGTTATCCTTGGTGTCGGTATCGCAGGAGTGATGAGCGCTTTTACGACCGTGGTTAAAAGCAGCGCCGATCCGTTGATCCGCAAGCAGATGCTGGCGATTGCCGAAGGCATGATGGAAGAAATTAGCTTGCAACCCTTTGCAGCCGCCGCCCCGGCACAGGCCAACGCATCGGGACCTTGTCCTGCGCGCGAGGCGTTCAATGACATTCTCGACTATAACGGCCTGCAAACCACAGTCGGTTTCTGTGATACGACCGGCACGCTGATTCCGGCGCTGTCCAGCTATAACGTCGCTGTAGCGGTGAATCAGGCAGGCATTCTGAATACGGTGTCGGGCAATGGCAATCTTGCTGGCGGCAACGTGTACCAGATTACCGTGACGGTGACGCACGGTGCCGAATCTCTGGCACTGGTCGGCTGGCGTACCAATTATGCAGCGGGACTGCCGCCTGACGAACCATGAACAATCCTGCCACGCATAAGAGAGCGGAAATACATGAGCACAGGAGGGCAAGCTCAAGCATAGGCGTTCGCGGCTTCACCCTGGTCGAACTCGTGATCGTCATTGCCCTTACCGGTGTTATTGCGGCGGGGCTGATGGTCTTCTTCATTCCGGCAACAAACAGCTATTTCGATGCGCGGCGCAGGGCCGGTCTGACCGACAATGCCGATACCGCACTGCGGCGCATGGCGCGTGATATCCGGATGGCGGTGCCGAATTCGATCCGCAGCCCGAGCAACCATTGCTTTGAGTTGCTGCCAACGATTACCGGGGGACGCTATCGCCTGGCGTCGGATGTCACCAACGACGCCGCCACCTGTACGACTGCCACCTGCAGCATGCCGCTCGATACATCGCAGCCATCGACCGGTTTCGACGTGTTGTCGCCAATGTCGACCTTGCCTGCCGTCGGCGACTGGGTTGTGATCGGCAATCAGAATCCGAATGACGTCTACGCGGGTACAACCAGGGCCGCAATTACAGCGATTGCCAGTTCGCCGCAGGCGACGTTCGGGCAGCAGCGGCTCTCGTTCAACGCTCATCAGTTCCCGCTCGGTTATGCAGGCGGACGATTCAGCATCGTTGCCAATAATGGCAATGCGCCCGCAGTCTTTTATGTCTGTGAGGGAGCGGACGGCACCGTCGATGCGCAAGGCAACGGAAAGGGCACGTTGTACCGGCTGCATCATGGCTTTACGCCGGCTTATCCGACAGCCTGTCCGGCGACAGCGGATGCTGCCGTGGTGACCAGGAATGTCAGAAGCTGCAATTTTGTTTACAACCCCACTATCGGTAGTACGCAGCAACGTGGCTTCGTCTGGATGCAACTCGACCTGAGCGACAGCAACGAAACCGTATCGTTGTCGTTTGGGGCTCATGTGGACAACGTGCCATGACAAGACAGGGATCGCAAAAAGGTTTTGGTGCCATTGCGGCAATTGTCGTGCTTGTCATTCTCGCCGCCCTTGCTGGAGCGATAGTCAAGTTCGGTACGGCACAGCAGCTCGGTTCGGCACAGGACATTGAATCGGCCCGTGCATGGCAGGCGGCGAAGGCGGGGACGGATTGGGGCCTGTTCCAGATCTTTCAGCCGACTGGTATCTGGCGCACTGCGGGCAACTGCAATGGGGCCGCACAGACCTTGAACCTGACCGCAGTCAATGGCCTCCGCGTTACCGTGCGCTGCACGGCAACGGATAATTTTGTTGAGGGTGAAACGGCGGCGGGTACGCCACAATCGGTACGGGGTTATCGGGTTGAGGCAATAGCGTGCAATTCCTCAGTCTGTCCGGATAACAATGCCGCCACCACGGCGGGCTACGTTGAGCGTGCGCGACAGGTAATTGCCTTTTGTCCGATAGGCACAAATCCGGGCGATTGCCCATAGGGGATTTCCACTAACACCCACTTTAGTTTCTATTTGGAAATAGATTAAAACAAGTCTGTTGGTTTGCTGATTGACATAGGGAAATTGATTGACAGCAAGGGCTTATTCCCATAAGTTCAGGTGGTTTCTCATCTTCACTTCGACAGCATGTTTTCCTTTGCAAAAACTAAAAAAAATCCGGGATGGATGGCCGTTAGTTTGCACGCAGACGGCATTTGCGCCGTTCATGTTGTCCGACCGCCAAATGGCAAGCCGAGGGTCGAATCCGCGGTCTTCGAGCCGCTGGAAAACCTCTCTGTCGCTGATGCATTGGACAAGCTTGGCAAAGGGCTTAGTCTGTCGCATTACCATTGTTCCACCCTGCTGGGTCCGCGCGAATACCAAATGCTGTCAGTCGAAGCGCCATCCGTACCGCCCGAGGAACTCAAGGCGGCGATCCGTTGGCGTATCAAGGATATGCTGGACTTTCACATCGATGACGCCACCATTGATGTACTTGACGTTCCCACTGATAAAAATTCATCAAGTCGCACGCACACCATGTACGCAGTGGCGGCACGCAATAACGTTATTCAGACGCGACAGGATTTGCTGGGAGGCGTCAAGATCCCCTTGTCGGTCATTGATATTCCCGACATGGCACAACGCAATATCTCGGCTTTGCTGGAGCCGGAAGGTCGCGGTGTCGCATTTCTTTCCTTTGATGCAGAAGGTGGCTTGTTGACGGTCACCTATTCGGGTGAACTCTATCTGACGCGGCGGATTGACGTTTCGCTATCTCAGTTGCAGCAGACCTATGGGGATGACCGCGTTGCCTGCCATGAAAGAATCACACTCGAACTGCAGCGTTCGCTGGATCACTTCGAGCGGCAATATCAGTTCGTCACGGTAACAAGGCTTTTTCTCGCACCGCTTGGCGAAGGAGGCGAGTCCTTGCGCAATTACCTTTCGACGAACCTGTATATTCCCGTCGAAAACGTTGATCTGGGATCGATAGTCGATATCACAAAAATTCCCGACCTTGGATCGGCGCAGTCGCAGCAGCGTTATTTCATGACGCTGGGCGCGGCCTTGCGGCACGAGGAGAAGACGCTGTGAGTCAGCAGATCAATCTCTTCAACCCGATTTTTCTAAAACAGAAAAAGCACTTTTCAGCAGTCACGATGGCCCAGGGTTTGGGCGCAATCCTGCTTGGCTCATTTGTCGTCGCCGGTTATGCGCAGATGCAGCTGGGTGTGATGCAGGAACAGGCCACTGCCACGGCAACCCAGCTTAGCGCTACCAAGGCCCAGCTGGCAAAAGTCAGCGCAGACTATCCTCCCCGGCAGAAAAGCAAGGAAATTGAAGCGCAACTGCAACATGTGGAAACGGAATTACAGTCACAAACCCAGGCATATGACTTCGTGCGCAGTGGCGGCGTGGGGAATACGAACGGCTATTCCGCGTACATGCGCGCGTTTTCGCGTCAGATTGTCGAGGGACTCTGGCTGACCAGTTTCGGAATCGACGGTGTCGCCAACGAATTCGAGTTGCGCGGGCGCGCTCTGCAGCCTGAACTTGTGCCCACATATATCAGTCGTCTCAAGAAAGAGACGGTCATGCAAGGCAAGTCATTCTCGCAACTGACGATGGTGACTCCGGATGTGGATCCGCCGCCTGGCACGGCGGGGGACGCCCCAGCAGCTGCCGCGGCCAAGCCGGTCCCGGCGCGCTATGTCGAATTCGTACTGAAGTCTTCAGGCGTGACCTCGGATGCCAACAAACAGGCCGGTTCGGGAGCGATCGTACAATGAAAGAATACTGGGAAAAACTCGCGATCAGGATAGACGCACTAAGCTTGCGCGAACGCGCAATGGCCTTCGGGATTGCTGCGCTGGTGCTGGTATCGCTGGTCAACAGCTTTCTGGTTGATCCCCAGTTTTCGCAACAAAAGAAACTGGCCCAGAAGGTCAATGAGGATCAGCAGCAGATTGCGGCAATGCAGGCTGAAATTCGGCAGCGCGTGATGTCGCATGACGTCGATCCGGATGCGTCAATCCGGCTGCGCCTGCAGCAGTTGCTGCAGCAATCGGCGAAGATCAAAAGCGAGCTGGCAGGTATGCAAAATGGTCTCGTTTCGCCGGACAAGATGCCCATGCTGTTGGAAGATCTGCTCAAGCGCGAGGGGCGTCTCCGCCTGAAATCGTTGAAGACGTTGTCGGTCTCGCTGTTGAATGAGCCTCTGGAGGTTGTTCCAGCTCCGGGCGTTGTTCAGGCTGGCAAGCCTGAATCAAAGAATAAGGCCGATCATGCGGAGCCCACGGGGGCCGTATACAAGCATGGCGTCGAGATTGTCGTTGTAGGCAGCTATGCGGATATTACACATTACCTTGAGCAGCTTGAGCGCATGCCATGGCAGCTTTTTTGGGCAAAAGCCAGGTTGAATGTCGACGCCTATCCCGATTCGAGTCTGACGTTGACTCTCTTCACGCTCAGCCTGGATAAAAAATGGCTCAACATTTGAGTAAAACAATTAAAACAGTCACAATGGCCACGATTTATTTGATGGCAACTCAAGCTATGAACGCTGCAGCTCAGGCATTGCCGGATCCGACTCGACCGCCCGCGGCTTTGCAGAAAGATGAGCGGGAAACGGAAAAGGTTCCGGCCGCGCCTGAATTGCAATCCATACTGATTTCGCCCAAGCGACGCGTCGCTACAATCAATGGTCAGATTGTCCATGTGGGGGACAAGGTCGGTGAGGCACAAGTTGTGAAAATCACGGAAAACGAGGTCGTTCTGCGCAATGGAAAGGAATCAAGGACTTTGAAGCTCTTGCCTCAGGTCCAAAGACGGTCCGAACAGGGCCGCAACAGACCAAGAACAGGCAGCGGGCCTCAATGATGGTAAGGTACAGCGTGCAAAAAATTACGTCAGCCATAGTGATTCTGGGATTGGCCGGATGTACATCCGCACCTCCAAGACACGAAACCTTCGATCTGATCAATGCCGAATTGTCCAGGGCGTCCGCCCAGCCTTCGGCACAGGTTGCCCAGCCTGACGCGGTCGCTGCGGCCTTGCTTCCTCCTATCCAGATTGAAGTCCCCAAGCCTCGGCAACCGCTGGAAGAGCGTTTCGGAGTCACGTTCAATAATGTGCCGGCTGCCCAATTCTTCATGGGGATCGTCTCTGGTACGCAGTACAGTATGTTGGTCCATCCTGATGTGACAGGCAATATCTCGGTCAACCTGAAGGATGTGACGGTTCTTGAGGCGCTCGATGCGATTCGGGAATTGTACGGCTATGACTATAAGGTCGAAGGCAACCGGATTTATGTCAAACCTCTGACACTACAAACCAAGGTCTTCCAGGTTAATTACCTGACTGGAAGCCGCAGGGGTACGTCCGATATTCGCGTCACCTCCGGCTCGGTCAGCGATATTTCGTCTGCCGGCACAGGTACTGGCACGAACGCAGGCAACAACACCGCAACTTCACCCATAGGGGGACAACCAGCCGGCGTGACATCGACCACTCTTAATTCGAGCAAGATCAGCACCACGTCGACCAACGACTTCTGGGGCGAGCTTCGCCAGTCTCTTGAGGCGATCATTGGCAATAAGGAAGGACGCAGCGTCGTCATCAGTCCGCAGTCCGGCATCGTGCTGGTCAGAGGGATGTGGGACGAGTTGCGCAATGTGTCGGCTTATCTGAAAGCGACCCAGCTGGCGGTCGACCGGCAAGTCATTATCGATGCCAAAATTCTGGAAGTCGAGTTGAACGACGGATTCCAGTCCGGTATCAACTGGGCCTCCTTTGCATCCATCAACGCGTCGAGCAACAGCCGGTCTTCGCTGGGTATGGTATCGCCGGGCGCCACCCTGTCGCCTCGCCCGCGCGACGGCAGCACTTCGCCTGCGCTCACTGGCGGCAACGCTAATTCGGTCAATGGCATTCCCGGATTTACCCTTGCCGCACCCGCTGCTGCTGCTGGCTCCTTGTTCGGGCTTGCCTTTCAGACGGCTAATTTTGCTGCGTTGATATCCTTCCTTGAGACCCAAGGGAACGTGCATGTGTTGTCCAGTCCGCGCATCGCGACGCTCAACAACCAGAAGGCGGTGCTCAAGGTAGGTCGCGACGAATTCTTCGTGACCAACGTAAGTACGACGACAACGGCGGTAGGCACCAGCAGTACGACCAGTCCCACGGTCACCGTTCAACCATTCTTCTCGGGCGTCGCGCTCGACGTAACGCCACAGATTGACGACAGTGGAAATATCACGTTGCATATTCATCCTTCCGTCAGCAATGTGACAACCGTTGACAAACCGCTGAACCTGGGCGCTGCCGGTTCCTTCAGTTTGCCGCTCGCCTCCAGCACGATTTCTGAAACCGATAGCGTCGTCCGTGGCCAGGATGGACAGATCGTCGCCATTGGCGGCTTGATGCGACAGGCCACTTCATCCGACCGTTCTCAGTTGCCAGGTGCAGGTAGTGCTCCCGGCGTCGGCGCACTGTTTCGCAATACCAGCCAGGCAACACAGAAACGGGAGCTTGTCATTCTCCTCAAGCCCACCATTGTCCAGGGAAGCGCGACATGGGCGCAGGACGTGATGGAGACCCAACAACGAGTGCAGGGAATGGCTCCAAGAAATCAGGCCTCGCAGTAACCAGTATGTATACGTCCCATTTTGGCCTCCGCGAACTACCGTTCGGCATTACGCCGGACACGAGTTTTTTCTTTGCCTGTACCAACTACCAGGCAGCACTTAACACGCTGCTGGTCGCTGTCAAGAACGGCGAAGGCTTTATCAAGATTACTGGTGAAGTGGGTGTTGGCAAGACATTGCTTTGCCGTAAGTTCATGGCGACGCTTGACAAGAGCTTCGTGACCGCCTACGTCCCTAATCCCTATCTTGAGCCGCGCACCTTGATGCTGGCACTGGCGGACGAACTTGAAATTCCGCAGGAAAAAGATGTGGATCAGCATCAGCTGATCAAGTCACTCAATCATCGCTTGCTGGTGCTGGCGGGTGAGGGCAAGCGTATCGTGCTGTGCCTTGACGAGGCGCAGGCCATGCCACTGGAAACCTTCGAGGCGCTGCGTCTGCTAACCAATCTGGAGACGGAGAAGCGCAAACTGCTTCAGATTGTCATGTTCGGTCAGCCCGAGCTTGACAGGAAACTGAACCAGGAAGCGATACGCCAGTTGAATCAGCGCATTACGTTTCATTACCACCTTGGCCCACTGTCGCAGGAAGACACGGAATTTTATGTATCGCATCGGCTAAGTGTTGCCGGATATGCCGGAAGTCGCCTGTTCGACCGCGGCGCTATCAAGAAAGTGTTTGCCACAAGCGGAGGCATACCACGTCTTGTCAATATTCTTTCGCACAAGGCCTTGATGCTGGCATACGGGGAAGGTAAGCAGCAGGTCAATGCTCGCCATATTAAAGCTGCTGCAAACGATACGGGGTCGGCTCGAAAACAGCTGTCGCCATGGATATGGTTTGGCACCGCAGCGCTGGTCGTGGCTGGCACAGGGATGGGATGGGTGTACTTCCAATGAGCCTAATCAATCAAATGCTCAAAGATCTGGACGCCCGGCGCTCAGAAGTGACAGGAACCGATTCGTACGGTCAGCAAATCCGTGCCGTACCGGACCGCAAAGGACTTCATCCAGCCTGGTGGGTGGCAGGATCACTGGCAATCGTATCGTCAAGCCTTCTGGGCTGGGTATTGTTGCGCACGCCGGTGGTAGGTTCCATGTCGGATGCCAAATTGTTTCTCAAGCCGGATACCGCAACAAGCGCGAATGCTCCTGGTGCCTTGCCGACTGCCGAGTCGAGAAAAACGCTTGCACTTCCAGCAGCAGCAAATGCGACGTCAATGCCGGTTCCAGCGATTGAGTCATCAGCAAGCCAGATGCTGGCACCTGATCCTGCCTTGATACGGGCACAAGCGGTACCGCAAGGGGTGAACGTTCCTTCCAAGCCTTCCCCATCCGTTGCTGCTGAAGTCACCGAGAGCCCCAAGGCTAATCAAGCCCCCAAGGCAAAGCCAGTGATAAGTCCTTCCGATGCTGTGGTCGTGAAGGCTGCGGAGGTCCAGCATCCGGAATCGGTACGCGATAAGCGCGGAAAACCTGTCGACATCCCTGAACCTGAACGTATAAAACCTGTTTCTGCGGGACGACCTGCCGTCAATACCTCTACGACGCAAGGCGAGGCACCCTCACAGGCGAATGCCGGCAAACAGATCAAGGAATTCACCCCGCAGCAACGTGCCGAAAACGAATACCGGAAGTCGGTTGATTTACTCCAGCAGGGAAGGACGACGGAGGCGGTCGCAGGTCTGGATAATGCTCTGCAACTCGACCCCAGACATGCGGCGGCCCGTCAGACGCTGGTCGGCGTGCTGATCGAAAACAGGCGCACTGAAGACGCCTTGCTGATTGCCCGTGAAGGTATCGTCATCGATCCCGCCCAGCCCGGCCTGGCGATGATCCTTGCTCGTCTTCAGCTGGAAAAAGGTGAATTGCGTTCGGCCATCGAGACCCTGGATCGCAGCCTTGTGCATGCAAGGGAACGGGCCGACTATCTGGCTTTCCTGGCGGCTTTACTGCAACGGGATGGCCAGCACAGAAAAGCGGCCGATCAGTACCTTCTGGCGCTGCAAAAGTCGCCGCAAAATGGCGTATGGTGGATGGGGCTGGGCATCTCGTTGCAAGCGGAGCAAAAGATGGCGGACGCACAGGAAGCATTCAGGCGCGCCAAATCCAGCAATGGTTTGTCGCCGGAACTGCAGGCATTTGTCGATGCGCGGCTAAGTCAGCTTCAGCGCTAATAGCAACGCGTTGTCCGCCAGTTTTTTAAATGATCTTGCCTGCCGTTACCCGATCGAATGTTTTTTCATATCGCTGCGGACGATAATTCTTCAGTAGCTCGACCAGCGCATCGGGTTCCGGTGCATGCACCAGCAAGCTCGCCTGTTCGGCGCGCAGGAAACGCTCCTGAACGACGTGTTCGAGGAACCGGATCAAGCCATCGTAAAACCCATTGACGTTCAGCAGCCCGATCGGCTTCTCATGAAAACCGAGCTGTGACCAGGTGAATACCTCAAACAGTTCTTCAAGCGTGCCGATCCCGCCTGGCATGGCAACAAATCCTTCCGACAGTTCCGCCATCATGGCTTTCCGCTCATGCATATCCTTGACGATATGCAGGCGTGTGAGGCCGTGGTGGCCCACTTCCTTGTCCATCAATGCTTTCGGGATGATCCCGGTTGCGTCGCCGCCAAGGCGAAGCACTTCATCGGCGATCACGCCCATCAGGCCAACGTTTCCACCGCCGTAGACCAGCGCAATATTGTTATCGACCATGACTTTGGCCAGTCGGCGCGCCGCCTCCGCATAGACCGGAGAGGCGCCAGCGGAAGACCCACAATATACACAGAGAGATTTCATTTCAACTTTGAAAAAGATGCGCCGCACAGTACGGCGTCGTGTTTTAAAGTATAGCGATAAGCGTCAGTACGAGCAGCGGGATGAGCAGAATCGGCGTAAGAACAAGGTTGTAACGCTTATGATCAACGTAAGGAAGAGAACCGAAGACAGAGGATCCAGCGCTTACTTAAGCTTCTTCAGATACTCTTCCGCCAGCTTTTCGAACAAGAGTCGTGTCTCGCCCCGCAAGTAAGGTCCGATCTGGGAAAGCACCTGGTAACAACCGCGCGCCAGCGCTTCGGCCATCGCTTCCTGCTCGCTGTATTTTCGCGGATTGCGCACATATTCATACGACAACCAGTAGGTTGCAACGACCACCATGTTAGTCGCCAGCGCATCGATCTCGAGGTCATTGGCTTCCAGTGCCTGGTCGGCACGCAGCCCGAGGCACAGCTGCTGCGCCACCTTGATCTTGTGCGCAAGGATCTGCTTGAAGTGCAATTCCAGCTTGCGGTTACGGGAGAGCAGGTCGCTCAAGTCGCGATAGAAGAAGCGGTAACGCCATACCAGTTCAAACATCAGGTGCAGGTAAAGCCAGACGTCCTCGATGTTCGGCCGGCGATCGGCGGGTACGGCGAGCATGCGGCCGATCTCCGCCTCGAACTGGGCAAACAGCGAGTTGACGATATCGTCCTTGTTGCGGAAGTGATAGTACAGATTGCCGGGCGAGATGTTCATCTCTTCAGCAATGACGGTGGTGGTGATATTGGGTTCGCCAAATTCGTTGAACAGTCGGAGCGACAGTTCAAGGATACGCTCCCGTGTACGCCGAGGGGCTTTATGTTGCATGCTGGCTGCCTCCCATTTCTATTCTCGTTCTTCGGCAAGGATAACATTGATAAATCGGACAGGATGCAGTCGCGGGCTTTGAAAGGTGGTCATTTGTATTGGGCTTGAAGACTGTCGATCGCTCATTTCGCCAACATGATTATCCAGCCTTCTGTTTTGTTGATTTCCTTGCAGCGGGCTTTGTAGCAAGCCTGGTTTTGGTCGCAACGCCTGATGCCTTTTTGACGGTTTTCTTTGCCGCTGTCTTCGTCGTTACGGGTTTCGCGGTGGCCTTTGCCGTGGGAGTCTTTTTGCCCGAAAGTGCAGCGACCGTTTTGCTTAACTGCTCGACCCGTTTTGTCAGAAGGTCGATTTCGCTTTGCGAAGGCATGCCGAGTCGTTTCAGCGAACGGGCTACGCGCTCTTCGAAGATCTGCTCCAGCTTATCCCATGACCCGGATGCCCGCTTGCGGACGACGTCAGCGGATTTGCCGACAGCAGATTTCGCTCCCCCGGTCTTGCCCTCGACCAGTTGCCGCGCCTGCTGTTGCACCTCGGTGCCTTCCTTGACCAGCTTTGCAAACACTTTGCCGCCGCTGCCATGCGCCTTGGCAAACGCGCCCAGGCCTGCCTGCCATATCTGTTGAGCTGATGCACGCACGGCTTCCGCCAGCTGCTCGTCGTCGGACTGGCTGAGCGCTTTCAACTTCTTGACCATGAGGTTCTCCGTGATGACGAATTGAATCGCCGTTCTATTTCCGCCTATTGTGCATGCTGGCAATTCAGGTGGCAATTATAGTCACTGGAAATAAAAAAGCTTGGAGAGGAGCAGCGCTGGAAATGATGTCCATTGCTGGAAGATTCACGCGTCCGAAAAGACGGCGTGACGTCTTGAATGGAGTTGAATGGCGTACCGGATATATACCGTTGCGCTCTTCCAGTACGACGGTAAAACGCAAGGAGCCGGGCGGAGCGCAAGCTATGATCACTGCTCGCTGCGGAAATGGTCAGAAGGGAGAATGCCTGCGCTTCTGACGCAGGCATCGGTCCTTAGAGCGGGAGCTTACTTCTGAGGCAGGATGACAGTGTCGATTTCATGAATGACGCCGTTATCCGCCATGACGTCGCTCTGGATCACATTGGCGTTCTCGACAGTGACTTTGCCATTGTCTGACGTAAGAGTGACTTCGTCTCCTTGTACGGTTTTCACCTTGCCTGGTTTGACATCCGCTACGGCGATCTTTCCAGGCACCACGTGATGTGTCACGACTTCAGCCAGTTTTTCCTTATCTTTCATCAGGTCGTCCATAGTGCCAGGGGGGAGTTTCTTGAACGCGGAATCGGTTGGGGCAAACACCGTGTATGGTCCCGAGTTCTTGAGCTGGTCGGCTACGCCAGATGCCTGGGCTGCAGAAAGAAAGGTCTTGAACGTGGCTGCCGTGGAAGCAGTTTCGATCAGGTCGGCCGCCCAGCTGGCAGAGCTGGCAAACGACAGGGCAACGGTCGATGCGATCGCAGCGATAATTCGCTTCATGTTGGCTCCTTGTAGTGAGGAAATAAAAGGGCTATGCGCGGCATCGATGGAGCCGCAACTCTGGCGGCGTATCGCGTCATGCAAGTCAGTTTGCATTTGTACGATAAAGTTCCATTTTGATCATATGAAGATGTCGATAAGCAGGCTTTCCGAAATACATGCGGTATAGCCATGCGTTACACATAGTAAAGAATTCTCAGAATTTGATTTCTCTCGGAAAATTTAATTTGTTTGAAGGTAAGCTTTAATAAATTCAGCCGAAAAAGTAATATCCGCGTCCTTTGCAAGCCTGCGTTATCTCCGAAAGGGTAGGTACGATTGATTCGTATTTGCTAACCGGCATGCAATCAGGCATCGCGGTTTAACAAACATTCTCGGAGTCCGTCCATGCTTATCAACTGCGTTGCCTACCAGCACGGAAAACGTCTGGCCGATGTTCCCATAGGCGAGATCGGCACTTATCTTCACTGTCCGGATTGCTTTGTCTGGGTCGCCTTGAAGGATGCGGAGCCCGATGAACTTAAATACATGCAGGATCAGTTCTCGCTGCATGAACTGGCCGTGGAAGATGCATTGCATGGCCACCAGCGTCCCAAGATCGAAGAGTATGGCGAATCGTTGTTCGGTGTCATGCACACAGTGGAAATGGTCGGGGGCGAACTCGTTGTTGGCGAACTGGATGTGTTTGTCGAGGAAAATTATGTCGTGTCGGTCCGCAATCACAGTACCCAGGGATTTCTGGGTGTGCGGGCGCGTTGCGAGCGCGAACCGCAACTGCTGAAGCAGGGATCTGCCTTTGTGTTCTATGCGCTGATGGATGCTGTCGTCGACCGTTATTTTCCCGTCCTTGATGCCATCGAGTCCGAGTTGGAAGTGATCGAGGAAAATATCTTCGCCAGCGGTACCGAGCGCGCCAATATAGAAAGGCTTTATCAGCTCAAAAGCAAGGTGACGATACTCAAGCATGCGGTCACGCCGCTGATGGAGGCGGTCGCCAAGCTGTATGGCGGACGTGTCCCGCGCATCTGCGTCAATACGCAGGAATACTTCCGCGATGTATATGACCATCTGTATCGCATTAATGCATCGATCGATACCATCCGCGATACGATAGGCACCGCAATTCAGGTCAATCTTTCCATGGTGGCGATCAACGGCAGCGAAATCAATAAGCGCCTTGCGGCATGGGCCGCAATCTTTGCTGTCGCGACCGCTTTCGTCGGCATATGGGGAATGAACTTCGAAGTCATGCCGGAACTGCACTGGAAATATGGCTACCCCGCAGCAGTCGGTTTCATCACGCTGCTATGCGGCTATTTGTACTATCGCTTCCGCAAGGCAGGATGGTTATAGCGGGTTGGGAGATACCAAGCCAATGGCAATGCCAATGGCAATGTCAATGTCATACCTGGCCTATGCGGATGCATGGCAACCGGGTACCCCAATCAGATGACGCGATGCGTCGCGAATCTCGCGTATGACGGCAGCCTGGATCACCGGGTGCATTCCCAGGGCGACGTGGCCGATCGCATGGAATTCGATGTTCTTCGCCCCATCAAGATGGGAGGAAGTTTGCGGTGAAATGATATTGTCGTGATGCGAATAGATCGATACGAAAAGGCGATATACCTGCGCATCTTCCTCATTGGCCAGCTGACGCAACCAGTCGCTGGCAAGTCCTTCCTCTTCGGTGGCCGTCCAGCGCATCTGCTGTGTATTGATGCCTACCCCAAAGTGAGCCAGCGCAGTGCCATGGTGCGGGGTGCCGAGGGTAATGACCTTGGCAATGTGTGCGCTGCCGTAATCGCGCAGATACGCACGCGTTGCCAGGCCGCCCATGCTATGCGCAACGATGACAAGCTGTTGCTGCCCGGTCTTTCGGCACAAGGCCTCCGCCGCTTCATGAATTTGTACCGCATAGTCGTCGATACTGCCAATGACCGGTTCCATATCGATCGCATGATGAACGATCTGTGCATCCGACAAAGCCTTGCTCATGGAATGCCAATAGCCGCTGTTGCAACCGTATCCATGTACCAGTAAAACCGGTAACCCTTGCGGGTGATCCGGTACGCGCGTCGAAAAGCCACGGAAGGGCATGGTCCAGGATGACGTAATCATGGACGCGCTAAACTCGCTCATGAACAGGCGAACTGTATCCCATAAGCCGATCCGATATTGCACAGGCAATTTACTCCGTGTGCGCGAGGCCATCACAAAGTTGTTGACTGAGATGGCCATGCGTACCAGCACCACCGACAGTAGACTTAAAACCACTGCGCTCGTTATCCCTGCGCCCGGCCAAACCTGGCGGAACAGAAAATAAAGAGCAGTGGCTGCCAGCAATTGTAATGCCAATAAGTATCGTGTAATCCGTGAAACCATGCGTCAAAATGTAGTCAACGGCGGCGCCGGCTTTCCCGTCAGTTCGGTAGCCAGCCCGCTTGCCAGCTTAGCGGTGATTCCGTAGATCGACAACTGCGGATTTGCTCCAATTGATGTGGGAAACAAGGAGCCGTCGTGAACCGACAGATTGGCAACATTGTGATAGCGCCCCTGTGAGGAGACTACCCCCAGCTTTCGGTCGTCGGACATGGCGCAGCCACCCATGACGTGGGCCGATGCGACACGCGTTTTCAGGGGCGCGTAGGTCAGATTTTCAATCGCTGTGCGAGCGCTGCTCCAGCTCGAATAGCCTTCCGCTTGCTCGTGGACCGGGTACACGGCCTTGGCCCCGGCTGCAAATTGTATCTCCGCCATGCTCAGCATGGCCCGCCGGACACCGTCCCAGACAAAATCCGAGATCGGATAATCCAGTACAGGCGAACCATCGTTACGCAATGCGATGGAACCTCCAGGGGAGTCCGGATGGAAGCCATCGCGCAATAGGGCCAGCAAGGCATGCGTCCGGGCAAACTCTTTCATCATGTCAGCATGCTGTTTCCCGAACCCGCTCATCGTGGATGCAAACAATAGCGGGTGGAGAGGGGGTGCTTCAAGCTTGTACCCTATTGGTCCATCGATCGGCTGCGTCTCCAGAAAGTGATCAGAGTAAATTGTCTGCGGTGCGCCTGCAAAGCCTTCAACCTGGTGATCGTGCAATGCGGCCGAGATAAGCGTGGGATGCAAGAACGTGCGTTTACCCAGCAACCCGTTCGGGTCAGGTGCTTTTGAGCGCATCAGAAGTGCCGGCGAATTGATGGCGCCTCCGGCAACCACATAGTGTTTGGCGCGGATCTGAATGGTTCGCCCGGTGGTCGCCAGGCCGCTTGCATTCATTGCCGTGCAGGACAAGCCGGTGACCTTGTCGCCGCTGAACTGAAGCTTATCTGCACGCGTCCGGGTCAACAAGGATGCGCCGTGTGACAGCGCGGAGGGAATTGTGGTGACCAGCATCGACTGCTTGGCATTGGTCGGACAGCCCATGCCACAGTAACCGAGGTTCCAGCAGCCTTTGACGTTGCGCAGGATAGCGCCGACAGGAATGCCGAGTTGCGTCGCGCCACGGCGTAGCAGATCATTGTTTTCATTTGGCGGCGCGGTCCACGTGCCGATATGAAGGCGGCGTTCCATCATTGCAAACCAAGGGGCTAGTGCCTCCGCTGAATACGTTTGCAAGCCGAATGTTTTTTGCCAATAGGCGAGCGTGGCCGGCGGCGTTCGAAAGCTCGATGTCCAGTTAACCGTCGTTGAACCCCCCACGCTGCGCCCCTGCAGGATATTGATGGCTTTGTCTTTTGTCTTGCGTGCGGCGGATTCCTGGTATAGGGTCGGATACGCATCAGCTTCGCGCATTTTGAAATCGCGTGACGACTTGAGAGGGCCTTCTTCAATCAACACCACATTGAGGCCGGCAAGCGTGAGGATTTCAGCCGTCACGCCGCCGCCTGCACCCGTGCCGACAATCGCAACATCCGCTTCCAATGTGCGGTCAGTTGTCAGTGTCGAAGCATCGATCACGTTCCAGCCGACGACAAGTCCTGCCTGGATCGGATCGGGAATAACAGGTGAGGAAACTGTTGATGTCATGCAGGCCCCGGACTTGATTCAAACAATTCAGCTCAACTCTTTTAACGGGCCCGGATAACCGATCGATGCCCAGTTGGACGCGTCGGCATACCAGGGCCCGATGATCAGGTCATGTAATGCGTGGTAAGCGGTCTGCAGTAAGCCGATCCGGCTGTGACGCCAGCTTTGCAAGAATGCTGCGACGTCTTCCGGACGTGCTTTGTCCCATTCATCCGGCACGCCGGCGAGAAAGCGGCGCGTAGGGCCGAGGGTCAGCAATGCAAACAAATCCTGAATTTCTTTTTGCGTGGTGAGTGGCAAGCCGGCAATTGCTTCGCTCACGAGGGAAACGGCACGATCCCGATCCGCGAGCGCGGCGTCGACGTTGCCGATCATGACCGGCGCGATAGCCGTTAACGCGGATCGCGCTTTATCATCCAGAATGAAACGCGTGGATGCGACAGATGGCTGCAATACGCGGTAAATTCCGCCGGCAGTCGTGAGTGCCAGTGTGCCGATCAGGCCGGCCTTGAGGAAGCTGCGACGGGATGGATGGGGAAAAGTGCCTGCCATGTCTCGATCGGAAATGGGTTTGATCGAGTGTACTCCAATGAGGGCACGAGTTTTTTATGCAGTCTAGAGGCCGGACTCTAGATTGAAGCTTCATGCCCAATGGCGAGTTCTCTTGCGCCTAAAATTATTATCAGGCGCATTAATGGCTTTCCTCTGCCGGCACCTGCACGCCGCATCCGATATGGCATCCAGGTGGTCTTTTGAGGCGAGTTCCTGTTTGCGGTGCAACGTCGAGTCCGACCTAAACCGTCGCCTTCGACTTCACAGCCTGATCGGGTACGCCGATTACACGTGTACCTGCGATGCGGTCATGCAGAAACTGGCGGTCAGGATCAAGTAAGGCCGTAAGTGTCCACAGAAGGACATTGGCAGCCGGGATCAGGATCAGCATCCAGCCTTTGGCGCCGGTAGCCCATGCTGCAGCAAATCCCGGCAATATCCACATCCACGCCAGGAGGTAGCGTCCCACAGCACGCTTGAAGCCGATTGCATTGCCGTCGAAGGTGACCAGTTGAATACGCCAGGTTTTCATGGCCAGAGTCTGGCCGCCGTGCGTCCAGAACCAGACAAAATACACGCCGATCACCAGGAACAGCCAAACCTGCGAAATGTTGCGCAGATAGAGTGCGTGCCGTTGCTCAAGCATGGTGGAAAAGAGCCATTCGGAAACGAAGACGACGCCGAACAGCAGCATGGATTCATACAACATGCTGGCGAGCCGGCGCCTCAGTGAAGGTAGTGCGGTAGTGTTCAACTTTGTACTTATTTGGAGGGTTGAGTAGCGGGTGGAATCGCGGATTGCGTGGTTGCCTGGGGCGTCACGGATTGCTCGAGAACCGGTTTGGGTGCCGATTTGATTGGAGGAATGGTTTTGCTTGCTGCACTCTGGGCGCTGGGTGAGGGCAGGGTGGTCACTTTCTTCTTTGAAGCAGCAGCTTCAGCAAGCTTTTTTTTCTGCTCATCCGGCAACTGCTGATAACGCTGCCACTCCTCGCTCTTCTTGTCTGGTCCAAGTTCCTTGGCGCGCGCATAGCTTTCACGCGCGGTGCGCCGCTGTTCGGGTGTCAGCTTGACCCAGTCGCGCATGCGTTCCTGTACGCGCTGCTGTTCATCCGGATTCATGGAGGCGTATTTGTTGCCGATGGCGAGCCATTTTTTCTTGCGAAAGCCGTCCATCTTGTCCCATTCCCCGCCCAGGGGCGCGAGAGCCTGTTGTTGCGCAGGAGTGAGCTCCGCCCATAGCGGCTTGACGGCCACCGGGGATTTTGTGGAAGGGGATGCCGGTGTGCCGTTCACTACGTGCGCAGTCGCCGCTTGCGCAGGAGCAGGAGCAGGAGCAAGTGCAGCGGCATCCTTCGGAGTGTCGGTGGATGCTGCTATAGCTGTGAGCGTCGTTGCTGCAATGGCAACCGCAGTCACTGAAATGAACGCCGCCCGCATGGTGCGGGCGGCGAGAGATGAAGTCTTACCGGTCATCTCAATCGCCTCGCTTCGCGAGGAAAGCATTGAATCCATGATCAAGGTAAGCAGACAAGGGAAGCTCATCCGACAGAACTTCAGCGTCGATTTCCGCTGTATCGGCAATGCGGCGCTTTTGCTCGTATTGATACATGCCGGTCAGGCCGACAACCAGTACCACCAGCGGCAGGGCGACGCCCATTCGTGCCAGCCAGGAAAGCCGGCTGCCGAGGAAACCCGTTCCCGCCTGGCCGGACAGGATCGCTTGCGGAACGATGGCGCGCAGCGGGGATGACTTCTTCTTGCGGGAGAGTGCCAGTTTGCGTGCATTGGCAAGCTTGTCGGTGGTCGACGGTGGCAGATTGTCAAGGTTCTCGTTCAGTGCGTGGCGTACCTTGTACGCAAAATTGATTTCTCTGGTATTCATAAGGTGATTCCTTTGGCTCGCAACGCCTGGGCCAGCGTATGCGTCGCACGCGAACAGTGCGTTTTGACGCTGCCTTCCGAGCACCCCATTGCGGCGGCGGTCTCGGCTACATCCATATCCTGCCAATAACGCATCAGGAAAGCTTCCCGTTGACGCCCCGGCAGCTTCTGTATTTCCTGTTCGATAACTGCCAGCACCTGATCGCGCTCGACCTTGTCGGCACTGGACTCGGCGGCTTGCGAACCTTCTTCGGCCTCATAGGTTTCCAGAACGTCATAGTTGTCGGCATCCGCGTTATCGCTCCCTAGCGAGGAAAACAGGCTGACCCAAGTGCTGCGTACTTTCTCACGCCGGAAGTAGTCGTGGATAGTGTTCTGGAGGATGCGCTGGAAAAGCAGCGGCAATTCGGCTGCCGGCTTGTCGCCATACTTCTCGGCCAGCTTGATCATTGCATCTTGGACAATATCCAGCGCCGACTCATCCTTCCTGACCGCGTACACGGCTTGTTTGAAGGCCCGGCGTTCCACGCTTTCGAGGAAGTCGGAGAGTTCTTTGTCGGTTGCCATTCGATGCGGCGGGTTTTCTATGGATGCCTGGAAGTTGGGCGGCCGCCGAGGGCGCGCTGAAAAGGGTGGGTTGCTTTGCGGACGGGATACCCGTAAAACAGTGCGCATGCTAGCAAAAAAGCCTTGTATTGTGCATAGTTTTTGCGGAAACCGCTTGATTTCTAACGGATTTAATGGAATTTAGCTTGACCAAAAGAGTGTGAGCTATTAACGTATCACTCCCTTCTCACCTGAAGGAATTGTCTTGTCCCGCGGCGCATGATGCCGCTTAATGGCAAGACGCGCTTTACCTAAAAAGCTGTTTGCTCTAACCCACGCCACAAGCGTGAGAAATTCGTAACGGTATTTCAGATACCCCGGCTGAACGAGTCGCGTTAAGCGTCATTTTGAATCGCATCTACGGATGCGCAACGAGGTGGCGTGACCGCACAAAGAAGGGAAGCCCCGGCCCTGTTATCCCATGCGACTTCGCAAGGAAAGAGCATCCGATCAATCTCCAATGGACCTTGAAAGGAACCAGGCAATGAGTAGCAATGAAATCACCGGCGCGGAGATCGTCGTCCGCTGCCTCGCAGAAGAGGGTGTTGAGCACGTATTCGGTTATCCGGGCGGTGCAGTCCTCTACATCTACGACGCAATCTTCAATCAAGACAAATTCCAGCATATCCTGGTACGCCACGAGCAGGCGGCGATCCACGCGGCCGACGCTTATTCGCGCAGTTCGCAAAAGGTCGGCGTCGCGATCGTTACTTCCGGCCCCGGCGTCACCAATGCGGTGACCGGTCTGGCCACCGCCTACATGGATTCGATCCCGATGGTGATCATTTCCGGTCAGGTGCCGTCCAGCGCGATCGGCCAGGATGCATTCCAGGAATGCGACACGGTCGGCATTACCCGTCCGTGCGTCAAGCACAACTTCCTCGTCAAGGATGTCAAGGACCTCGCCTCGACGATGAAGAAAGCATTCTATATCGCCACTACCGGCCGTCCCGGTCCGGTGCTGGTCGATATTCCCAAAGACATCAGCATGCATAAGACGGCATTCGAGTATCCGAAAGAACTCGAAATGCGTTCTTACAAGCCGGTTGACAAGGGCCACGCGGGCCAGATCCGCAAAGCTGTGCAGTTGCTGCTGAACGCCGAGCGCCCGATGATCTACACCGGCGGCGGCGTGATCCTTGCGCACGCGTCAGGCGAACTCAACAAGCTGGTGGACAAGCTCGGCTATCCCTGCACCAACACCTTGATGGGTCTCGGCGGCTACAGGGCGTCGAGCGACAAGTTCGTCGGCATGCCTGGCATGCACGGCACTTATGAAGCCAACATGGCCATGCAGCACTGCGACGTGCTGATCGCCATCGGCGCGCGCTTCGATGACCGTGTGATCGGCAACCCGAAACATTTCGCATCGCATCCGCGCAAGATCATTCACATCGACATCGACCCGTCGTCGATTTCCAAGCGCGTCAAGGTGGACATCCCCATCGTCGGCAACGTCAAGGACGTGTTGGTCGAATTGCTGTCGCAACTTGACGCCGCTGAATCCAAGCCGAATGCGAATGCGCTCGCTGCCTGGTGGCGTCAGATCAATGAATGGCGTGGCCGCGAGTGCCTGAAGTTTGATACTTCCGATACCGTAATCAAGCCGCAGGCCGTGGTGCAGAAGCTGTGGGAAGTAACCAAGGGCGATGCCTTTATTACTTCCGACGTTGGCCAGCACCAGATGTGGGCAGCGCAGTACTACAACTTCGACAAGCCGCGTCGCTGGGTCAATTCCGGTGGCTTGGGCACCATGGGCGTCGGCCTGCCATACGCAATGGGCGTGCAGATGGCCAACCCGGGTTCAACAGTGGCCTGTATCACTGGTGAAGCATCGATCCAGATGTGCATCCAGGAACTCGCGACCTGCAAGCAATATCACCTGACGCCAAAGATCATCCTGCTGAACAACCGCTTCCTCGGCATGGTGCGCCAGTGGCAGCAGATCGATTACGGCTCGCGTTATTCCGAGTCGTACATGGATTCCTTGCCGGACTTCAACAAACTCGCAGAAGCTTTCGGCCACGTCGGCATGAAGATCGAAAATCCGGGCGATGTCGAAGGTGCGCTGAAAGAGGCATTTGGCATGAAGGACCGGTTGGTGTTCATGAACTTCATTACGGATCAAACAGAAAACGTCTGGCCGATGGTGAAAGCCGGCAAGGGCTTGACTGAAATGCTTCTGGGTTCGGAGGATCTGTAATGCGTCACATCATTTCTGTACTGCTCGAGAATGAAGCGGGCGCCCTGTCGCGCGTGGTGGGCCTGTTTTCGGCCCGCGGCTACAACATCGAAACCCTGACCGTGGCACCGACCGAAGATGCGACCTTGTCGCGCATGACCATCGTCACCAGCGGTTCGGATGATGTGATCGAACAGATCACCAAGCACCTGAACCGCCTGATCGAAGTGATCAAGGTGGTCGACCTGACCGAAGGCGCGCACATCGAGCGTGAGCTTATGCTCATCAAGGTCCGTGCCGTCGGCAAGGAGCGCGAAGAAATGAAGCGTACCGCGGATATCTTCCGCGGTCGCATCATCGATGTCACCGAGAAGACTTACACCATCGAACTGACGGGTAACAAATCAAAGCTCGATGCCTTCATTGAATCGATCGACCGTACCGCCATCCTCGAAACCGTCCGTACCGGCGGCTCGGGCATCGGCCGCGGCGAGCGCATTCTCAAAGTCTGATATTGCAACCAATAACACCATCATTACCTGTTAGGAAGATACATGAAAGTTTTCTACGATAAAGACTGCGACCTGTCCCTCATCAAAGGCAAGAACGTTACGATCATCGGCTACGGTTCCCAGGGTCACGCACACGCGCAGAACCTGAACGACTCCGGCTGCAAGGTCACCGTCGCGCTGCGCAAGGGTGGTGCTTCGTGGGAAAAGGCAAAGAACGCCGGCTTGAACGTCATGGAAGTCAATGAGGCGGTCAAGGCTGCCGACGTCATCATGATCCTGCTGCCGGATGAGAACATTGCCCAGGTCTATAACGAAAACGTCGCGCCGAACGCAAAGCAGGGCGCTGTGCTCGCATTCGCTCACGGCTTCAACGTGCATTACGGTCAGGTTGTGCCGCGTGCCGACCTCGACGTCATCATGGTTGCGCCGAAAGCCCCGGGCCACACCGTTCGTGGCACCTACACCCAAGGTGGCGGCGTGCCGCACCTGATCGCCGTGTACCAGGACAAGTCCGGCAGCGCCCGCGACATCGCCCTGTCGTACGCAATGGCCAATGGCGGCGGCCGTGCCGGCATCATTGAAACCAACTTCCGTGAAGAGACCGAGACTGACCTCTTCGGCGAGCAGGCTGTGCTGTGCGGCGGTACCGTCGAACTGATCAAGGCTGGCTTCGAGACGCTGGTTGAAGCCGGATATGCACCGGAAATGGCTTATTTCGAGTGCCTGCACGAACTCAAGCTGATCGTCGACCTGATCTATGAAGGCGGTATCGCCAACATGAACTACTCGATCTCCAACAATGCTGAGTACGGCGAGTATGTGACCGGTCCGCGTGTCGTCACCGAAGACACCAAGAACGCCATGCGTCAGTGCCTGAAGGACATCCAGACCGGCGAGTATGCAAAGAGCTTCATCCTTGAAAACAAGGCTGGTGCACCGACGCTGATTTCCCGCCGCCGTCTGACTTCCGAGCACCAGATCGAGCAAGTTGGTGAAAAGCTGCGTGCAATGATGCCGTGGATCAAAAAGAACAAACTGGTCGACCAGTCCAAGAACTAAGAAAATCAGGTGACGTTCACGTTCTTGTAACAGTGTCAGACACTCATTACCATCCAGCAAACATTCAATTCGCTGTGATTGCGTAAAATGCATGGGGCCGCAATGTGCGGCCCTATTTTTTTGGAGGTGTTTATGCGACGTACCCGGATTGGTTTTCTGATTTGCCTGCTTTCAGCTTGCCTGAGCAGTGCCTATGCGCAGCAGGCTGCGCCATCCACCCCGGTATCTCCCCAATCCTCTGCACAGATGTTAGGGACTTTGGTCATTATTCCCGCCTATGGCGAAGTGCGTTATCCAAACGATGAGGCACGTGCGACGTTCATGATCGAGGAGCAGGACAAGGACAAGTCAGTCGCTGCTTCCCGCGTCAACCAAAAAATGAAGCAGGGTACGGAAATCGTGCGCAAAGAAGACCCTCAGGCACAGTTGAAAACACGTGGTTATTACACTTACCCGGTGTATGCCGACGAGGCACAGCCGCGAACGACCAGCAAGGCACGGCAGCCGGTCGGCTGGCGTGTCGGCCAATACCTTGATGTGACGACAATGAATCTGGCGGGATTGCCGAAGACGGTCGCAGCTGCACAAAAGTTGCTCGCGTTGAACGGCCTTTCCTTTGGTCTGTCACCGGCAAGCAATCGGAAGCTTGAAGAGCAACGCATTGCCGCCGCATATCAGAATCTGACTGACCGAGTGGCTGCGGTTGCCAAGGCCATGGGGCGCAACGTCGCCGATGCAACGATGGAGACGGTAGATTTTGAGGCATCGGGTGCTTACGCCCCGCAGGATGCGATGATGGCGAAAAACATGCGTGCTTCCGCCATGGAGGCTGCCCCAGTGGAAGAACCGAGCTTTGAGCCGGGTGAAACGACACTCAACATGCGCGTGGTCGGCAAAGTGCGTTTTCGATAAACAAGGATTTCGATTTCAGGGATAGTGATACCCCTCATACGCATATACATTGGCTTCAATATGAGCATGCACACTTATTTTGCAGGTTACATTTAATGCCCAGTCGTCTAGAATAACCCCGCTCTGAATTTTCATTGTCAAAATGCATCAAAAAATGCGCAGCGGCTTGATGGCGAAATGGGAAACTTATCGCGGGGTGGTACTGGTCAACATGCGGAATGCGTTTGTACAGGGTGTGAGATGGGGTTGGTATTGATTCAAATCTTCCTCATGTGCCGCCAGGTTGAGAATCGGTGACGCCGGATTCCAGAAATAGAAATGATGCCTACCTTACGGCGGTATCGTCTATCGTTACCCCGGGCACTGCGTCGCAGTATCCGGTAGGGATACAATTCTGGCCTCGCTATTTGATTAGCTTATTTATCTTTACTTTTATTTAGACGGAATCAGCATGGCAACCTTCAATCGTCGCAAGGCGAAAAGCAGCGCCGGGTTATTCCCCAAGGCATCGCGTTTTGGCAGGCGGGCTTCCATTCACGCTGCACAGCGTGATGGCGTCGACGATGATAATCTTGCCGTCGCACAGGTCCCGCGTCGTCGCGGTATCTACCTGTTGCCCAATGCATTCACGACAGCCAATCTGTTCTGTGGGTTCTTTGCGATTGTCATGGCAATGAACCTAAAGTTCGATCAGGCTTCGGTCGCCATCTTTGCTGCCATGCTACTTGATAGCGTGGACGGACGCGTAGCCCGGCTCACGAATACCCAGAGCGAGTTCGGCGCTCAATATGACAGTTTGTCGGATATGTTGTCGTTCGGCGCGGCGCCGGCGCTGGTTGTGTACGAGTGGTCGCTGCGCGGCATGGGTAAACTCGGCTGGCTGGCTGCATTTGTGTATTGTGCTGGCGCGGCACTACGTCTTGCACGTTTCAATACCAATATCGCCGTCGTTGATATACGGTATTTCCAAGGTTTGCCTAGTCCGGCCGCCGCAGCGTTGGTGACTGGATTTATCTGGCTGATGGATGACCTGCGCTTTGTCGGCACTGATCTGACCTGGTTTGCTTGGGCGATTACCTTGTATGCTGGACTGACGATGGTGACTAACGTCCCGTTCTATAGTTTCAAAGAAATCAATTTTCGCAAATCGGTACCGTTTATTGCCATCTTTGTCATCGTCCTGATATTTGTACTGATATCCAGTGATCCGCCGAAGGTCCTGTTCGGCATGTTCGTGCTGTACGGGCTTTCCGGCTATGTAATTTATTTCTGGCGGCTGTTCAAGGGAAAGCCGGTCAGTATTGTGGATACCACCGAGCATGACTTAATGGACCACAAGGATTGATGTGATGGAAAGATAGTGAAAAGCGAAGACGCCGGCCATGCCGGCGTCTTCGCTTTTAACGACGCCACGAAACGCCTTGGGCCATGGATGCATCAAAGCATTGCACTTTTCCATGAATCCGCTTATAGTTTTTCGCATGTCCCGCGAAATCCACATTTCCGCATCCGCTTTTTCCGGCAGCCTCCTGCTAGGCCTGCTGCTACTAGTGCGTTAACGCGCGCTAAATCCCATACCCCCACAATTCGCGTAGTTTCTGGCCCCTGCCGTTCATGGCAAGGGCAGGCGAAAACCCATTGACGACGATCCGATTTCCGAATTTTCCTGACAGGAGTGCAGCATGGCCGACAAACTGATTATTTTCGATACCACCTTGCGAGACGGCGAACAGTCGCCTGGCGCTTCGATGACCAAGGATGAAAAAATCCGGATTGCGAAGCAGTTGGAACGACTGCGTGTCGATGTCATTGAAGCCGGATTCGCTGCGGCATCACCTGGCGATTTCGAATCGATCAAGGCCATCGCCGGCATTATCAAGGAATCCACTGTCTGCTCCCTGTCCCGTGCGAATGACCGCGATATTTCCCGCGCGGCGGAAGCCCTTGCCGGTGCAGAGCGCAAGCGCATCCATACCTTCATTGCGACCTCGCCGCTGCATATGGAAAAGAAGCTGCGGATGACGCCGGACCAGGTGTTTGAGCAGGCCAAACAGGCGGTTCGCTTTGCGCGCCAGTTCACCGACGATGTCGAGTTCAGTCCGGAAGATGGCAGCCGTTCGGATATGGATTTCCTGTGCCGCGTGATTGAAGCTGTCATCGCCGAAGGTGCCAGTACCATCAACTTTGCTGACACTGTCGGTTACGGCGTCCCCGAGCTGTACGGCAATATGATAAAGACTCTGCGCGAGCGCATCCCCAATTCGGATAAGGCAATCTGGTCGGTACATTGCCATAACGATCTGGGCATGGCCGTGGCAAATTCACTGGCCGGGGTAATGATCGGCGGCGCGCGTCAGGTCGAGTGCACCATCAACGGCTTGGGCGAACGTGCTGGCAATACTGCGCTGGAAGAAATCGTCATGGCGGTGCGTACCCGCAAGGACCATTTCAATCTCGACCTGTCGATCGACACCGCGCAAATTGTCCCGGCATCCAAGCTGGTGTCGCAGATCACCGGATTCGCCGTTCAGCCGAATAAGGCGGTAGTGGGCGCAAATGCCTTTGCCCATGCGTCTGGCATTCACCAGGACGGTGTGCTCAAGGCACGTGACACCTATGAAATCATGCGTGCGGAGGACGTGGGCTGGACCACCAATAAAATTGTCCTCGGCAAGCTCTCCGGCCGCAATGCGTTCAAGCAACGCCTTGAGGAACTCGGGATCGAACTGGAGTCCGAAACCGAGGTGAATGCGGCATTTTCGCGCTTCAAGGAGCTTGCTGATCGCAAGGCTGAAATCTTTGATGAAGACATTATTGCCGTTGTTGCCGACGAGCAGCACTCGCATGATAAAGAGTTCTACCGCTTTGTCTCGCTGGCACAGCATTCTGAAACTGGCGAGCGGCCGACAGCCAAAGTGGTATTTACCATGGATGGTAAGGAACTGACCTGCGCCGGCCAAGGCAATGGTCCGGTCGATGCGACTGTGCATGCGATCGAATCGGAGGCCAAGAGCGGTGCTGAGTTGCTGCTGTTTTCGGTGAATGCCATTACCACCGGTACCGAGTCGCAAGGCGAGGTGACGATGCGTCTTTCGAAGTCAGGCCGGATTGTCAACGGCGTCGGGGCCGATCCGGACATCGTTGTGGCCTCGGCGAAAGCTTACCTGTCTGCATTAAACAAGCTGCAATCCAAGGCGGAACGCGTCAATCCGCAGTTGTGATTAGTTTGCACGGTTTCCCCAACCGATAGCTCAGCAAGAAGCGCCTCATGGAGGCGCTTTTTCTTTTAGCGCAGGCCGCGTGCGAATGGGAAGCGCAGGTCGGGATCAAAGCGTGGATCAGGGCCATTCATCATTTGCCGAACCACGCCGGAGCGGTCGAAATGCACATGCATCATGGAGTTCCAGACGTTGCTTTCTTTGTAAGGATAGGTCCAGACCTCAAGGTCGCGAAGGGGCAGGTAACTGGTCTCAATCGGATAACCGATGGTGCGGAGCACGGAGTCCTTGGTGGCTTCGTCCACCTTGATTGAGGCGAATTTTTCATTGGTCAGGACCTGTTCGAAGGACGTCACCCGCCCGGCATTATCGATTCGCGCCAGATACGCCTTTTGACCCCACGCGCCGGCGCCATATTCAAAAATTTCCCCGCCCCCGATGTCCTTGATGCGATGCGTCGGTTCCCCGCGTTTGGCTATCACGTCAGCAGCGCTGTCACCGACATTCACCGGGGCTGGCATGATGGCTGCACAGCCGCCAAGCATGAGCAGAATGGCAAGAGCAGGGATGAATCCGGATTTTTTCATTTTTATTCCTTCGTCGGGAACGGCATATCTGCTTCGCCCCCGGAATGCCTAAGTATTTGAATAAACGGGCCAATTCCTATATACTGCGCGTCTTGGTCGTTTGACCAAATTTTTTTGTTAATTGTTCACGGTGTGTTGTGGGTTGCGACTCCGTACACCGCATGTGAAAGGTAAGTCATGTCAGTAGAAAACATCAACAAGGCCGCAATCATTGCGGACAATGCTCGCGGCACCAATGATACCGGCTCACCGGAAGTGCAGGTTGCACTCCTGACTGCCCGTATCAATGAGCTCAACAGCCACTTCAAGGCACACGCAAAGGATCACCACTCCCGCCGTGGCCTGATCATGATGGTTAACCGCCGCAAGAGCCTGCTCTCCTACCTGAAGGGCAAAGATGCAAACCGTTATCGTGCCCTCATCGAGAAGCTTGGTCTGCGTAAGTAATCTGTTGCGGCACTCGCCAGATTTATAGAAGAAATGCCTGCGTCAGTCTCCTGATGCGGGCATTTTGTCATTTGGCGATTTGTCGAGTTTGTCGTGTGTATAGTTGAATTCAGTTTCAGTGAGCGTTTGAATCAAAGCGTACGAAAATGAAAGGTGGCTGGCCACGCGTGGCAAGCTATCTGTGGTGAGGCGAACGACAGCGCCTGAAAATCTGTCGGCAAAAATAGAAAGGAAACACCGTGTTCAACAAAGTTACCAAGACCTTCCAGTACGGGCAGCATACCGTTACGCTCGAAACAGGTGAAATCGCCCGTCAGGCGTCCGGTGCCGTCGTGGTGTCGATCGAAGATACCGTCGTGCTCGCAACCGTCGTTGCGCGCAAGGATGCCAAGCCAGGCCAGGATTTCTTTCCCCTGACCGTTGACTACGTCGAGAAGAGCTATGCCGCAGGACGTATTCCCGGTGGCTTCTTCAAGCGCGAAGGCCGTCCATCCGAAAAGGAGACGCTGACATCCCGCCTGATCGATCGTCCGATTCGTCCGCTGTTTCCCGAAGGCTACCTGAATGAAGTTCAGGTCATCGTTCACGTCTTGTCCGTTAATCCGGAAATCGATCCCGACATTCCTGCAATGATCGGTGCGTCCGCTGCGATCAGCGTCGCCGGTATTCCTTTCAATGGCCCGCTGGGCGCTGCTCGCGTCGGTTATATCGATGGCCAGTACGTCCTCAATCCGACCGCAACGCAATTGCCGCAGTCGCAAATGGATCTGGTGGTTGCCGGTACCGAGCAGGCAGTGTTGATGGTCGAATCCGAAGCCAACCAGTTGTCTGAAGAAATCATGCTCGGCGCAGTCGTATTCGGCCATGAGCAGATGAAGGCAGTCATCGACGCCATCCATGAACTGGTGCGCGACGGCGGCAAGCCGGAAGTCCAGTGGGCTCCCGCAGCGAAGAATGAAGCCCTGATCTCCCGTATCACGGAGCTGGCGGAAGGCAAGCTGCGCGAGGCGTACCAGACCAAGGACAAGCAGGCACGTACTGCCAAGCTGAATACCGTTTCCGCGGAAGTCAACGCGGCGCTGGCAGCCCAGGCTGCCGAAGCCGGCATGAACCCACCGGATGCAGCCGAAGTCGGTAGCGTGATGTTCGATCTGGAAGCCAGAATCGTTCGTTCGCAGATTCTGGAAGGCGAACCACGTATCGACGGCCGTGATACACGCACCGTGCGCCCAATTTCAATCCGTAATAGCGTGTTGCCGCGTACACACGGCTCCGCACTGTTCACCCGTGGCGAAACGCAGGCACTGGTCATCGCCACCCTCGGTACCGCACGAGACGAACAAAAGATCGACGCCCTGATGGGTGAGTACTCCGACCGATTCATGCTTCACTACAACATGCCTCCGTTCGCCACCGGTGAAACCGGCCGCGTAGGTACACCGAAGCGCCGTGAAATCGGCCACGGTCGTTTGGCCAAGCGCGCCCTGCAGGCGGCGCTGCCATCGCCAGAAGAGTTCAGCTATTCGGTTCGCCTGGTGTCCGAAATCACCGAGTCGAATGGTTCCTCGTCGATGGCTTCGGTTTGCGGTGGCTGTCTCGCGCTGATGGATGCTGGCGTGCCGATGAAGGCGCATGTCGCCGGCATCGCAATGGGCCTGATCAAGGACGGCAGCAAGTTTGCGGTTCTGACTGACATTCTGGGCGATGAAGATCACCTCGGCGACATGGACTTCAAGGTTGCCGGTACTGCCAATGGCATTACCGCACTCCAGATGGACATCAAGATCCAGGGTATCACCAAGGAAATCATGCAAGTCGCTCTCGCACAGGCGAAAGAGGGCCGTATGCATATCCTCGCAAAGATGCAGGAAGCCATGCCGAACGGCAAAGTAGAGCTTTCCGATTTTGCGCCGCGTCTTATCACCATCAAGATCAATCCGGAAAAAATCCGTGATGTGATCGGCAAGGGTGGAGCGGTAATCCGTGCATTGACTGAAGAAACCGGTACCCAGATCGACATCAGCGATGAAGGCGTGGTCACCATCGCTTCCGTCGACGCCGCTGCGGGACAGGAAGCCAAGCGCCGCATTGAAGAATTGACCGCATCGGTCGAAGTAGGCAAGAGCTACGACGGTGTCGTGCTCAAGCTTCTCGACTTCGGCGCGATCGTTCAGGTCATGCCGGGCAAGGACGGCCTGTTGCACATCAGCCAGATCGCCAATGAGCGTGTCAACGCCGTTGCTGATTACCTGAAGGAAGGCCAGCAGGTTCGCGTCAAGGTCCTCGAAACTGATGACCGCGGCCGCCTGAAGCTGTCCATGAAAGCTGTCGCGGCTGAAGAAGCCGGTGCAGCACAGCAACAGCAGCAACAACAGTAATCGCAATAAGCAAAGGGTTTGCCGTTTTCCAGGCAATCCTTTTTAATAAAAAACCGCCCTAGGAGCAATCCCGGGCGGTTTTTTATTGGCGCGGCTCATCGTACGACGACTCGTGCGTCACTCATGCACCGCTCATGCAACAGACGCGTCAGCTCACACCAATCCGTTTGCCATCGAGCCGGTAAAGTGCCGACGTACACTTGAACGCTGTCGCTGCATCATAGTCGTTTGCCGCCGGCGTCGAAAAAAACTGAAAGGCATTCTTGCCGCGCTCTTTTGCGCGATACATCGCGTTGTCTGCATTCTTCAGCAGGGCGGCTGCCGTGGTGCCGTCTTCCGGATAAATGCCGATTCCGATGCTGACGCTTAAACGGCATTCCGTTCCGTTGATCATGATTGGTCGCGCCGCTTCATGCAGTAGTTTCTGCGCGACTTCGGCGGCATAACGGCCATGCCCCAACTCCTCGATCAGGACATAGAATTCATCGCCACCCATGCGCGCAATCTTGTCCGTCTCGCGAAGGCAGCCACGCATACGTTTGGCAGTCTCACGTAGCACATGGTCGCCCGCGTCATGTCCCAGCGTATCGTTGATTTCCTTGAACTTGTCGAGATCCAAAAACAGTACGGCGAACCTGTTGCCATGGCGCTGGGCATTGCGCAACGCGAGATCCAGATATTCCTTGAACAGAAAGCGATTGGGCAGGCTGGTCAAACCGTCGTAATGCGCGAGATAACGAATCCGTTCTTCCGAGGCGCGGCTTTCGATGGCGATGCCGGCGAGATCCGTGCAGATGCTGAACAGCTGGAGATCTTCCAGGGTCGGTGACGCAGCTTCACGCAAGTACAACGCGAAGGTACCCAGCACTTTCCGGTTGCGACCGAAAATTGGCCATGAGGCGCATGCCTTCAGATCGTGCTGCAGGGCCACTGCGCGATGCTCTTCCCACAGCGGATCGGTCTCAATGTTCTTGACGATCACGGGTTCGCCACGATACGCGGCTGTCCCGCAAGACCCTTTGCCAGATGCTACCGGGAGTTCGCCTATGCCACTGAGATAGCTTGGCGGCAAGCTTGGCGCAACGGGTGTGCCAAGCACGTTGCGCTCCGCATCCAATTGCATAATGGCGCAAAGTCCGCGCTCAGACTGACCCTCCACGAAGCGTGCGATTTCTGTCAGGATTTCCGGCAGCGCGACGCCGGTCGCTACCATGTTGAGGATACGGTTTTGTCCAAGCTGTATGGCTTCGGCCCGTTTACGTTCCGTGATGTCCCGAACGACGACTTGAAGTGCGGGTGCCTCGTCAAAATTCACTTTGCTGATGCCGATTTCGACATTCAGCGCCGCACCATCCGGACGCGCCCATCGCTGCTCAACAAAAGAGGGTGGCGGCACATCGGATCGACCGTGGTACGCGCATTCCCGAAACAGGGCATGGAAGTCGGCATCAATAAAATCGAAAATGTTCCGGCCAAGCAGCTCGTCGGATTTGCTTACGCCGAACAACCGGAGTGCAGCGCGATTCAGCAGCGCCAGAGCATCATGCTGGACTACCAGTATCGCTTCCGGCGACAAGTCCACTAGCTGGCGGTAACGTCGTGCGCTGTCCTTCAACATCGCCTGTGTCTGCTTGAGTTCGGAGATGTCGCGGATAAACGCGGTGAACACAGGCTTGTTGTCGACAGTTACCGGTACCACAGCCATCTCGACTGGAAAAAGCGAGCCGTCTGCGTGCTGAGCTGTCACTTCGATCCGACGATTGAGAAGGGTGCTTTCGCCGGTAGCGAGATAACGTTCAAGCCCTTGGTGATGATGCTCCCGCCACTCGGCTGGGATGATGACGTCGGCCAGTTTTTTGCCAATCACCTCGGTGCTTGCGTAGCCAAACGTCTGTTCCGCTGACTGGTTGAAGCTAATAATTTCACCAAGATGGTTGATTGATACGATGCAATCCAAGGCGGCAGTCAGAATGGCGCCATTGATTTTCTCTTGTGCATTTACGTCGTCTTTCGACTTCAGGGAAGCGGCGCGCTCCATGTCGGCAAAAATACCGGCCATACGTAGCGCGCGCCCATACTTGCCACGTTCGATGACCTTGCCGCTGATCTCGATATGACGCCACCCTAATTGACTGTCTTGCAGGCGTAGCCTGATCCGGTGAACTGCTCCGTCATTGTCTATTCCACCGCGCAGAGCTTCATGGAGTTTTCTGTAAAACGTCGGCTTGTCAGACTCATGGATCAACGTTGCCAGAGTAGCGGTGCGCCAGACTGTGTCGTTTCCCGGGACGAGCGACTTGAGCTCTTCAGTGACGCCGCCGTTCAAATACAAGCGATCATCAGCTATATGCCAATCAAATGCGATCTGGCTGGCAGCGGCAAGAGCGAGGCTGATACTCTCATCAAGCAAGAGGGGGGAGCCTGCGCGCAGCGCATTGCTAGTAACCGGCACTGAAGGGAAAATGCGCTGCATAAAGTTTGCCTGCACGAAATTGTCTTGCCGTTTGGAAATAAAACCAGCTTGAATAGTTCCCAACGTTTTTGTAACTGTTCCAGGCATATTCGTTACAACTTTGTCTTTAGTGTTTGGCATGCGAACTGGTTTGGACTGACTAGAATTGTCTGCGTCCTGTCCGTTGGGATTGTTGCGTGTAGTCAACTAAATGCCGGGCGAAATACGCGCTGGCGCAACCCCCCGGTCCATGTGCCGATAAAACTGAATTTCGCGTCTGACGTAAAATGCATTTCTGACCATTCAACTTTTATTCCGACCATGAGAGCTATTGAAATCACACGTCCCGGCCCGCCGGACGTCTTGCAACTTTGCGAGCGTCCCATACCTTCGTTAAAAGAAGGCGAAGTGCTGATCAAGGTACACGCCGCAGGCATCAACCGCCCGGACGTCATTCAGCGGCTCGGTCACTACCCGGTGCCACCCGGTGCGTCGGATTTGCCAGGACTGGAGGTCGCGGGAGAAATCGTGGATGGCGATCTCAGCGTCGGACCATTCAAAAAGGGCGATCTCGTATGTGCGCTTGTCCAGGGCGGTGGCTATGCAGAGTATTGTGCGGCTCCTCTCAGGCAGTGCCTGCCCATTCCTAAGGGATTGAGCGCGGTGGAAGCGGCATCGCTGCCTGAAACCTTCTTTACGGTGTGGAGCAACGTTTTCGATCGCGCAAATCTCGCCGCCAATGAAACACTGCTGGTACAAGGCGGTACGTCCGGGATCGGTGTCACTGCGATTCAGGTTGCCACGGCACTGGGCCATAAGGTTTTCGCCACCGCGGGTAGTGAAGACAAGCGACGCGCATGTGAAGAACTCGGTGCGGTACGCGGCATCAATTACCGTGATGAAGACTTTGTCGAAGTCATCAAGACGGAAACGCAAGGCAAGGGTGTTAACGTCATTCTTGATATGGTGGCAGGTGACTATGTAGGGCGGGAAATCAACTGCCTCGCAGACGACGGACGTATCGTCGTGATCGCCGTCCTTGGTGGTGCAAAAGGCAATATTGACTTGGGACAGGTGTTGAGACGGCGCCTGACCATTACTGGTTCGACACTGCGTCCCCGCTCTGTTGAATTCAAGGAAGCCATTGCACGCAATCTGCAGGCGCGCGTATGGCCGTTAATCGAAGCAGGACAGATCAAACCGGTGATTTACAAGGTTTTTCCTCTGGAAGAAGCGGTCGCTGCCCACACATTAATGGAAAGTAGTACGCATGTAGGTAAGATCGTGCTTCAACTGCAGTAAATTTTCTGGTCTCCGGCCGCCGTTTGCGGAACATCAAAGGCCTGATCGTGGTCATAGTCAGTTGCTTGGGTTTGACCATCCCTGTTGCGCCGCGCTAAAATCAAGGGTTATCGAATTTTTAGGCCCTTATGCGTCGCAAACTAATTGCCGGAAACTGGAAAATGAATGGCAGTCTTGCTGCCAATACCGTTCTGCTCAATGAACTCAAGGACGGACTTCGTGAAGCGAAGAGTTCCGTCGCGGTCTGCGTTCCCGCGCCTTATCTCGCGCAGTGCCAGGCTGCGTTGGCGGGCACTGCGATCGCCTGGGGAGCGCAGGATGTTTCCGTACATGAGGCGGGTGCCTACACAGGTGAAATTTCCGGCGCCATGCTTGCCGATTTCGCGTGCACTTATGCCATCGTAGGCCATTCGGAGCGCCGGTCCTATCACGGTGAAACCAGTGAAATCGTGGCAAAGAAGGCCGAGCGTGCGCTCAAGTCTGGTCTGACGCCTATCGTATGCGTAGGTGAGTCGCTAGAAGATCGCGAAGCAGGTCGCACCGACACTGTGGTCGGCGAGCAGATCGATGCGGTACTGGGGCTGCTTGGGCCGGCGGACCTGGCGAAAATCGTTATTGCCTATGAGCCCGTGTGGGCCATTGGTACTGGCAAGACGGCAACGCCGCAAATGGCGCAGGACGTGCATGCGATGTTGCGCGCTCGTCTAGCGGCAAAGAATCCCGCGGCTGCCGAAACCGTGCAGATCCTGTACGGCGGCAGCATGAAGCCGGACAATGCTGGAGAGTTGCTTGCGATGGCCGACATCGACGGCGGATTGATTGGCGGTGCATCATTGAAGGCTGCCGATTTCCTTGCCATCATCCGCGCTGCATAAACGGCACGGCAGAATTTTTACCTTATTGGAAAGTAACAAATGAACGCTTTGTTCACAGTCATCGTCGTAGTACAGGTCATTTCCGCTCTGACGATTATCGGCCTGGTCTTACTACAGCATGGCAAGGGTGCCGACATGGGCGCCGCATTCGGCTCTGGAGCGTCCGGCAGCCTGTTTGGGGCAACCGGTTCATCCAACTTCCTGTCCAAGTCGACCGGAGTCGCAGCCGCAGTCTTCTTTGGCGCTACGCTGGCCCTTGCCTTTATTGGAAATAACCGTGCACCCGTCAGTGGCGGTGTGATGGAAAACCTGCCGGTTGCGCCTGCCGTGCCGAACGCGCCAGCAACGACTCCAGCGCCAGCCAATGCGCCGGCGACGCAGGGCAATGCAGCACCGGCACCCGCTGCGCCAGCTGGCAATGCAGGTCAGGCAAACCAGATTCCAAAATAAATCTCGATACGGCTTGGTAGTGAGCAATTGTGCATTGAACAAACGCTCCAAAACAGGTTAAAATAGCAGTCTTTGAGCCGACGTGGTGAAATTGGTAGACACGCTATCTTGAGGGGGTAGTGGCGAAAGCTGTGCGAGTTCGAGTCTCGCCGTCGGCACCAATAATTTAAAGCCAGCAAGGGATTTGCCCGAGCTGGCTTTTTAACGAGGAATCTTGGTTTGATTTGCAAATCATTCAACTAACCAACATCCACTCCCATCGTGAACCTCGAAAACTACTTCCCCATACTTCTTTTCATTCTCGTCGGAATCGGCGTTGGCGTCGTGCCGCAGGTGCTAGGTCGCGTATTGGCTCCGCATAAGCCTGACGCGCAGAAACTGTCGCCGTACGAATGCGGCTTTGAGGCATTTGAAGATGCACGCATGAAGTTTGACGTGCGCTACTACCTCGTTGCCATCCTGTTCATTTTGTTCGATCTGGAAACCGCGTTTTTCTTCCCATGGGGCGTCGCAATGCGAGACCTCGGATGGCAGGGCTTCATCACGATGATGGTGTTTATCGCCGAATTTGTCGTGGGCTTCTGGTACATCTGGAAGAAGGGCGCCCTGGATTGGGAGTAAGACATGTCTATTGAAGGCGTATTGAACGAAGGCTTTGTCACCACGACTGCTGACAAGCTCATTAACTGGACGCGCACGGGTTCCCTGTGGCCGATGACTTTTGGTCTGGCCTGCTGTGCTGTCGAGATGATGCATGCAGGCGCTTCGCGTTATGACCTCGACCGTTTCGGGATCGTATTCCGTCCGTCGCCGCGTCAGTCCGATGTGATGATCGTTGCGGGCACACTGTGCAACAAGATGGCACCGGCACTGCGCAAGGTATATGACCAGATGGCCGAGCCCCGTTGGGTGATCTCCATGGGCACCTGTGCAAACGGCGGCGGCTATTACCACTATTCGTACTCCGTGGTGCGTGGCTGCGATCGCATTGTTCCGGTCGACGTGTATGTGCCCGGATGCCCGCCGACCGCCGAGGCGCTCCTGTACGGCATTCTCCAGTTGCAAAACAAGATCAAGCGTACCAACACCATCGCGCGATAAGAGGGCCGCTTAGAAAAGTGATATGACGACGAAAATTGAAACCCTCGAAGCTGCCTTGCGTAACGTGCTTGGTAGCCAGATCCAGGACCTGAAGGTGGCACTGGGCGAAGTGACGGTGGTTGTCGGCGCTTCCGATTATCTGTCCGCGATGCGTGTACTGCGTGATCATGCCGATTTGCGCTTTGAAGAGTTGATCGATCTGTGCGGCGTGGATTATTCGACCTATGGTGATGGCGCCTGGGACGGTCCCCGGTTTGCCGTCGTCAACCATCTGCTGTCAGTCACGCACAACTGGCGCTTGCGCGTACGCGTGTTTGCGCCGGACGACGAAATGCCTGTGGTTGCCTCGCTGGTCGACATCTGGTCCGCTGCAAACTGGTATGAGCGTGAAGCGTTCGACTTCTTCGGCATCCTGTTCGAAGGCCACAACGACTTGCGCCGCATCCTCACCGACTACGGCTTCATCGGCCATCCGTTCCGCAAAGACTTCCCGGTATCCGGTTACGTCGAAATGCGCTACGACCCCGAACAGAAGCGCGTAATTTACCAACCCGTAACGATTGAGCCGCGTGAAATCATTCCGCGTGTGATTCGTGAAGAGAAATACGGGATGAAATAATGGCTGAGATTAAGAATTACACCCTGAACTTTGGTCCGCAGCACCCGGCAGCGCACGGCGTGCTGCGTCTCGTGCTGGAACTGGACGGTGAAGTGATCCAGCGTGCCGATCCGCATATCGGCCTGCTGCATCGCGCGACCGAGAAGCTGGCTGAACAGAAGACCTTCCTGCAGTCCGTGCCCTACATGGACCGCCTGGACTATGTGTCGATGATGTGCAACGAGCACGGCTATGTGCTCGCCATTGAAAAGCTGTTGGGTATCGAAGTCCCGCTGCGCGCGCAGTACATCCGCGTCATGTTCGACGAGATCACACGGATCCTGAATCACTTGCTGTGGATCGGAGCACACGGTCTCGACGTTGGCGCCATGGCGGTCTTTCTCTACGCATTCCGTGAGCGCGAAGACTTGATGGATTGCTACGAAGCCGTGTCAGGCGCACGCATGCACGCGGCGTATTACCGTCCGGGCGGCGTTTATCGCGATCTGCCGGACAGCATGCCGCAGTACAAGGCGTCGGCGGTTCGTAATGAAAAGGCAATTCGCCAGCTCAACGAAAATCGTCAGGGTTCGCTGCTGGACTTCATCGAAGACTTTACCAATCGATTCCCTGGTTACGTCGATGAATACGAGACGCTGCTGACCGATAACCGCATCTGGAAACAGCGTCTGGTTGGTATCGGCGTTGTCACGCCCGAGCGTGCGAAGGCCATGGGATTCACCGGCCCGATGTTGCGTGGCTCCGGTATTGCATGGGATTTGCGCAAGAAGCAGCCGTATGAAGTGTATGACTTGCTCGACTTCGATATCCCGGTTGGCGTGAATGGCGACTGCTATGACCGTTACCTGGTGCGGGTAGAAGAAATGCGCCAGTCCAACCGCATCATCAAGCAATGCATTGAATGGCTGCGCAATAACCCGGGCCCGGTCATGACCGACAACCACAAGGTGGCACCGCCGTCCCGCGTGAGTATGAAGTCGAACATGGAAGAGTTGATCCATCACTTCAAATTGTTCACGGAAGGCTTCCATGTTCCGGAAGGCGAGGCGTATGCCGCGGTGGAACATCCGAAAGGCGAGTTCGGCATCTACTTGATTTCGGACGGCGCGAACAAACCTTACCGCATGAAGATCCGTGCCCCGGGTTTCCCACACCTGCAGGCACTGGACGAGATGGCCAAGGGCCACATGATTGCAGACGCAGTAACGATCATCGGCACGCAAGACATCGTGTTCGGTGAGATTGACCGATAACCGCGCATACAATGCGCACGGATGGCTGACGATATGCTGTTAAGTCAAGAAGCGTACAAAAAAATCGATCGCGAACTCGCGAAATTCCCTGCTGATCAAAGGCAGTCCGCCGTCATGGCGGCGCTGGCGATCGCCCAGGATGAAAAAGGCTGGCTCCCGCCGGAAGTGCTGCTCGACGTTGCCAAATACATCGGCATGGCGCCGATTGCGGTGCAGGAAGTCGCCACGTTTTACAACATGTACAACACCAAGCCGGTAGGCAAGTACAAGATCTCGGTCTGTACCAACCTGCCGTGCCAGCTCTCGGGCGGTGAAAAAGCTGCTCATCACCTTAAAGAGCGTCTCGGGATCGACTACAAGGAAACCACCGCTGACGGCCAGTTCACACTGGTCGAAGGCGAATGCATGGGCGCCTGCGGCGACGCACCCGTCATGCTGGTGAACAACAAGCGCATGTGCAGCTTCATGTCGAACGACAAGATTGATGCGCTGGTAGAGGAACTGAAGAAATGACCAGCCTGCACAACCGCCACATCAACCCGTTGATTCTTGCCGACCTAGACGGCAATAACTGGCACCTTGCTGATTACGTCAAGCGCGGTGGCTATGAAGCACTCAAGCGCATCCTGAACGAAAAGATCGCACCGGAACAAGTCATCGCCGAACTCAAGGCGTCGTCGTTGCGCGGCCGCGGTGGCGCGGGATTCCCGACAGGCCTGAAGTGGAGCTTCATGCCGCGTCAGTTTCCGGGCCAGAAGTACCTCGTCTGCAACACCGACGAAGGCGAGCCAGGTACGTTCAAGGACCGTGACATCATTCGCTACAACCCGCATGCCCTCATCGAAGGCATGGCAATCGGTGCGTATGCAATGGGCATCACGGTCGGCTACAACTATATCCACGGCGAAGTCTGGGCCGAGTACGCGCGCTTTGAAGAAGCGATCGAGGAAGCACGTGCGGCGGGCTACCTCGGCGACAAGATCATGGGCAGCGATTTCAATTTCCAGTTGCACGCGTTCCACGGCTACGGCGCATACATCTGCGGTGAAGAAACCGCGCTGCTCGAATCGCTGGAAGGCAAGAAGGGCCAGCCGCGCTTCAAGCCGCCTTTCCCGGCGAGCTTCGGCCTGTATGGCAAGCCCACCACGATCAACAACACCGAAACGTTTGCCGCGGTGCCGTTCGTCCTGCGCATGGGCGGTGAAGCCTACGCGGCACTGGGCAAACCCAACAACGGCGGCACCAAGATTTTCTCGATGTCCGGCGACGTGGCCCGTCCTGGTAATTACGAGGTTCCGCTCGGTACGCCGTTTGCGAAACTGCTGGAACTGGCCGGCGGCATGCGCGACGGCAAGAAGATCAAGGCCGTGATTCCGGGCGGCTCGTCGATGCCTGTGCTGGCCGGTGATGTGATGATGGCGACCGACATGGATTACGACTCGATCGCCAAGGCTGGATCGATGCTCGGGTCCGGCGCGGTGATCGTCATGGACGAGACGCGCTGCATGGTCAAGTCGCTGCTGCGCCTGTCGTACTTCTATTACGAGGAATCCTGCGGACAGTGCACGCCATGCCGTGAAGGCACTGGCTGGCTCTACCGGATGGTGCATCGTATCGAACACGGCCAGGGACGCGCAGACGATCTCGACATGTTGAACTCGATTGCCGATAACATCCAGGGCCGCACGATTTGTGCGCTCGGCGATGCGGCTGCGATGCCGGTTCGTGCAATGGTCAAGGTCTTCCGCGACGAGTTTGAGTACCACATCGAGCACAAGCGCTGCATCGTTCCGGCTTACAACTGACGGAAGCATACACAGCGCAGTGCGCTCCCGAATTCGATTACAAGCGGTACGTATAACGTACCCTACAAATACTTAGGCAAATAGCCATGGTTGAAATTGAAATTGACGGCAAAAAAGTAGAGGTGCAAGAGGGCAGCATGGTGATGGACGCTGCCAACAAGCTCGGCACTTATATTCCACATTTTTGCTATCACAAGAAACTGTCGATTGCGGCCAACTGCCGCATGTGCCTCGTGGAAGTGGAGAAGGCACCGAAACCCTTGCCTGCGTGCGCAACACCAGTCACGAATGGCATGATCGTTCGTTCCAATAGCGAAAAGGCGGTCAAGGCGCAGAAGAGCGTCATGGAGTTCCTGCTGATCAATCACCCGCTGGATTGCCCTATCTGCGACCAGGGTGGTGAGTGCCAGTTGCAGGATCTGGCTGTAGGCTACGGTCCGTCCGCTTCCCGCTACGAGGAAGAGAAGCGCGTCGTTGTCCCCAAGGATGCCGGTCCGCTGATTTCCATGCGTGAAATGGCGCGCTGCATCCACTGCACACGCTGCGTTCGTTTCGGCCAGGAAGTCGCCGGCGTCATGGAGTTCGGCATGCTGAACCGTGGCGAACATTCCGAAATCACGACTTTCGTCGGCAATAGTGTCGATTCCGAACTGTCGGGCAACATGATCGACCTGTGCCCGGTTGGCGCGTTGACGTCCAAGCCTTTCCGCTACAGCGCACGTACATGGGAATTGTCCCGTCGTCGTTCAGTCAGCCCGCATGACGGTCTGGGTTCGAACCTCATGGTGCAGGTCAAGGGCGGTAAAGTCATGCGCGTTCTGCCGCTCGAGAACGAAGCAGTCAACGAGTGCTGGCTGTCGGACAAGGATCGCTTTTCGTACGAAGGCCTGTACAGCGCCGATCGCCTGACCGTTCCGATGATCAAGCAGGACGGCAAGTGGCTGGAAACCGACTGGCAGACCGCGCTCGAATACGTTGCCCATGGTTTGCGTAACATCCGCCACGAGCATGGCGCCGACGCGATTGCCGCGCTGGCCGCACCATACTCGACACTGGAAGAACTGACCCTGCTGCAAAAACTGGTACGTGGCCTCGGCTCCGACAACGTGGACTTCCGTCTGCGCCAGTCCGACTTCAGCCTTGACGGCAAAGTCACACCCTGGCTCGGTATGTCGATCGAAGAATTCGGTCAGGCACAACGGGCGTTCGTAATCGGCTCCTTCCTGCGCAAGGACCATCCCTTGCTGGCCGCTCGTCTGCGCCATGCAGCCAAGCGTGGTTCCAAGGTCAGCATTCTGAACGCAACCGACGACGAGCTGCTGCTGCCGGTCGCCAATCGCATGATCAAGGCACCGTCCGAGTGGTTGTCCGGGTTGAGTGAAGTCGTGGTCGCCATCGCTGCCGCCAAGGGTATCGCTGCACCAGCCGGCTTTGCTGGCATCGAACCGGGTGAAGTCGCCAAGGGCATCGCGGCCAGCCTGCTGTCCGGCGAACGCAAGGTAGTCGTTCTCGGCAACGCCGCTGCCCAGCATCCGCAAGCATCGCAGCTGCATGCTGCAGCCCAGTGGATCGCGCAGAATACGGACGCCAAATTCGGTTACCTGACCGAAGCAGCCAATACCGTCGGCGGCTATATCGCCAATGCGATTCCCGGCAAGGGCGCCAACGCACTGCAAATGTTTGCACAGCCACGTAAGGCCTATGTCGTGATGCACGCCGAGCCGGAATACGATTGCTACGATCCTCAGGCCGCACGTGCCGCACTGAACCAGGCTGAAATGGTTGTCGTCATGTCGCCGTACAAGCATGGCACTGAATATGCAGATGTACTGCTTCCGATTGCACCGTTCGCCGAGACTGCCGGCACATTCGTCAACTGCGAAGGCCGTGCCCAGGGATTCAACGGTACCACCAAGCCGCTCGGCGAAACACGCCCGGCATGGAAGGTATTGCGCGTTCTCGGTAACCTGCTGGATATCGGTGGCTTTAACTACGACACATCGGAGCAAATCCGTGTCGAGGTGCTTGGTACCAAGGTGTCCGAAGAAGCGGAGCTCGGAAGCAAGTTAAACAATGTGGCCAACACACCGCTGCAGGCTGCAAAGCCAAGCGAGGCTACGGCGCTTGAGCGCATCGCCGATGTGCCGATTTACTTCACCGATGCCATTGTGCGCCGCGCCGAATCTCTGCAATTGACGACCGATGCCAAGGCACCGAAAGCGTCGGTTTCGGTAATTCTTGCAGAGCAGCTTGGTCTTGCAGAAGGCGCGCAACTCAAGGTCATGCAAGGGCAGGGCAGTGCCGTATTGCCGGTTGCCATTGATATCACCTTGCCCGCCAACGTGGTACGTGTTTCAGCCGCACATCCAAGCACCATCGGTCTCGGTGGCATGTTCGGCCCCATTAGTGTGGAGAAAGCGTAATGGATCAGCTGTTCCTGAACATTAACAGCACCGGCCAGAACCTCTTTGGGATGGTGTGGCCGCTGATCTGGACCATGGCCAAGATCGTCGTGATTGTCTTGCCGCTGATGGGTTGTGTTGCCTACCTGACGTTGTGGGAACGCAAGATGATCGGCTGGATGCACATCCGTATCGGCCCGAACCGTGTTGGCCCGGCCGGCTTGCTGCAGCCTATCGCTGACGCACTGAAGCTGCTGCTCAAGGAAATCATCGTGCCTACGCGCGCTAACAAGGCATTGTTCGTGATCGCCCCGATCATGACCATCATGCCCGCGTTGGCGGCATGGGCAGTGATTCCGTTCGGACCCGAGACCGTGCTGGCCAATGTCAACGCCGGCCTGCTCTTTGTGATGGCAATTACCTCGATGGAAGTCTACGGTGTAATCATCGCCGGCTGGGCATCCAACTCCAAGTACGCCTTCCTCGGTGCAATGCGTGCATCGGCACAGATGGTGTCCTATGAAATCGCGATGGGCTTTGCGCTGGTTATTGTCTTGATGGTGTCCGGCAGCCTGAACCTGACTGAGATCGTCATGAGTCAGAGCAGGGGATTTTTCGCTGACCAGGGCCTGACCTTCCTGTCCTGGAACTGGCTGCCGTTGCTGCCGATTTTCGTGATCTACGTGATCTCGGGCATCGCGGAAACCAACCGCCATCCGTTTGACGTCGTCGAAGGAGAATCGGAGATCGTCGCCGGACACATGGTGGAATATTCGGGCATGTCGTTTGCGATGTTCTTCCTCGCCGAATACGCGAACATGATCCTGATTTCCATGTTGGCGACGCTGATGTTCCTCGGTGGCTGGGCTGCGCCGGTGTCCTTCCTTGACTTCATCCCGGGCTGGATATGGCTGGGCATCAAGACATTCTTCGTTGTATCGCTGTTCATCTGGGCACGTGCGTCGTTCCCACGCTATCGCTACGATCAGATCATGCGCCTCGGCTGGAAAGTTTTTATTCCGCTGACGCTGGCTTATCTTGTGATCGTCGCGGTCTGGATACAGACACCCTGGAACATTTGGAAGTAAAGAAAGAGGCTGATCGCTATGGAAGCCATCAAAGATTTTTTCGGCAGCTTGATGCTGCGAGAACTGCTCAAAGGACTGGCTCTGACCGGGCGTTATATGTTTGCCCGCAAGATTACCGTGCAGTTCCCGGAAGAGAAAACCCCCTTGTCGCCGCGTTTTCGCGGCTTGCATGCACTGCGTCGTTATCCCAACGGCGAAGAGCGCTGCATCGCGTGCAAACTGTGTGAAGCAGTCTGCCCGGCAATGGCCATTACTATCGAATCGACGGAGCGCGATGACGGTACACGCCGTACCACGCGTTATGACATCGACCTGACCAAGTGCATTTTCTGCGGTTTCTGTGAAGAATCCTGCCCGGTCGACTCGATCGTCGAAACCAATATCCTCGAATACCACGGCGAAAAACGTGGCGACCTCTACTTCACCAAGGAGATGTTGCTGGCGGTTGGCGATCGTTATGAGAAGGATATCGCAGCTGCCCGTGCAGCCGACGCGGTATACCGTTGATTTTGGCTGTCCTGGCCTGCGTAAAGCTGACTCACTTGGTCGATTATGGAATTTAAAACTGCTTTGTTCTACGCGTTCTCGGCGATTCTGATTTTCGCCGCAATCCGCGTCATCACCGCCCGGAACCCGGTACATGCCGCGCTCTTCCTGGTTCTGTCGTTCTTTTCGGCCGCCGCAATCTGGCTGCTGTTGAAAGCGGAATTCCTTGCCATTGTCCTCGTCCTCGTCTATGTGGGCGCGGTGATGGTGCTATTCCTCTTTGTGGTGATGATGCTGGATATCGATATCGGTAAAATGCGGGAAGGCTTCTGGGGATATTTCCCGCTCGCTGCGCTTGTCGGTGTCCTGATTGTGCTGCAGATGGCAGCCGTGCTGTTGCATGGATTCTGGGCTCCTGAAACACAGGTCCCGGCGATATCGGCCAGCCTTGGTGATACCAAGGAACTCGGCAAGCTTATCTATACGCAGTACATCTATGCGTTTGAAATCGCCGCCGTCGTCTTGCTGGTCGCTATCGTCGCGGCAGTTGCGTTGACTCTGCGCCGTCGCAAGGACAGCAAGTATTTCAATCCGGCGGATGCAGTCAAGGTCAAGCGTAGCGACCGTATCCGTATGGTCAGCATGAAGGCTGAGTCCGAGCGTGCCAACGGCGGCGCCAGCAGTATCGGCGGTGTGCAGCCGGCTGCACCGGCCGCAGAAAAACAATAAAGGGAAACCACCGTGGCAATATCGCTCGCTCATTATCTGATTCTCGGCGCGATCCTCTTTGCGATCTCGATCGTGGGTATTTTCCTGAACCGCAAGAACATCATCGTGTTGCTGATGGCAATCGAACTGATGCTGCTGGCGGTGAACATGAACTTCATCGCCTTCTCGTATTACCTGGGCGATGCGGCCGGGCAGATTTTCGTTTTCTTCATCCTGACTGTGGCTGCCGCGGAATCCGCGATCGGTCTTGCCATTCTGGTGGTTCTGTTCCGTAACCTGGACACCATCAATGTGGAAGATCTGGACAGCCTCAAAGGTTAATCACAAAAATAACGGATAAGGTCCATCATGGCGGGGCAACTTAACCCACACGTACTCTTGGCTGTGCCGCTGGCACCTCTAGCAGGTTCTGTCATCGCAGGCCTGTTCGGTACCAAGTTCTTCGGCAACAAGATCGGTCGCACAGCGTCACATTCCGTGACGATCCTGGGCGTGCTGGTCGCGCTCATCATTTCCATCCAGACGCTGATGGCGGTCATGGATGGTGCGACGTTCAACGGCACCATCTATAACTGGATGACGGTCAACGGCCTCAAGCTGGAGATCGGCTTCATGGTTGACAGCCTGACGGCGATGATGATGTGCGTGGTGACCTTCGTGTCACTGATGGTGCATATCTACACAATCGGCTACATGGCGGACGACGAAGGATATAACCGCTTCTTCTCCTACATTTCGCTGTTCACGTTCTCGATGCTGATGCTCGTCATGAGCAACAACTTCCTGCAACTGTTCTTTGGCTGGGAAGCCGTGGGTCTGGTGTCCTACCTGCTGATCGGATTCTGGTACACCCGTCCTACTGCAATCTACGCGAACATGAAAGCCTTTCTGGTCAACCGCGTGGGTGACTTCGGCTTCATCCTCGGGATCGGCTTGCTGCTCGCCTATGCCGGCTCCATGAACTACACGGAAGTATTTGCCAAGCGCGAAGAACTTGCCAAATTGCTGTTGCCGGGCACCGATTGGATGTTGATCACGGTTGCCTGTATCTGCCTGTTCATCGGCGCGATGGGTAAGTCTGCACAGTTCCCACTGCACGTGTGGCTGCCGGATTCGATGGAAGGCCCGACGCCGATTTCTGCGCTGATCCACGCAGCGACGATGGTGACCGCAGGCATCTTCATGGTGGCGCGCATGTCTCCGCTGTTTGAGTTGTCCGATACCGCGTTGTCCTTCATCCTCATTATCGGTTCGATCACCGCGTTGTTCATGGGTTTCCTGGGTATCATCCAGAACGATATCAAGCGCGTGGTCGCGTATTCGACGCTGTCACAACTCGGCTACATGACCGTGGCGCTTGGCGCATCGGCTTACTCGGTTGCGGTGTTCCACCTGATGACCCACGCTTTCTTCAAGGCGCTGCTGTTCCTGGGCGCCGGTGCGGTGATCATCGGCATGCATCACGACCAGGACATTCGCAACATGGGCGGTCTGCGCAAATACATGCCGATCACCTGGATCACTTCCTTGCTCGGTTCGCTCGCGCTGATCGGTACCCCGTTCTTCTCTGGCTTCTATTCGAAGGACAGTATCATCGAAGCGGTGCACGAGACCCACATCTTTGGTTCGGGTTTTGCCAACTTCGCTGTTCTGGCCGGCGTATTCGTCACGGCTTTCTATTCATTCCGGATGTATTTCCTGGTATTCCATGGGGAAGAGCGCTTCGGCAAGGCGCATGACCATCATCATGACGCCCACGAAGAGCATGACAATGCCCACGATGCGCATCACCATCATGGTCTCGCGCCGGGTGAAAAACCGCATGAAGCGCCCGCTGTAGTGACCTTGCCCCTGGTTCTGCTGGCCATTCCTTCGGTCGTGATCGGCGCAATCGCCATAGGTCCGATGCTGCATGGCGACTTTTTCAAGAATGTCATCTTCGTTGGTGAGTCGCATACCGCGATGCGGACCTTGACTGAAGCCTTCCATGGCGCTGTCGCAATGGGCCTCCATGGATTTAGTACCGCGCCGTTCTGGCTGGCATTGGCAGGTGTGGTCTCCGCCTATTACTGCTACATGGTGAATCGCAAGGTGCCCGCATGGTTCTACAAGCATTTCCATGGCATCTTCACCGTTCTGGATAACAAGTACTACATGGACAAGATCAACGAAGTCGTGTTTGCCTCCGGTGCACGCCTGCTGGGAGGCGGGCTGTGGAAGGTAGGTGATCGCGCAATCATTGATGGCCTGTTCGTGAATGGAAGCGCGAAGGCAGTGGGCTGGTTCTCCGGGATGATTCGTCACCTGCAGTCCGGTTATATCTATCACTACGCTTTTGTGATGATTCTCGGCGTGCTGGGTTTCCTGATTTATTTCATGCCGTTCCCGTCGTTTGCCAAATAAGTTGGCGAAGTAAAGCAAATAAAAACCATGATGCAGTCAACTTTTCCTCTTCTGAGCCTCGCGATCTGGTGTCCGATCGCGTTTGGTCTGTTCGTACTGGCATTCGGCCGGGACGAAAACCCCGGCCTGGTGCGCGGTGTGTCGCTGATCGGTTCGATTGTCAGCTTCCTCGTCACCTTGCCTTTGTATAACCAGTTCGACAAAGCCGCTCACGGCATGCAGTTCGTCGAGAAGGCGAGCTGGATCGAACGCTTCAACGTTCAGTACCTGCTCGGCGTCGACGGCATTTCCGTCTGGTTTGTCCTGCTCACCGCATTCATCACCGTGATTGTGGTCATCGCCGGCTGGGAGGTCATTGAAAAGCGGGTTGCCCAGTATATGGGCGCGTTCCTGATTCTGTCGGGCCTGATGATCGGCGTCTTCTGCGCGATCGATGGCTTGCTGTTCTACGTGTTCTTTGAAGCGACCCTGATTCCGATGTTCATCATCATCGGCGTATGGGGCGGTGCAAACCGCGTGTATGCGGCGATCAAGTTCTTCCTGTACACGCTGCTCGGCTCGCTGCTGACGCTGGTTGCCATCCTGTACCTGTACTTTACGTCGGGCGGCAGCTTTGAAATCCTGACCTGGCACAAGCTGGCGTTGCCAATGAACGTTCAGGTCCTGATCTTCCTGGCTTTCCTGATGGCGTTTGCGGTCAAGGTACCGATGTGGCCGGTGCATACCTGGTTGCCGGACGCACACGTGGAAGCGCCGACTGGCGGCTCTGTGGTGCTGGCCGCAATCATGCTGAAACTTGGTGCATACGGCTTCCTGCGGTTTTCGCTGCCTATCGCGCCAGACGCCAGCCACTATCTGTCCGGCTTCATCATCACGCTGTCGCTGATCGCGGTTATCTATATTGGCCTCGTCGCGCTGGTGCAGACCGATATGAAAAAGCTGGTTGCCTACTCGTCGATCGCGCACATGGGCTTCGTCACTCTCGGTTTCTTCATGTTCAACCCGATGGCGGTGCAGGGTGGCATCGTGCAAATGATTTCTCACGGCTTCGTTTCAGGCGCGATGTTCCTTTGCATCGGCGTGCTGTACGACCGCATGCATACCCGTCAGATCGCCGACTACGGCGGTGTGATCAATACCATGCCGCGCTTCGCCGCCTTCTTTGTGCTGTTCTCACTGGCCAACAGCGGTTTGCCAGCGACGTCCGGCTTCGTTGGCGAGTTCATGGTGATCCTGGGCGCGGTCCAGTTCAATTTCTGGATCGGTTTGCTTGCAGCCACCGCACTGATCCTGGGCGCCGCCTATTCGTTGTGGATGGTGAAGAGGGTAGTATTTGGTGAAGTCGCCAATGCGCATGTGGCAGCACTGAAAGACCTGAACGGCCGTGAATTCCTGATGCTTGGCGTACTGGCAATTGCCGTATTGGCGATGGGCCTGTACCCGGCGCCATTCACCGACATCATGCAAGTTTCCGTCGACGACCTGCTCAAGCATGTCGCCGTTTCCAAGCTGCCTTAAGCTTTGTTGGCGAATGACTAAGTGAACGCAAAATAGCGACGACAAGATGAATACCGTAAATCTCGTACCGGTTTATCCGGAAATTTTCCTGCTGATTGCCACGTCGGCAATCCTGCTGATCGACATGTTCATGACGGACGCCCGTCGTAATGTCACCTATGCGCTGACGCTTGTCACTCTGCTGGTGTGCATCGCTCTCAGCGCTGCCGATTATGCGAATCCGACCGTATATACCTTCAACAACATGTTCGTGTCCGACGCGATGTCGAACCTGTTGAAGATCTTTTCGTATATCGCAGTTGGCGTGACGCTGATCTATGCGCGCCAATATACGACTGAGCGTGGCATGCTTGGCACCAGCGTGGGTGGCGAATTCTATGTTTTGGCACTGTTCTCGCTGCTCGGCCAGATGGTCATGATCTCTGGTAACAACTTTCTGATCATTTACCTCGGCGTTGAACTGATGTCCCTCGCGACGTATGCAATGGTTGCTTTACGCCGTGGCAATCCGGGGTCCACTGAAGCAGCGATGAAATATTTCGTCCTGGGCGCCTTGTCATCCGGCTTCCTGTTGTACGGTATGTCCATGTTGTACGGTGCGACCGGTTCGCTGGATCTGACTGAAGTGGCGAAAGCAACCGCTTCGGGCACCGCGAACAAGACCGTTCTGGTGTTCGGCCTCGTCTTTGTCGTTTCCGGCCTGGCATTCAAGCTGGGTGTGGTGCCGTTCCACATGTGGGTGCCGGACGTCTACCAGGGCGCGCCGACTTCCGTGACGCTACTGTTGGGTGGCGCGCCAAAGCTCGCCGCCTTTGCAATCTGCATCCGCCTCTTGGTCGAGGGCCTGTTTCCGCTGGCGATTGACTGGCAGCAGATGCTGACGGTCCTTGCAGTGCTGTCGATGGCGGTTGGTAATATTACGGCGATTGTGCAGACCAACATCAAGCGGATGCTCGCGTATTCCACAATCGCGCAAATGGGTTTCATGCTGCTGGGCTTGCTGGCTGGCGTAGTAGACGGGAACGTGTCGTCCGCTGCAAATGCGTACAGCTCCGCAATGTTCTATTCGGTCGCCTATGTATTGACTACGCTTGGCACCTTCGGTCTGGTCATGCTGCTGGCGCGCTCCGGTTTTGAAGCGGAAAGCATTGATGACTTCAAGGGCCTGAATCAGCGTAGCCCCTGGTTTGCATTTGTGATGCTGATCCTGATGTTTTCGCTTACCGGTATTCCGCCGACAGTTGGTTTCTACGCCAAGCTCGCCGTGCTCCAGGCAGTGCTGGCAACGGGTCAGGTATGGTTGGCTGTTGTAGCGGTGCTGCTGTCGCTGATTGGTGCCTTCTACTATCTGCGCATCGTCAAGGCCATGTATTTTGAGGACCCGGTCGACACTGCAAAGATTCTCGTGCCGAACGATATGCGGGTCACCCTCAGTGCCAATGGCCTGGCAGTACTTCTTCTCGGTATCCTGCCGGGTCCGTTGATGGCAATCTGTGCGACTGCTATCGTCAAGACGCTTACGTCTTGAGAAACGGCTGATAAAAGTGGATGTTTCGCTATCCAGCTGGTTTGTGATCCTGTTGGCGGTGGTTGCCGCCAACCTGCCTTTCATCAATGAGCGTCTGTTCGCCGCGCTGCCTTTTGGGCGGCCGGTGAAATCCTTGTGGCTGCGTCTGTTTGAGCTGATCGTCCTTTATTTTGTCGTTGGCGGCCTTGCTTACCTGCTTGAGTCACGTATCGGCAACGTCTTTCGGCAGAACTGGGAATTCTATGCAATCACCGGCTGCTTCTTCCTTGTCCTCGCCTTTCCCGGATTCGTCTTTCGTTACCTTCGCAAGCATCACGGTTGATCTCCTGTAATGCCTGCGTGGCAACGGACAGTACAATAGGCGCTTTATCGCCTGTACGGAGTTTTACGTGGACTTGCATTTGAAGGAAACCCAGATCGACAGCGAAGTGGCTTATGAGGGGCATTTTCTCAAGGTCCAGCGCGACACGATCGAACTGCCCGACGGCAAACGCTCCAAGCGCGAATACATCAAGCATCCGGGCGCGGTAGTTATCCTGCCTGTACTTGACGACGGCAGCATCCTGCTGGAGCGCCAGTTTCGCTATCCCTTGCACAATGTGTTTATCGAATTCCCTGCAGGGAAAATCGATCCCGATGAGGACCCGCTGGATTGCGCCAAGCGTGAGTTGCAAGAGGAGACAGGCTATAGCGCCAGCGAATGGCATTTCGTCTGCACCATCCACAACGCCATCGCGTATTCCGATGAGCATCTTGATATCTTCCTGGCGCGTGGATTGACGGCTGGGCAAGCAAAGCTGGACGACGGAGAGTTCCTTGATACCTTTACGGCGACAGTCCCGGAAATGCTGGCGTGGGTAAAGGAAGGCAAAATTACCGACGTTAAGACGGTAATCGGGACGTTCTGGCTTGAGAGGATTTTGAACGGTCAGTGGAAGCTCTGATTGGCGTTGACATCGCATCGAGCGCGAGCGGCGTAACGTAATCAAGACGTTTCGTCGGGATACGAAAAGGATTGCCAGGTTTTTACTTAGCCCAACCCGAAAAAAGAAAGAGCCGCATTTGCGGCTCTTTCTTTTTTATGCTATCCCGCTCTTACATATTCGGGTAATTCGGTCCGCCGCCGCCTTCCGGCGTGACCCAGACGATGTTCTGTGTCGGGTCCTTGATATCGCACGTCTTGCAGTGCACGCAGTTCTGCGCGTTGATCTGCAGTCTTTCATCGCCCGCATCATTCTTCACGAACTCATACACGCCAGCAGGGCAGTAACGCTGTTCGGGCCCCGCGTACCTTGCGAGGTTGATGTTGACTGGCACGCTCGCATCCTTCAGCGTCAGATGCACCGGCTGTTCTTCCGCGTGGTTGGTATTGGAGATGAACACCGATGACAGGCGGTCGAACGTCAACTTGCCGTCAGGCTTCGGATAGTTGATCGGCTTGAAGTCCGAAGCAGGGCGCAGGCATTCGTGGTCTGCATGTTTATGCTTCAGCGTCCAAGGCGCCTTGCCCCGGAACAGTACCTGGTCGATGCCGACCATCAGCGTCCCCTTGTACAGTCCCTGGGACATGAACGGCTTGAAGTTGCGCCCCTTGTACAACTCCTCATAGAGCCAGGACTTTTTAAATGCTTCCGGGAAGGCAGTCAGTTCATCCTGCGCGCGGCCATTGCCCAGTGCCTCGAATGCCGCTTCTGCCGCCATCATGCCGGTCTTCATTGCCGAATGGCTGCCCTTGATACGAGAGGCATTCAAAAAGCCCGCATCACAGCCGATCAATACGCCGCCGGGGAAGGTTAGCTTGGGCAGCGATTGCAGGCCACCGGCCACGAGCGCCCGGGCGCCGTAAGAAATGCGCTTGCCGCCTTCGAAGTACTTGCGGATTTCCGGATGCGTCTTGTAACGCTGGAATTCCTCGTACGGCGACAGGTAGGGATTCTGATAGGCCAGGCCCACCACGTAGCCCACAGCGACCTGGTTATTTTCCAAGTGGTACAGGAAGGAGCCGCCATACGTGTCGGCATCAAGCGGCCAGCCGGCGGTATGGATCACCAGCCCCGGCTTGTGCATCTTCGGATCGATTTCCCACAATTCCTTGATACCGATCGCGTAGGTCTGCGGATCGGCATCCTTGTTCAGGTGATACTTGGACATCAGTTGTCTGCCGAGGTGGCCACGTGCGCCTTCTGCAAAGAAGGTGTATTTCGCATGCAGCTCCATGCCGAGCTGGAAGGCATCGGTTGGATTGCCATGGCGGTCGACGCCCATGTTGCCGGTAGCGACACCCTTCACCGAGCCGTCATCGTTGTACAGGACTTCGGCGGCGGGGAAGCCTGGAAAGATTTCCACGCCCAGCGCTTCGGCCTGCTGACCCAGCCAGCGCACCACATTGGCCAGCGAGATCACATAGTTGCCATGATTCTGGAAGCAGGCCGGCAGCATCCAGCCGGGGGTCTTGGTGGCTTTCTTTTCCGTCAGAAACAGGAACTGGTCTTCGGTGACGGGTGTGTTGAGCGGCGCGCCCAGTTCCTTCCAGTTCGGGAACAGCTCGTTCATGGCGATGGGATCCATCACCGCGCCGGACAGGATATGCGCGCCGACTTCGCTGCCTTTTTCCAGCACGCAGACGGAAACCTCATTGCCTTTTTCCGCTGCAAGCTGTTTGAGGCGGATCGCAGCCGACAGGCCAGCCGGGCCGCCGCCGACGATGACCACGTCATATTCCATCGCTTCGCGCGGGCCGTATTGTTCTATAAGGTTCTGGGTCTGCGTCATGGTCTCACCAAGGTAGTTTAAAATTATCGAACGAACGTGCTAATTGTCGTGGATTTTGCGTGAGAACGCTAGACGCCACACTCTAATCGCCGCTCTTTCATGTAATGATAACGTTTCGTGCGTTGCTACATAGTCAATCGACCGACAAAAACAGGAGAAAGTTGTGGGGATCGAAGTAAATTTTGAAGGAAAAATTGCGCTGATCACTGGAGCATCGAGTGGTCTTGGTGCTCGGTTCGCCAAAGTCCTTGCTCAGGCAGGTGCCCAGGTCGTCCTGGCATCGCGCCGCGTTGAGCGTCTGAAGGAACTACGCGCCGAAATTGAAGCCAGTGGCGGGGCAGCACATGTTGTCGCTCTGGATGTGACCGATTACGCCAGCATCAAGTCGGCAATTGCCCATGCTGAAACGGAAGCCGGGCCAATCGATATCCTCGTTAACAACTCCGGTGTTTCCACGACGCAGCGCCTGGTGGATGTTACCCCGGAAGACTATGCTTTTGTGATGGATACCAATCAGCGCGGCGCCTTCTTTGTTGCGCAAGAGACCGCCAAGCGCATGATCGCACGTGCCAAGGGCGATCCAAAGAAGCAGCACCGCATCATCAATATTGCTTCCGTAGCAGGCCTGCGTGTCCTGCCGCAGATAGGCATTTACTGCATGAGCAAGGCGGCGGTGGTCCACATGACCAAGTCCATGGCGGTCGAATGGGGCCGGTACGGGATTAACGTCAACGCGATTTGCCCCGGGTACATCAGCACGGAAATCAATGAGGATTACTTCGCGACCGAACAGGGCCAGAACCTGATCAACATGCTGCCCCGCAAGCGTCTTGGCCAGCCTGAAGACCTCGATGGCTTGTTGTTGTTGCTGGCAGGCGAGGAATCGCGCTTCATGAACGGCGCAATCGTTGCCGCCGATGACGGCATGGCTGCCCAGTAAATATCCCCTCTGACGCGTCACCGTGGCGGCCGACAAGACTGCCATGGTGGCGCACTTCTCTTGAGATACGCTTATCCTTACAAAAACAATGAATCAAAAAAAGCTCGTACATACCATGCGCATGCCGATTCGCTGGGGCGATATGGATGCGATGGGGCATGTGAACAATACCGTTTATTTCCGCTACCTCGAATCAGCGCGGATTCAATGGTTTACAGAAATTGGCTGCGAACCGGATCCGGCCGGCGACGGGCCAGTCATCATCAACGCGCGCTGCACCTTCATCAAACAACTGAAGTATCCCGGCGACATTGAGGTAGCCACCTTTGTCGGCGGACCGGGACGTTCGAGCTTTGAGACGTACCATGAAATTCGCCGTGTCGATCAACCGGAAGTCTTGTCGGCAGAGGGTGGTGCCAAGGTGGTATGGGTAAATTTCCTTCAGGAAAAATCGGTGCCACTTCCGGATCGTATCCGTGCACTGCTCGCCGATCCGGAATGAACCGACTGAGCCACCGCCGAAATCATGGATGGCCAGTTTAAAGTCACAGCGGTTCTGTCAACTGGTGACACCGACCAGCCGGTGAACCAGTTCGCTGGAGGTTGATGCCGAAAACTTGCGCATCAGCTTGGCACGGTGCATTTCGACCGTGCGCGGGCTGAGTCCGACCTGACGGGCAATCAGCTTGCTGGTTTTTCCTTCCACCAGCAGTGCCGCGATTTCACGCTCGCGTGGTGTCAGTTCTGCCGTTACCGGGCGCTTGGCGCTCAAGTCTTCAAAAGTCCAGATACCGGCCGCATGCGGGTCGTCATGCGTCAAAGAGCGTCCGCTCACATGGCACCAGAATAACTCCTGGTTGGCGCGCTTCATGATGCGCTCGTCGGAATAGTGCCCTTTGGCGCTCATGATGGGTACGATGCGAGCGCCGGTGCGTTCGAATTCGTCCAGTGTCGGGTACAGCACGAGAAAGGATTTGCCGATCAGTTCTCGCGCCTGGTAGCCAAACATCCTTGCCAGCGCTTCATTGCAGGCCTGGATCACCCGATGGTGGGAAACGCACATGCCCACCGGGGCGTTCTGGAATATAGTCTCGTAATCTATTGTTGGTAATGCGCTCATGGGGTGTGGGGCGCTTATAGTGTGCTGAAATTGGTATTTTTACGGTATTGCACGGGCAAGTCCACCATCTTATGCTGACGGGCAGCCTACGGGTACTTTACACAACACAAGAAGAGGGTCGGAATGAATAAAGTTTATCCTGATGCCGCCAGCGCGCTGGCGGGTATCGTCAAGGACGGGCAGACGATCGCGGTAGGCGGCTTCGGCCTGTGCGGTATCCCCGAAGCGCTGATTGCAGCGCTGCGTGATTCGGGCGTGCAGAACCTGACCGCGATTTCAAACAACGCCGGTGTCGACGGCTTTGGCCTTGGCCAGTTGCTGACCACACGCCAGATCAAGAAAATGATCGCTTCCTACGTTGGTGAAAATAAGGAATTCGAGCGCCAGTATCTGGCAGGCGAACTCGAACTGGAATTCACCCCGCAGGGTACGCTCGCTGAAAAGCTGCGTGCAGGCGGTTCCGGCATCCCCGCCTTCTTTACCAAGACCGGTGTAGGAACCATCGTTGCCGATGGCAAGGAAGTGCGCGAGTTCGATGGCGAGCAATACGTGATGGAGCGTTCGCTGGTCGCTGACGTGTCGCTGGTCAAAGCCTACATGGCCGATAAGGTCGGCAACCTGGTGTTCCGCAAGACCGCGCGCAACTTCAACCCCAATGTCGCCATGGCCGGCAAGATCACCGTGGTAGAAGTCGAAAAGCTGGTCGAAACCGGCGAACTCGATCCCGACCAGATCCATACACCGGGTATTTTCGTGCACCGCATCGTTGTCAATGCGACGCCGGAAAAGCGTATCGAACAACGCACCGTGCGTGCAAAGTAATTCGGAGAACGAACATGGCATGGACACGTGATGAAATGGCCGCGCGCGCGGCGAAGGAACTGCAGGATGGCTTTTATGTGAACCTCGGTATCGGCTTGCCGACACTGGTGGCGAACTATGTGCCTAACGATATGGAAGTCTGGCTGCAGTCGGAAAACGGCCTGCTCGGCATCGGCCCGTTCCCGACTGAAGACGCAGTGGATGCGGACCTGATCAACGCCGGCAAGCAGACGGTCACATCGCTGCGCGGCTCATCGTTCTTCAGTTCGGCGGATTCGTTTGCGATGATCCGCGGGGGCAAAATTAACATCGCCATCCTCGGAGCGATGCAGGTAAGCGAAAAGGGCGACCTCGCCAACTGGATGATTCCTGGCAAGATGGTCAAAGGGATGGGCGGCGCGATGGACCTGGTTGCCGGTGTAGGTCGCGTCGTTGTCCTGATGGAGCATGTCGCCAAGGCCAAGGATGGAACGACTTCGCACAAGCTTCTCAAGAAATGCGATCTTCCACTGACAGGCGTCGGTGTTGTCGACCGCATCATTACAGACCTGGGTGTAATAGATGTGACCGATCAGGGACTCAAGCTGGTTGAGCTGGCGCCTGGCGTCACGGTTGAAGAGATCATTGAGAAAACCGGTGCTGAGCTCGATACCTCCGCAGTACGCTAAACGGTTAGCAGAGTTTGCCTGAAGCGTCGGTCAGCCGCTTCGGCAAGAGGGTTTGGTAATCATTGCAATCCAATAAAAACGGCGCTTTCGGCGCCGTTTTTATTGATAAATACCGTTAAAAGCAATCGTTTATCACGCTCGCCTTCCACCGCATTGGCGCAAGGCTCACCATTTCCGGACATTTCCGGACCGATTTACTGCGCGACCCAGCCACCATCCATATTCCATGCGACGCCGCGAACCTGGCTGGCCGCATCGCTTGACAGGAAAACCGCGAGCTCGCCGAGCTGCTCTGGCGTTACAAAGTCGCCTGAAGGCTGCTTTTCCGACAGCAGGCTTTTCTTCGCCTCTTCGTTGGATAATCCTTTTTCGGAAGCGCGGGAATCGACCTGCTTCTGTACCAGGGGAGTCAGTACCCAGCCAGGGCAAATGGCATTGCAGGTTACGCCGGAATGCGCGGTTTCCAGTGCGGTAACCTTGGTGAAGCCGACAATGCCATGCTTGGCGGCGACATAGGCTGATTTTTGCGCTGAGCCTACCAGTCCGTGTACCGACGCGATATTGATGATGCGGCCCCAGTTGCGGGTTTTCATGGATGGCAGTGCCAGGCGCGTTGTATGAAATGCCGAGCTCAGATTGATCGCAATGATCGAATCCCATTTTTCTACTGGAAAATCTTCAATATTGGCAACGTGCTGAATGCCGGCATTATTGACCAGCACGTCGACAGCGCCAAACTTCTCGGCTGCAAACTTCATCATTGCTTCGATGTCGGCAGGTTTGGACATGTCAGCGCCGTGGTAGACAACGGCTACGCCGAATTCACTGCGCAGGTTGGCCTGCAGCGTTTCGATTTCGTGCGTATCGCCGAAGCCGTTCAGGACGATGTTTGCGCCTTGTGCCGCAAATGTCCTTGCAATACCCAGACCAATCCCGGACGTCGATCCGGTGACCAGCGCGGTTTTCCCTTTAAGCATGGTGCCCTGCATGATTTCTCCTGCGAATGTATTTTGGATCTGAGCCGAAAGTTAAATAGAATTTTAAGCGGAACGCTCGTTAAAATGTGAGAATGGCAATCGGATTCGCTGATTACCCACAAAAAAATGATTCAAGCACAGATCAAAACAGTGCAATGCCTGTCGCCCGCAGGCCTCCACAAAATGGCCTATAAGGAGTGGGGCGATTCTTCCAACCCGAAAGTCCTTGTCTGCGTGCACGGTGTTACGCGTGTGTCGGATGACTTCGACCGGCTTGCACAGGCACTGTGCAACGACTATCGCGTGGTATGCCCGGACGTCGCCGGACGTGGACGCTCGGATTGGCTGAGTAATCCGCAGCATTACCAGCTTGCGCAATATGTCAGTGACATGGTGACCTTGCTGGCTCGCCTGAATGCGGATACCGTGCACTGGGTCGGCACCTCGATGGGGGGACTGATCGGCATGGGGCTCTCGGCACTGAAAGGCAATCCCGTGAAAAAACTGGTACTCAATGACATCGGCCCCACGCTGAACCCGATGGCGATTGCGCGCATCGGTGACTATATCGGTCAGAATGTTCGTTTTTCCACATTTGATGATGCAGCGCGTTATATCCGGGATATTTCGCTGCCATTTGGCCCTCATAGTGAAGAGGAGTGGCGCAAGCTGGCATCGGATGTGCTCAAGCAAGACGAGGAGGGCCAGTGGATACGTCATTACGACTTGAATATTTCGGTACCTTTCAAGAGCGTGACACCGGAAAGCGCGAAGCAGGGCGAGGCACTGATATGGATGAGCTATGATGCGATCACCTGTCCGACCTTGCTGTTGCGTGGTGCCGACTCGGATTTGCTGTCGAAGGAAGTCGCCATTGAAATGACGAGGCGCGGGCCAAAGGCCAAGCTGGTCGAATTTCCCGAAGTTGGCCATGCGCCGACGCTGATGCAAGATGACCAGATCGCTGCCATCCGGGAATTTTTGTCCGTCTGAATAACTTGAAATTTGTATAGATACGTAAGCACGCACAACATGGATATCAAACGTCTGCATGTAGGAAAGACCCTGTCGGAAGTCGCGATTCATAACGGCACCGTTTATCTCGCTGGCCAGATTGCGGAAGACCTGACCCAGAACATTGAAGGTCAGACCCGCGAAGTGCTCGGCCACATCGACCGTCTGCTCGCCGAGGCGGGCAGTGACAAGTCGCGCATCTTGATGTGCCAGATTTATATCGCGGATATCAAGGATTTCGAAGGCATGAACTCGGCATGGAACGCATGGGTAGCTGACGGCAATTCGCCACCGCGCGCAACCGTGCAGGCCAAGCTTGCCAAACCCGAATGGCTGGTCGAGATGGTGGTGACTGCCGCACTGACATAGATCTCAGGTAGCACCCATGGTCTCTATCGTCGCGTCTCCCAGCGAAACACATGTACAACTGTGTGTCGGACTCAACGCCGAGGACAGCGCTCGTGTGCTCGACGCGCTGGCTTTTGTCGAGCCCCTCTACCGCGGTAAAACGGTGGTCACCGGTCAGGATGCCTACGCATTCGCCGAGGGTGTCGCGACAACTTTAGCCTTGCTGAACACGGACACCGACTCGCGTATTGCCGCCTTGCTCTTCGAATTGTCTGAACTGGATCCTTCCGCGGCATCGACGATCGACGAGAGATTCGGGACCGAGATTGCGGATTTTGTGGCCGGTATCCGGCAGCTGATGAAGCTGCATGGACAAACCTTCGGCCTCAAGGAAAATGCACGCGGCAAGAACGCGTCCCAGCATGCTGCCGAGCAGCTGGAAACCTTGCGCAAGATGCTGCTGGCGATGGCATCCGACATGCGTGTGGTTCTCGTTCGCCTGGCGTCGCGTGTTACGACATTACGTTATTTTGCGGATATCCGTCTTGAAGACGAAAAGACGCATGATTATGCACGTGAGACGATGGATCTCTACGCGCCTCTCGCAAATCGTCTAGGCGTGTGGCAGCTGAAATGGGAACTTGAAGACCTGGCATTTCGCTTCCTTGAGCCGGCTGCCTATAAGCGCATCGCCAAGATGCTCGAAGAGAAACGCCTTGAACGTGAAAGCTTTGTCGCGGCTGCAATCGCTCGCCTGTCGTCAGAGCTAGCCGCAGCTGGCATCAAGGCAGAAGTATTCGGTCGTCCGAAACACATTTATAGCATCTGGAACAAGATGCGCGGCAAGTCGCTTGATTTTTCAGAGTTGTACGATGTGCGCGCTTTCCGCGTTATCGTTGATGACGTCAAGACTTGTTACACAGTGCTTGGACTCGTTCACAACATCTGGGCACCGATCCCGGCGGAGTTTGATGACTATATCTCACGTCCGAAATCGAACGGTTACCAGTCGCTGCATACCGTTGTCGAAGCCGAGGACGGCAAGGCGCTCGAAGTGCAGATCCGCACCCATGAAATGCATCACTTTGCTGAATACGGCGTTGCTGCTCACTGGCGTTATAAGGAAAGTGGCGGCTCCGGTTTTTCGGCACAAAAGTACGATGAAAAGATCGCCTGGCTGCGCCAGTTGCTCGCCTGGAAAAGCGAGGTCACGGATGCTGTCGTTGAGCAGGAGGATACCCAGCGTGAATGGGTCGAAAAGCTGAAGTCGGCTTCTCTTGACGACCGCATTTACGTGCTGACACCGCAGGCGCGCGTCATCGAGTTGCCGAGTGGCGCAACGCCGATCGACTTCGCCTACCACTTGCATACCGATGTCGGACACCGCTGCCGGGGTGCGCGCGTCGATGGCGCCATGGTGCCGCTCAATACGCCGCTCAAGAATGGCCAGACGGTGGAAATTATTACCGCGCGCGGCAGTACCGCGACAGGACCGTCACGCGACTGGCTGAGCCCAGGATACGTTGTCAGCACACGTACACGCGCCAAGGTGCGTGCATGGTTCAATGCCATTGAACAGGCGGAAACCCTGGCGCATGGCAGGGTGCTCGTTGAAAAGACGCTGCAGCGGGAAGGGCGCACGGCGGTCAATCATGAGGAGCTCGCACACAAGCTTGGGTTTGCCAAGGTTGATGAGCTTTTCCTCGCTGTAGGAAAGGAAGAGTTCAGTCTGCGCAACATTGAACTCCTTCTGCATGCAGACGATCCGCACAAGCACCCACCAAAAGGTAGCCCTGATCCCGAAACCGTCATTACCAATAAAAGTCGCGCGTCCAGTGTCGCAAAGGGCGCACGTTCCGGGGTTCTGGTGGTAGGTACGGATGGACTGTTGACCCAGCTTGCACGCTGCTGCAAGCCGGCGCCGCCGGACGAGATCGTCGGCTTTGTCACGCGTGGCAAAGGCATCTCGATTCATCGCGCCAATTGCAAGAACCTGGCGCAGATACGTAAGAATGCCCTGGAGCGTGTGATCCAGACTACCTGGGGAGAGCCGGGCCGGGAGACCGTTTATCCAGTGGACATTTTTATACTGGCCAGCGACCGCCAGGGTTTGCTGAGGGACATCTCTGAAATCTTTTCGCGCGAAAAAATCAACGTCATTGGCGTGAGCACTCAGAGCGCGAAAGGCCAGGCGCGGATGTCGTTCACTGCGGAAATTTCTTCTACTGCGCAACTGCAGAAGGCGCTTGGCATTATTCGTGATGTGAACGGTGTGCTTGACGTACAAAGGCAATAAGCCGTAAACGATAAGCAGCGCCGAAACGCAGTGTTGTGATGGTTTAGCAGCCTTCGGCCATGCGTGAGAGTTCAGGTTGCAGCGTTACATGATCGATTCCATGACGCTCACGCAGCATGTCCCGAATCGACTGCAATACCTGCGGCCATTCGCGTAGTTCACGGATTTCCACATGACCGATCAGTGCCGGTTCGCCTGGCGTCATTTCCCATACGTGCAGGTCATGCACTGACAATACGCCCGCAATTGCGGAAAGATCAGCGCCGACCTGCAGGTAATCGATATGGTGCGGCACGCCTTCCATCAGGAAGTGATACGACTCGCGCAGCACGGAGACCGTTGATTTCAGAATCAGTAAGGAGACTGCCAGCGATAGCAGCGGGTCAATTGGCAGCCAGCCAGTCAAATATATGACGGCGCCAGCAATGATGGCTGCAACCGACCCCAACAAATCGCCAAGTACATGAACCAGCGCCGCCCTTGTATTGACGCTTTCCTTGTCATGCGAAAGCAGCCAGGCTACAACAAGGTTAACTGCGAGCCCGATCAGTGCGACAACAAACACTGCCACACCTTTTACTGGCATGGGATCGTTGAAACGCTGGATCGCCTCGAAGGCGATCCAGCCTACCAGGACGAGCATTGCCAATGCATTGATAAACGCAGCCAGCGCCTCCGCACGGCCGAAGCCGAACGAATGCTTTGCCGATGGCGGGCGGCGCGCAATGTGTTGAGCAAGCAAGGCAAGCCCGAGCGCCGTACTATCAGTGAGCATATGTCCGGCGTCCGATATCAGAGCCAGCGAATTGGACCAGAATCCTGCTGCTGCTTCCACCGCCGCAAACAGAAGGGTTAACACTACCGACCATCCTAGTACCCGGGGATCCCGATTGGTAGAAACATGATGATGCAAGGCATCACCGGCACGATGTGCATGCAGATGCGTAGAAGAGGGTGGGTGAGAGTGCCGTTTATCATGCATGTCTTGGATGATACGTGATCGAACGTCTGGCTCGCTAGTAAGGAATACTTGGAAGCATGCAGGAAGTGAGCAGGCCGGAAGTGCGTTATGGAGGCAAAGTTACCGTGCCAATATCGTAAATCTTGGCCATATGCATTGTTAAATAAAGGCACTAGCGAAAATAAAAAATAGCCGCTATAATTTCGCTTCTTTAGGCTCGTAGCTCAGCTGGTTAGAGCACTACCTTGACATGGTAGGGGTCGTTGGTTCGAGTCCAATCGAGCCTACCAACGAATAGCAGTACATTTGTAAGAGTGAGAAAGGCAATCCCGGTTATGACACCGCGAACTACAACCGCAAAGGTTTTAGTGCGACGCTAGTCGGGATCTTTTTCGTCTTTGCAAATTTGAAAAAGCGCGGCTAGTCCGCGTTTTTTTTCGTCTGCAGTTTTTAACACTAAGTCTAGCGTCAGTAGCAATTCTTCGCTGAGATGGAGAGCAAAATGGTATCAGTCCGACTTCCAGATGGTTCGCAACGTCAATTCGACGCCCCTGTCACTGTCGCCCAGGTTGCTGCAAGTATCGGCACCGGCCTGGCCAAGGCCGCACTGGCTGGTAAGGTCGACGGCAAGTTGGTCGACACTTCGCATGTGATCGACAGGGATGCCGATCTGGCTATCGTCACTGACAAGGATGCGGACGGTCTGGATATTATTCGTCACTCTACGGCCCACTTGCTCGCCCATGCCGTCAAGGAACTGTTTCCCGATGCGCAGGTGACCATTGGTCCAGTTATCGACAACGGCTTTTATTACGACTTCTCGTACAAGCGTCCGTTTACGCCTGAAGACTTGCAGGCCATTGAAAAGAAAATGGCCGAACTCGCCAAGAAAGACGAGCCGGTTACCCGTAAGGTCTTGCCGCGCGACGAAGCCGTTGCATATTTTAAATCCATCGGCGAGGCCTACAAGGCTGAAATCATCGAGTCAATTCCATCGGGCGAAGATGTCTCCTTGTATTCTCAAGGCAGCTTCACCGATCTGTGCCGTGGTCCCCACGTGCCGTCAACAGGCAAGGTGAAGGTTTTCAAACTGATGAAGCTGGCCGGTGCCTACTGGCGCGGTGACTCCAAGAATGAAATGCTTCAGCGGGTGTACGGCACTGCGTGGGCCAAGAAGGAAGATCAGGAAGCCTACCTGCACATGCTGGAAGAAGCGGAGAAGCGCGACCATCGCAAGATCGGCAAGGCGCTTGATCTGTTCCACTTTCAGGAAGAGGCGCCGGGCCTGGTGTTCTGGCATCCGAAGGGATGGACCGTCTGGCAGCAGGTGGAGCAGTACATGCGCCACGTTTATCGCGAGAGCGGTTATCAGGAAGTCAAGGCGCCGCAAATCCTTGACCGCAGTCTTTGGGAGAAGACCGGCCACTGGCAAAACTACCGCGAAAACATGTTTGTGACGGAATCGGAGAATCGCAACTATGCGCTCAAGCCGATGAACTGCCCGGGCCATGTACAGATTTATAACTCCGATCTGCGCAGCTACCGCGACCTGCCACTGCGTTACGGCGAATTCGGTCAATGCCACCGTAATGAATCTTCCGGCGCGCTGCACGGGATCATGCGAGTGCGCGGCTTTACGCAGGATGACGGTCACATTTTCTGTACCGAAGAACAGATCGAGGGCGAAGTAACGTCCTTTCATCAGCAGGCTATGAGCGTTTATAAAGATTTCGGTTTTGCCGAGATCTCGATCAAGTTGGCGCTACGTCCTGAAAGCCGTATCGGCTCGGACGAGACCTGGGATCGTGCCGAAGAGACGCTGCGTTCCGCCTTGCGTGCCTGCGGTGTGACTTGGGATGAGTTGCCGGGTGAGGGCGCATTCTACGGTCCGAAGATTGAATACCATCTGAAGGATTCGCTTGGCCGCCCCTGGCAGGTTGGTACCATGCAGGTTGACTTCTCGATGCCAGGTCGCCTCGGTGCCGAATATGTCGCGGATGACAACAGCCGCAAAGTGCCCGTGATGTTGCACCGTGCAATCGTCGGCTCAATGGAGCGCTTCGTGGGGATCCTGATTGAGAACCATGCCGGCGCGTTGCCATTGTGGCTTGCGCCGGTGCAAATAGCGATTCTTAACATTTCGGAAGCACAATCTGATTACGCTCAAAGCGTCGCACAAAACCTGAAAAAACAAGGGTTTAGGGTGCACCTCGATTTGCGTAATGAGAAAATAACCTATAAAATACGCGAGCATTCAGTTCAAAAGCTCCCGTATATCGTCGTTATTGGCGATAAGGAGCGGGATGCAAACACAGTGGCCGTGCGTGCGCGGGGCAACGTCGACTTGGGTGTAATGCCGGTCGATGCACTGGTGGATCGACTCAAGCATGAGGTCGACACCAAAGCCTAAGGGATATCCCAGAGCGCTAGAGCACGGCTTAGTCATTTGATTTTAAAAGGAAACTGCAATAGCTACTGACAAGTCGCATCGCATTAACGGCGAAATTACAGTGCCGGAACTGCGTCTATCCGGTGTTAACAACGAGCCGCTTGGCATCGTTTCTCTCGCTGAAGCATTCCGCCTTGCGGAAGAAGCCAACGTGGATCTGGTGGAAATCGCGCCTACAGCGCAACCACCGGTGGCCCGCCTGATGGATTATGGCAAGTTCAAGTATCAGGAACAGAAAAAGGCCCACGAAGCGAAGCTCAAGCAGAAGGTTATCCAGGTCAAGGAAGTCAAATTCCGCCCGGGTACCGACGATGGCGATTACAACATCAAGCTGCGTAACCTGACCAAGTTTCTGGAAGAGGGCGATAAGACCAAAATCACTCTGCGTTTTCGCGGTCGTGAAATGGCCCACCAGGATATCGGCATGCGCATGCTTGAACGCTTGAAGTCAGACCTGGAGCCGTATGGCCAGGTAGAGCAGTTTCCGAAGATGGAAGGCCGCCAGATGGTCATGGTTCTGGCGCCGAAAAAGAAGAAGTAAACGGCGCACGAGGACTTCGGAATGTAAGGCTGGGCAACAAGCAGTTCCAGTCTTCATGCCGGGTGCAGTCAAACTGGTGAGTGCGTTTCAGGCAGTGCTAAAGAATTCGCAACGGCTGTCCTTTTCGGGACGGTCGTCGCAAATGGTAGCGGACTCGATTTCGTTGCCACACAAGTGAAAGCAGGCATCCAAGTGCAATGAAGTATTGCCACCTGCAATCATGTTAAAAATGGAGCTGTCCGGAAGGACAGATATTGCTATGCCAAAAATGAAGACGAAGAGCAGCGCTAAAAAGCGCTTCCGCGTACGTCCGGGCGGCACCGTCAAGCGCGGTCAAGCCTTCAAGCGTCACATCCTGACCAAGAAAACCACCAAGAACAAACGCCAGTTGCGCGGTGCTGTGGACGTTCATGATACAAACATGACATCCGTTCGCGCAATGATGCCGTTCGCTTAACCTCACATAAGAAGGAGCTACCATGCCTCGAGTAAAACGTGGGGTTACCGCACGGGCCCGTCATAAGAAAGTCCTCGACCAAGCCAAGGGTTACCGCGGCCGTCGCAGTACCGTATTCCGTATCGCCAAGCAGGCGGTCATGCGTGCAGGCCAGTATGCCTACCGCGATCGCCGCAACAAGAAGCGCGTATTCCGTGCACTGTGGATCACCCGTATCAACGCGGCTTCGCGTGAGCATGGCGTGACTTACAGCGTATTCATGAACGGTCTCAAGAAAGCCAACATCGAACTCGATCGTAAGGTCCTGGCTGATATGGCTGTGATGGACAAGCCGGCATTTGCCGCGATTGTCAACCAGGTGAAGGCCAACATCGCTGCTTGAACGTTGTGATCGCAGGCATCGCCTTTGCGGGCGTTGCTGCATAAAAGCGGGGCAAAGGTCATCACCTGTGCCCCGTTTTTTTTGAGTCCGCGCTATCATTTTTACATCAAACCTCGATCATGTTTCTATAGTTGTATTGAATGGTTTGCCTGATAGCGAAACTCATCCAGAATCCAGAGACAGGTTGTTGGACGATAATGACGGGCTACCTCCTGCGCATCATCGGCAATCGCAGAAGTATCGGCAGGCGCTGGCATTGGCTTGGCATTGGCGATTGCAGTGCAGCACAGTGCAAGATCACATCCTGCAGAGTCGTCTGGACGCATCAGTAGCCGTAATCCGATTTATTGACACGGGCAAATAGCCGCATGAATTCCCTAGAACAAATTGTCGCCCAGGCGCAGACCGACTTCGCCGCTGCGGAAGACGCAGCCGCGCTGGAGAATGCAAAAGCCAAGTACCTTGGCAAAACAGGACAGATCACGGAACAGATGAAAGGCCTTGGCAAGCTGGCGCCGGACGAGCGCAAGATCCAGGGCGCCGTGATCAATGCCGCCAAAGAAAAAATTGAAGCCGCGCTGACTGCACGCCGCGATGCACTCGCGAATGCACAGATGGAATCGCGTTTGAACGCTGAGGCCATCGACGTCACGTTGCCGGGGCGTGGCCGCGGAAAGGGCGGTATCCATCCTGTCATGCGGACTTGGGAACGAATTGAAGAGATTTTTGGCTCCATCGGATTTGACGTGGCCGATGGCCCGGAAATCGAGACCGACTGGACCAACTTCACCGCGCTGAACAGCCCGGAAAACCATCCGGCGCGTTCCATGCAGGACACCTTCTACATCGATGGCAAGGACACTCAAGGCAAGCCGCTGCTGCTGCGTACCCATACGAGTCCGATGCAGGTTCGCTACGCGCGCATGAACAAGCCTCCGATCAAAGTCATCGCACCCGGACGCACCTACCGTGTCGACAGTGATGCGACACACTCGCCGATGTTCCATCAGGTTGAAGGCTTGTGGATTGCCGAAGACATCAGCTTCGCGGATCTCAAGGGCGTGTATCTCAACTTCGTCAAGGCCTTCTTTGAAACCGACGATTTGCAAGTGCGTTTCCGCCCGTCGTATTTTCCGTTCACGGAGCCGTCCGCCGAAATCGATATTGCCTTCGGTAGCGGACCGTTAAAAGGACGCTGGCTCGAAGTCTCGGGCGCGGGGCAAGTGCATCCGACCGTGGTGCGCAATATGGGGCTGGATCCGGACAAGTACATCGGTTTTGCGTTCGGCTCCGGCCTTGAGCGCCTGACCATGCTGCGTTACGGGATCAATGATTTGCGCCTGTTCTACGAAGGCGATCTGCGCTTCCTGAAGCAGTTCAATTAACAGCGGCACAAAAAACAAGAACAAGAAACAAGTATGCAACTTCCTCTCTCGCTTGGTGGGAGAGTTCAGGCGCTGCACACCAATACCGGTCGAGTGTCGACAAGTGCAGTGCCCGATCCTTCCTGCGATGGAAGGGAGCACGAATACCGTAATTCAGAATACCTGAAGGCTTACTATGCAATTCTCCGAAAGCTGGCTCCGTACCCTGGTTGATCCGAAAATGACATCGGATGCGCTGTCGCATATGCTGACTATGTCCGGCCTCGAAGTGGAAGAGGTCGAGCCCGTGGCACCACCGTTTTCCAATGTCGTTGTCGCTCGTGTCGTCGAAGTGGCCAAGCACCCGAATGCCGACCGTCTCAACGTTTGTCAGGTCGACGCCGGCACTGGCACGCTGCTCAACATCGTCTGCGGCGCACCGAACGTGCGCGCCGGCCTGAAGGTCGCCTGTGCAATGGCAGGTGCCAAACTGCCGCCTGGCGACGACGGCAAATCCTTCGAAATCAAGGTCGGACAACTGCGTGGCGTCGAGTCGCAGGGCATGCTGTGCTCAGCGCGTGAACTCAAGCTTTCGGAAGAAAATGCCGGCTTGCTCGAACTGCCGGACGACGCCCCGGTAGGCCAGAATTTCCGTGACTACTATCAGCTCAATGATCTGAAATTCACGATCAAGCTCACGCCTAACAAGGCGGACTGCCTGTCTGTGCTCGGTGTCGCGCGCGAAGTGTCGGCCCTGACCGGCGCACCGCTGCGCGCGCCGACCTACAAGGCGGTTGAGCCGAACACGGACGAGAAGCTTCCAGTCAAGATTTCTGCGCCGGACCTGTGTGGTCGTTTCAGCGGCCGCATCATTCGCGGCCTGAATGCGCGCGCGCAGACGCCGGACTGGATGAAGCGTCGCCTCGAACGTAGCGGACAGCGGCCCATTTCCGCGCTGGTCGACATTTCCAATTACGTCATGCTGGAACTGGGACGACCCAGCCACGTGTTCGACCTCGACAAGATTCACGGCGGTCTCGATGTGCGCTGGGGCAAGCCGGGTGAATCGCTCAAGCTGTTGAACGGCAATACCGTTGAAGTCGACAGCTGGGTCGGTGTGATTGCCGATGACAAGGAGATCGAATCGCTGGCCGGCATTATGGGTGGCGATTCAACTGCTGTTTCGCTCGATACGCAGAATATCTACCTTGAAGCGGCGTTCTGGTGGCCTCAGGCGATACAAGGCCGCGCACGCCGCTACAACTTTTCCACCGATGCCGCACATCGATTCGAACGCGGCGTCGACTATGCAACCACCGTTGAAGACATCGAACGGATTACCGCGCTGATCGTGGAAATCTGCGGTGGCAAGGATACCGTTGTCGGCCCGGTTGATGACCACGTCGTCAATCTGCCGCAGCGCAAGCCGGTAACCGTACGTACCGCGCGCGCGGTAAAAGTGATCGGCGTGCCGCTGAATGACGAGCAGATCGCCGATATTTTCACGCGCCTCAATTTACAGTTCAGGCAGGAACCCGGTGCGTTCACCGTGACACCGCCGTCATACCGCTTCGATATCGAAATCGAAGAGGATCTGATTGAAGAAATCGCACGTGTCTACGGCTTTGAGAACATTCCTGCACTGGCGCCGGTTGCGGCCAACACCATGCGCATCGCGCCGGAAAACCGCCGTTCCCTATTTGCGATCCGCCGTCAGCTCGCCGATGCGGACTATCAGGAAGTCGTCAACTTCAGCTTTGTCGAGGAAAGCTGGGAAGCGGATTTTGCCGCGAATGCCAATCCGATCAAGCTGCTCAATCCCATCGCAAGCCAGATGAGCGTCATGCGCTCCTCGCTGGTAGGCAGCCTGGTCGCCAATGTTCGCTATAACCTGAACCGTAAGCTCAATCGTGTCCGCGTATTCGAGATCGGTGCGGTTTACCTGCGCAACGCCGCCACACAAGACGGCGCCTTGACTGTTGCCGGCTACGATCAGCCCAAGCGGGTTGCTGCGATGGCCTATGGGCAGGTGGCTGAAGAGCAGTGGGGCCTGCCAAGCCGCAATGTCGATTACTTCGATATCAAGGCTGACCTTGAGGCCCTGTTCGCGCCCAAAAAGCTGAGCTTTGCGAAAGCCGAACATCCCGCGTTGCATCCGGGGCGTTCCGCGCAAGTGCTGCTTGAAGGCACGGTTATCGGTTTCATTGGCGAGTTGCATCCGCGCTGGCAGCAAAAGTACGACTTGCCGCTGGCACCGGTCGTCTTTGAAGTGGACGCGTCTGCATTGCAGACCCGCGATATCCCGGCCTATGAGGAAATTTCCAAATTCCCGGCGGTGACGCGAGACATCGCTGTCGTTGTAAAACAATCGGTTTCAGCACAGGCGCTGCTCGACACTTTCATTGCCGAGCAGAAATCCAACCCGGCATGTGCTATCATGCAAGCCATTGTTTTATTTGATGAATATCGAGGAAAGGGCTTGGAAAATGACGAAAAAAGTCTTGCTTTCCGGTTCACCTTGCAAGATACTCAAACTACCCTGCAGGACGACAAAGTTGACGCCGCGATGACGGCTTTCATCACCGCTGTGGAAAAGATGCATGGCGCACGATTGCGCACATGAACGGGTTCGAACTTAGCAGGGCAGGGACGACAACCACTATGAATGACGTGAACTCAGCCGAATTTCAATCCGTCTTGGCCGCCGACCTCAATCGTGCTATGCAAGAGGCGAAAGCGCGTACCCAGGCTGAAAAAGAGTTGCCGACGCTGACCAAGGCCGAGCTTGCCGAACTGCTGTTCGAGCAAGTCGGCTTGAACAAGCGCGAAGCGAAGGACATGGTCGAGACCTTTTTCGATGAAATTCGCAATGCGCTGGAACGTGGCGAGGCTGTCAAGCTGTCGGGGTTCGGCAATTTCCAGTTGCGGGACAAACCGCAACGCCCGGGGCGCAACCCGAAGACCGGCGAAGAGATTCCTATCACGGCACGACGGGTCGTTACCTTCCATGCAAGCCAGAAGCTCAAGGGTATGGTGGAAGACGCCAGCCATAAGCCACTCGCACGCGTAGCCTGATATAAGCTTCCTGACCCATGAACGAGCGTGCGAACAAGTCTGATGCCATAGTACTGCCGCCGATTCCGGCAAAGCGTTACTTCACCATCGGCGAGGTCAGCGACCTATGCGGCGTGAAGCCGCATGTGCTGCGTTACTGGGAACAGGAATTTACCCAGCTCAAGCCGGTCAAGCGGCGCGGAAATCGCCGCTATTATCAGCATCATGAAGTGCTGCTGATCCGGCGTATTCGTGAGCTGCTGTATGAACAGGGTTTTACCATCAGTGGCGCGCGTAACAAGCTCGATACGCGTATGGCGAATGCCAGCGTCAGTGGTAACGGCGCGGGCGAGGAAGATTTGGCTGCCGGCCTGCCACCGCTTGAAATGAATACAGTGAGTTTACGCCACGAATTATCGGAAATTCTTGCTTTGTTGAAACGTTAGGTTTTGGCTATTGCCGAGTCAAGTTAAGCCAAGTCAGAATTGATTAAAAAGGAGCCGCAATTGCGGCTCCTTTGCTTTGTCATTCCCATTACTGTTCGCAAAACATGAATTAGTGTGTCGATAGACGGCCAATAAATTTTCCTGGCCTCCTCATCGCAGCACAGAAAAGTTACAGCACAAAATTGGGTGCCAGTAATCAAGCATAGCGCAACGGTTCCATCCCTGTCGTGGTGGAAGGTTGGAATTGTCGTATGCAGATTGGGCGCAAGTCTACAGAGACACAATCTCAGTATCACGTCGGTGCAGGTCAGACTTCCAAAATGCTTAAACATCCTGCCCGCAATGAAATCAACAGCCTGTTTAATTTAAGCCTGAGTACTAAAACGACTATCTCCGCATAACCCGTTTGGGTACTTTTAAAACCGCACCATCCGTCAAATTACTATTGCCATTAAAAGCGTGCACGGCACGCTACAAATCTACCTCCACCTAGTAAAACTGCGTACTCTCAATACGCCTTGATGTCTCTATAATCAGGTACGTACGTGTACCAGCGTAGTGCACGGCAATCGACGACATGTCAGGTATCCGAAGCCCGGATTGGCAAGCCGTTGTCCTCATGGATCATGGATGGAGATTAAATGAAAACGTCTGTTGCCGCTTCCTGGGACGTTGACAGTATCCTGCGTGTGGGCATGGAGTCGCTGCTCGACTTGTTCGACGATTCCTGCGAAGGTACGATGGCAGTCGATGACCATGGCCGTATCGCGTGGATTAACGACAAGTACGCTGCCTTCCTCGGTCTGAAAACTCCCGAATCCGCCCTCGGCAAACCGGTCGAAGAAGTGATTCCCAATAGCCGGATGCGCGAGGTCGTCACGACCGGCAAGCCCATCCTGCTCGACATCATGATGATTCGCGACCAGCCCCTGGTCGTGATGCGTATCCCTCTCAAGGACGATTCGGGCAAGATTGTCGGCGCGCTTGGCTTTGCGCTCTATGACCGCCTGCAGCGACTTAAGCCGCTTGTATCCAAGTTCGCCGAATTGCAGTGGGCACTAGCCAATACCCAGAAAGAACTCGCGCAACTGCGCCATACCAAGTATTCGATTTCCAGCTTTGTCGGCGTCAGTCCGGTGTCGCTAGAGCTCAAGCATCGCGCACGTCGCGCGGCACAACTTGACACGACCGTTCTGCTGCTGGGCGAGACAGGCACCGGCAAGGAGCTATTGGCGCACGGTATCCATGCCGCTTCAGGCAGGGCAGGAAAGCCCTTCGTCGGCATTAATATCGCCGCAGTTCCCGAATCTCTGCTGGAAGCCGAATTCTTTGGCGTGGCGCCGGGTGCCTACACGGGCGCCGACCGGAAGGGCCGCGAAGGCAAATTCAAGATCGCGGACGGGGGCACGCTGTTCCTCGATGAAGTCGGCGACATGCCGCTGCAGGTGCAAGCCAAGCTGCTGCGGGTATTGCAGGAGCAGGAAATCGAACCGCTCGGCTCCAACACCATTACCAAGGTCGACGTGCGCGTGATTGCCGCCACCAGTCACGACCTGAAGCAACAGGTCGCCGATGGCAAGTTCCGGTCCGACCTGTTCTATCGTCTCAATGTGTTACCCATCGTGTTGCCGCCGCTACGTGAGCGGGTTGCCGATCTCGATGCCTTGTGTGAACACCTGCTGGAGCAGATTGCCAGCCGTACCGGCATGCCACAGCGTGAACTGACGCCAGATGCACGCGCTTTCCTCGCGTCCTACCGCTGGCCAGGGAACGTGCGCGAGCTACGTAACGCTCTTGAACAAGCCGGCATGCTTACCGATAGCATTACCTTGTCGGCAGAAGATTTTTCGACCATTCTGACGATCGATGCCACGCATCCGATGCAAGCTGAAAAAGAAACGACGCCCGCTCCAGCCGAAATCCGGCCGCTCGCCGAGACCGTGGGAGAGGTAGAGCGTAACCTGATTAAGGCAGCGCTTGCCAACACCAACGGAAACAAGGCCTTGGCCGCTCGGATGTTAGGGATTTCACGTGCCACGCTATATCAAAAGATTGAGGACTATCAATTGGTGTCTGATTAACAGACACCTGTCCGGGAAGTGAACACATTTTAAAGTCCTTATAATTCAATGACATAACAAGATATAAGCAAAATGTGTATGTTGTTCATACACATTTCCCTCCCGGCAAAGACCTTTCCGCCCTCCAGAGTAAGCCAGCATTTCACAATCTCATTAATAATCAATAACTTAGCATCCATGGCATGACAATTGCCATATGGCTTTGTACGCCGGTGGAGCGGCCAATAAAAATAAACATCGCTTCACTGTTTTCGACGCTGCTATGGAGGCACAGTGCGACTCACAAATAAGGTAGCCCTGATTACAGGCGCAAGCAGGGGCATCGGCAAAGCGACTGCCCTGAAGTTTGCAAAAGAGGGTGCAAAGGTCGTGGTTTGCGACCTGGACGATGCCGTCGCTGAAACCGTCGCCCAGATCCGTTTGCAGGGCGGCTCCGCCATCGGGTTCACTGTCGACGTTACCAAGGCCGAGAGCATCGAAGCGATGGTGAGCGGCGCGCTGACAACCTACGGGCAGATTGATGTACTGGTCAACAATGCCGGTATCGTCGCCGACGCTCAACTCAAGAAGATGACCGACGATCAGTTCGACAAGGTCATCGACGTCAATCTGAAGGGCACTTACAACTGCACCAAGGCCGTGGTGGACGCGATGATCGAACGCAAGGGCGGCGTGGTCCTGAACGCCTCGTCCATCGTCGGCATTTATGGCAACTTCGGCCAGACCAACTATGCGGCAAGCAAGTTCGGCGTGATCGGCATGGCCAAGACCTGGGCGCGCGAACTGGGCAAGCACAACATCCGTGTCAATGCGGTGTGCCCCGGCTTTATCGAAACGACGATTCTTAAATCCATGCCGGAAAAGGTTATTCGCGCATTGGAAGAACGCGTTCCACTGGGTCGTCTCGGCAAGCCGGAAGAGATTGCCAACACCTTCGCCTTTCTCGCATCCGATGAAGCAAGTTACATCAATGGCGCAGTCATCGAAGTCTGCGGCGGCATGACTTTATAAAAGGCGAGGCGGCCGAGCCGAACGCAGAGACAACAGCAGAAGAACGTTGGCGCCGGCAGTGCTGGATAAATTTGTAGTAGCCGTAGAAATAAGAGTAATCGTAATAGCGGCAGTAGTGGCAGTAGTGGCAGTAGTGGCAGTAGTGGCAGTAACGGCAATAACAGCAGTAGCGGACGTGCAGCAGATTGTTCCAACTAAAAACAATGATTTCCGGCCAAAGATAGGCGGATAACTACCAGGAGCGAGACACATGGCAACACGCACTACACTCGGTTTAACCTCAGTCATTGCGGCCGGCCTTCTTGCCGGATGCGGCGGTTCGGATGATCCTCCCGAGGATCTCAACCTCAAGCCGAGCTATCTCGGTACGATTCAGAAAGCTACCTACGACGGTGTCAGCAACGACTTGCTTACCGCAGGCCTGGGCAGGGCCGGTCTGCAGGCCGCAGCGCCGGCGTTTGCCGATCCGGCCAATCCGACGATTGCCGAGCTGCGTCGCAATGCCATCCATTCAAATTACCGCGCGCTGGTCGACCCTAGTACCAATGGCGGCTTCGGCACACTGTATGGCCCCAACATCGACAACGCCGGCAACGCCACACTCGGCGAAGGCAAGATCGCCGGCGATGAATACATCGCTTATGCAGATGACGGCACCGGACAGGTGAATGTCACGCTGATGGTCCAGATCCCGGCCGGCTTCGACAAGGCCAATCCCTGCATCGTTACCGCGACCTCCTCAGGTTCGCGCGGCGTGTATGGTGCGATCGGCACGGCAGGCGACTGGGGTCTCAAGCAGAATTGCGCAGTTGCCTACAGCGACAAGGGCAGCGGCATGGGCTTTCATAACTTGCAGTCCAACACCATCAATATGATGAACGGCGAGCGCGCCAACGCCGTCGCCGCTGGCAAGAATTCCAGCTTCACCGCCAATCTGACCGCTGCGGAACTCGCTGCATTCAATGCCGCAACGCCGAACCGGTTCGCGATCAAGCAGGCGCATTCGCAGCAGAATTCCGAAAAGGATTGGGGCAAGTACACACTGCAGGCGGTCGAATTTGCCTTCTATGCACTGAACGAAAAATTTGGTGACGTTGCGCGTAACGGCACCAGCCGACTCAATACCATCACGCCAGCCAAGACACTCGTAATTGCGTCGAGCGCATCCAATGGCGGCGGGGCGGCAATCCTCGCGGCCGAGCAGGACACAAAGGGCCTGATCGATGGCGTAGCGGTATCCGAACCGGTCACTGAAGTGGCGCTAAACCCGGCGTTGACAATCAAGCGCGGCAACACCACAGTCAGCCGCGCCGGTCTCGGACTGTATGACACCATCACCATCGGCAACCTGTATCAGGCGTGCGCGGCGCTGTCATCCTCGCTGACCGCCTCGCCGCTACTGGCTGCTGTCAGCCCGACGCTGGCCGCCAATCGCTGCGCATCGCTCAAGGCGAAGAATCTGCTGACCTCCACGACACTCGCGGCACAGGCCGATGAATCGCTGCAGAAGCTGCGTGAAGCAGGTTATGAAAGCGATAGCGATCTACTGCATGCCAGCCACTTTGGCACGTATCAGATCCTGGCACCGTTCTACGCCAACATGTACGGCAAGTTCAGCGTCAAGGATAACCTTTGCGGTTACAGCTTTGCGCCTGTAACCGCAACCGGTGCGCTGACCACGCTGACAGCGACGCAGGAAGCCCAGTTGTTTGCGGCAGCCAATGGTACGCCGAGCGGTGGCCTTGGCCTGATCAACAATAACTCGATCGGTGGTCCAATTGGTGATTCGTTCTCGGTGTCGCCGTCGACCAATGTCGCCGACTACAACATCGATGGCGCGATCTGCCTGCGGAATCTGGCAACCGGCACCGACGTCACCACCGGCCAGCCATTGACCGGTCAGGCACTGATCAACTCGCAGCGTGTTCGTGCTGGCATGGCTGAAGTCCTGCGTAGCGGCAACCTGCGTGGCAAGCCAGCCATCATCGTTCATGGTCGCAACGACGCACTGATCCCAGTGAATCACAACTCGCGTGCCTACTTCACCGCCAATAAGGCAGCTGAAGGAGCGGCCAGCAAGTTGTCGTACATCGAGATCACCAATGCGAACCACTTCGATGCCTTCCTTGGCTTCCCGGGTTACGACACACGCTTGATCCCGATCCACCGCTATCACATCCAGGCGATGAACATGATGTACGCCCATCTGAAGGCAGGTGCTGCACTGCCGCCTAGCCAGGTCGTGCGTACCGTGCCACGCGGAGGTACAGCAGGTGCGGCGCCGGCGATCACCGCAGCCAACGTGCCGCCTATCCAGGCTGCGCCGATTGCGACGAATCAGATCACCTTCGCCAACAACACCACGACTATCCCGGAATAAGTCGGGCCAAGTTTCCTGAAGGAGAGAACAGGCTCCTTCCCCTTGGCAGGGGCGCCCGGCGAGGGGGAAGGCTGGGATGGGGGTGAGTGTGTCAAGTACCTACTGGACTCTCAATAGGTAAAAGCAGCACTAGCAGGATCAGCAATACCAGCAATACCGCCCCGGCATCACGCCGGGGCAATCCCGATGCAGATCCCGCATCGGGCCGCGCAACGCGGACTAAGGGACAACGAATTCGGCAGCAACAGTGGAGAAAATGGATGGCAAGCGAAGTCATACTCGAAACGCGAAACCTGACCAAGGGGTTCAAGGGATTCATCGCGGTGAACGACGTCAATTTCAAGGTCAAGCGCGGCTCTATCCACGCATTGATCGGACCAAACGGTGCAGGGAAGACCACCTTCTTCAACCTGTTGACAAAATTTCTGACGCCGACCGCAGGGTCCATCCTGTATAACGGCGACGACATCACGTCGCTGGCGCCGGAACAGATCGCGCATCGCGGTGTGATCCGCTCATTCCAGATCTCTGCGGTTTTCCCACACCTGACCGTGCTGGAAAACGTGCGTATCGGCCTGCAGCGCGCACTCGGCACTTCCTTCCATTTCTGGAAGAGCGAGCAGACGCTGAATCGCCTCAATGACCGTGCAATGCAATTGCTCGCTGAAGTCGACCTGGAAGGATTTGCCAGCACCATGACAGTCGACCTGCCATACGGCCGCAAGCGCGCACTCGAGATTGCGACCACGCTGGCCATGGAGCCGGAACTGATGCTGCTCGACGAGCCGACACAGGGCATGGGCCATGAAGACGTGCATCGTGTCACCGAGCTGATCAAAAAGGTATCCGCAGGCCGCACCATCCTCATGGTGGAACACAACATGAGCGTGGTCGCAGGCATCTGCGACAAGATCTCCGTCCTGCAGCGCGGCTCCTTGCTGGCGGAAGGCACATATCAGGAAGTATCGAGCAATCCGCAAGTCATGGAAGCCTACATGGGCACCACGTCGGGCGAACTGGAAGGAGCGCACTAATGGCGACCGCAGCACTGGAAATCCGCAACCTGAAAGCCTGGTACGGCGAGTCGCACATTCTGCACGACGTCAACCTGGAGGTGAAACCGGGCGAAGTTGTCACGCTGCTTGGCCGTAACGGCGCGGGCCGTACCACGACGCTGCGCGCGATCATGGGACTGACCGGCACGCGCAAGGGTTCGATCAAGATCAACGGCGAAGAATCGATCGGACTGGCGACGCACAAGGTGGCGCACCTCGGCGTTGGTTACTGCCCGGAAGAGCGCGGCATTTTTTCGTCGCTGTCCGCCGAAGAAAACCTCTTGCTGCCGCCGATGGTGAGCAAGTCATCGAAGGGCATGTCGGTCAAGGAAATCTACGAGATTTTCCCCAACCTGGAAGAACGCCGCTCAAGCCAGGGAACCCGCCTGTCGGGCGGTGAACAACAGATGCTGGCCGTCGCGCGCATTCTGCGCACCGGCGCCAAGCTCTTGCTGCTCGATGAAATATCCGAAGGCCTCGCACCTGTCATCGTGCAGGCGCTGGCGCGCATGATCACCATGCTCAAGGCCAAGGGCTACACCATCGTGATGGTGGAACAGAATTTCCGCTTCGCTGCACCGTTGGCGGATCGGTTTTACGTGATGGAGCACGGGCACATCGTCGAGTCCTTTGCCGCATCCGAACTGGAGTCGAAGATGTCCGTGCTCAATGAGCTGCTGGGTGTCTGATCAAAGACTCAACAACGCTGTAGCAACACTACCTATAACAGAGGAGAAGTAATGAAACTCAAAGCAAAAGTGATGACTCTCGCAGTCGCAACCGCATTTACCGCCGGCTTCGGCAGCGCCGCTTCCGCGCAGGTATCGGGCGACGTCATCAAGATCGGCCTGCTGACCGACATGTCCGGTGTCTACGCCGACGTCGACGGTCCAGCGGGTGCGGAAGCCGTCAAGATGGCAATCGCCGACGCTGGCGGCAACATCAACGGCAAGAAGATTGAGTTCGTCGTTGCCGACCACCAGAACAAGGCTGACATCGCTGCATCAAAGGCACGTGAATGGTTCGACCAGCAAGGCGTTGACATGCTGATCGGCGGCACTAACTCCGGTGCAAACCTGGCCATGGCCAAAGTCGCAGCCGAAAAGAAAAAGGTATTCTTCTCGGTTGGCGCCGGCACAGCCCGCCTGACCAATGAAGATTGCACACCTTACACCGTGCATTATGCCTACGACACCATTGCACTGGCACGCGGCACCGGCAGTGCGCTCGTCAAGCAGGGTGGCAAGGACTGGTACTTCCTGACAGCCGACTATGCTTTCGGTGCATCGCTGGAAAAAGATACCGCTGACGTCGTCAAGGCATCGGGCGGCAAGGTTCTGGGAGCGGTCAAGCATCCGCTGTCTGCTTCGGATTTCTCCTCCTTCCTGTTGCAGGCGCAAGCATCCAAGGCACAGATCCTCGGTCTGGCCAATGCCGGCGGCGATACCATCAACGCCATCAAGGCAGCCAACGAGTTCGGCGTGACCAAGAACACCAAGCTGGCTGGCCTGCTGATGTTCATCACCGACATCCATTCGCTCGGCCTGAACCTGACTCAGGGCATGTACCTGACAGACGGCTGGTACTGGGACCAGAATGCCGACAGCCGCGCATGGTCGAAGAAGTTCTTCGACAAGATCAAGCGCATGCCGACCATGCTGCACGCCGCGGACTACTCGGTCACTTCCCAATACCTGGCTGCCGTCAAAGCCGCTGGTACTGATGACAGCGACAAGGTCATGGCAAAGCTGAAGAGCACCAAGATCAACGACATGTTCGCCAAGAACGGCGTGATCCGTCCGGACGGCCGCATGGTGCACGACATGTACCTGATGGAAGTCAAGAAGCAGTCCGAGTCCAAGTACCCATGGGATTACTACAAGGTCGTGCAAACGATCCCTGGTGACCAGGCCTACGCCACCAAGGCGGAATCCAAGTGCTCGCTCTGGAAGTAAGCCACTGAAGTTATTGCCCGGACATCGCTCGCGCATCGCTTAGTCAGATTTTAGCGAATCCTCTCGAAGACCGGGTCCTGTATCTCGCTCGATGTAGTCGTGTTGGTCCGTTTCCTCTCGCGGGGGAAGGCTGGTGTGCCGGGCAGGGTGTCCGAACCTTCCTGAGCCGATTGTATGGACGCCTTGTTCGCCATACCAGCCTTCCCCTGCATCAGGAGGAAAGCCGACATCTTCTGTATCGGCCAATTTTCTTATCGACTATGGAAATCTTCGGCATCCCCCTGCAGGCAATGTTGAGTCAGCTTTTGCTCGGCCTGGTCAACGGTTCGTTTTACGCGATGTTGTCGCTTGGCCTCGCCGTCATTTTCGGCTTGCTCAATGTGATCAATTTTGCACACGGCGCGCTGTACATGATGGGCGCATTCCTTGCCTGGATGGGCTTGACCTATCTTGGCCTTAACTACTGGGTGATGCTGATCGCCGCCCCAATCCTGGTCGGCCTGTTTGGCATCGTCATTGAAAAGACCATGCTGCGCTGGCTTTATAAGCTGGACCATTTATATGGCCTGCTGCTGACCTTCGGCATCACGCTGATGCTGGAAGGACTCTTCCGCTCGTTCTATGGCGTCTCCGGCCAGCCGTATTCGGTACCGGACGTCCTGATGGGTGCGACCAATCTCGGCTTCATGATCCTGCCAAATTACCGTGCATGGGTCGTGGTGGCTTCCATCATCGTGTGTTTCGCAACCTGGTTCGTGATCGAGAAAACCAAGCTCGGTGCATATCTGCGTGCCGGCACCGAAAACCCCAAGCTGGTCGAAGCCTTTGGTATCAACGTGCCGCTGATGGTGACAGCCACCTATGGCTTCGGCGTCGCACTCGCCGCATTTGCCGGCGTGCTGGCCGCACCGGTGATTCAGGTGTCGCCGCTGATGGGTTCGAACCTGATCATCGTCGTGTTTGCAGTGGTCGTGATCGGCGGCATGGGTTCCATCATGGGCTCCATCCTTACCGGCCTTGGCCTGGGCATTATCGAGGGCCTGACCCGCGTGTTCTATCCGGAGTTGTCGGCGACCGTCGTCTTCATCATCATGGCGATCGTGTTGATGATTCGTCCGGCCGGCCTGTTCGGCAAGGAAAAGTAAAGCTCCCGCATCCGGTTGCCCACGCGCTGTCTTCCCGAACGCGGCGTGACAGGCAGCCGGCCTCGATGCGAATAATGCGTAGCAATTGTGTGCTGTTCGGAATGACAGGTTTAAAAAGGTCGTAACTATGAACAAGAAACTCGGATATGCGATTGCGCTGGCGGTGGCGGTAGCAGCTCCCTTCGTCGTCTACCCGGTATTCCTGATGAAGGTCCTGTGCTTCGCGCTGTTTGCGTGCGCTTTCAACCTGCTGATTGGTTTTACCGGTCTGCTTTCCTTCGGTCACGCTGCCTTCTTCGGCATGGCAGGCTATGTGGCGGGCCACGCACTGAAGGTGATGGGCTTGCCCTTCGAACTCGGCATCATCGCGGGCGTGGCCGTCGCTGCGCTGATCGGTTTACTCATGGGCAGCCTGGCGATTCGCCGTCAGGGCATCTACTTCACGATGATCACGCTGGCGCTGGCACAGATGCTGTACTTTGTTTGCCTGCAGGCGCCGTTCACAGGTGGTGAAGACGGATTGCAGGGCGTGCCGCGTGGCAACCTGCTCGGTATTGTCGATCTGTCCAGCGACATGACCATGTACTTTGTTGTACTGGCCATTGCGATCGCCGGCTATGCCCTGATCGTGCGTACCGTGCACTCGCCATTCGGCCAGGTACTCAAAGCCATCAAGGAAAATGAGCCGCGCGCCATTTCGCTCGGCTATGACGTCGACAAATACAAATTGCTGGCCTTTGTTTTGTCCGGTGCGCTGGCTGGTCTTGCAGGCGCAACCAAGACTGTCGTGCTTGGCTTTGAAACACTGACTGACGTGCACTGGTCGATGTCCGGCCTGGTCGTACTGATGACTCTCGTCGGCGGCCTCGGTACGCTGACCGGTCCTATCGTCGGTGCCATCGTTATCATTGCACTCGAGAACAAGCTCGGCGACCTCGGTAATTTCCTGGCTGGCGTGTCGGGCATCGAATGGTTCAGGTCAATTGGTGAATCGGTCACCATCGTCACCGGTTTTATCTTCATCGTCTGCGTGCTGGCTTTCCGGCGCGGCATCGTTGGCGAACTCGTCGAATTTGCGAAGAAACGCAAGCCATCGCAGGCTCGCCTGCATACAACAGCGGTTAAAACAATGGAGGGATGACATCATGGGGCCACTTCGCTGGGTACGGTTGGCAGCAGCAGCTAGTGCAGCAATGTTTGCAATCAGCGCTTCGGGCGCGGATGACATCGTCATCGGGCAGGTGGCTCCATTGAGCGGCGTATTGGCCGACACCGGGAAAGACATGGTGTTGGGAGCAAAGGTCTATTTTGATCATATCAACGATCAAGGCGGGATCCATGGCAAGCGCATCCGTCACGTCGTCAAGGATGACGGCTACAAGGTCGAGGAAACCGTCAGGCTCACGCGTGAAGTCATCAACAAGGATGGTGCACTCGCCCTGATCGGCTTTGCCGGTACCGGAAACGTCGGCGAACTGCTCAAGCAGAAGGTTCTGGAAGAAGCCAATATTGCACTGGTGGCGCCGTACACCGGGGGGGAAGTGCTGCGTACGCCGTTCAATCCCTACATCTTCCATATTCGCGCCGGTTATGCGGATGAAGCGGAAGGCATCGTCGACCAGCTCATCATGCTGAACATGAAGCGCATCGGCGTGATGTACCAGGACGATCCCTTCGGCAAAGCGGGACTGGCCGGTGTCGAGGCCGCACTTAAAAAGCGGGGCCTTGAGATTGTCGGTACTGGTCCCTATGAAAAGAATACCGACAACGTGACCCACGCCGTTCAGGAAATCGCAAAAGCAAATCCGCAGGCGGTAGTCATGATTTCTGTAAACAAGAGCACAGCGGCGTTCAGCAAACAGATTCGCGCGGTGTCAACCGTGGCGCAGCTGGTGAATATATCCGTGGTCAATCCGAAGGAAATCAGCCGCCTGATCGGCCCCGAAAGCGCGCGTGGTATTGGTGTGGCGCAGGTGATGCCTTACCCCTATTCGGCGACGGTAGGCATCGTTAAGGAATATCAGCAAGCCATGAAGAAATATGCGCCCGCTGGCGCTGAGCTGTCGTACACCAGCTTTGAAGAATTTGTCGGCGCCAAGGTGCTGGTAGAGGGGTTGAAGCGGGCCGGACCAGGGGCCAGTCGAGAGAAGGTGATCCGTGCGCTGGAGACCTTGAATCCGTTTGATACCGGTGGCTTTACGGTGCGTTTTTCATCAAACAACCGTATTGGCTCCAGGTTTGTGGAGATTACGGTGATCGGCAAGGATGGACGGTTGCTGCGCTGAGCCGATCGCTCCTCGACATTGTGCAATTTGAAGTAGAGCTTTAGTAGTGGCTGTAGTCTTAGATTAGTCGTAGTGGTTGTAGTTGTTTTGTCCCCAGCAGTTTTAAGGGCCACGCATGCGTGGCCCTTTTTTTATTGCTTTGCCGTGTTGCCAGTCATCACCGGGCGACTGACGTCATATCCCGGTCGGATAAGTTTCCGGTGCCTCATCATGATGCGCTGCGATTACCGCTTCAAGCGGACGCAGGGCGCTCGTCGTGTCCACATGAATCACCGCATCAAACTGCTTCGGCAGACAAGCATAAAAATAATGACTCATCCTTTCGCTGGCAGGCAGGTAGAGCACACCGATGGCACGTTCAAGGCGACGCACTTCCAATAGCTCGGATACATAACGACGACCGCGCAGAGGAAGGTAGAAATTCCCAATGCCTGTGTCGTGCAAGATCCGTTCATAACTTTCCGCATGAGATGGGCGCACCGATTTTTTCTCGGCTGGACCATCCCATTCGGACGCCGCCGTGACAGTGCCGTCGTGCGTCGTAAAGCCAAGCAAAAATGTCTTGTCGCGCCCGTGACGCTGCCGCATCAGCTGACCGAGATTATGCTGGCCATGCTCACCCATTTCCGTTGCGCTTGCATCGCCGAGGTGGGAGTTATGCGCCCACACCACAAGCTTCGCTTCTCGCTTGTTGCTGTTTTGCAGGTGTTCACGCAGGGCATCCAGGGTGTCGGCCATATGCGTGTCGCGCAAGTTCCAGGACTCATCATGACCAAGAAACATGGTCCGGTAATACGCTTCGGCGTTTCGGGCGACACGTGCGTTTTGCTGCGCATAAAAAAGTTCGTCGACATCCGCTGGGTTATCGCCGGCAACCAGATGGCTAGCCTCGGTCGTCATCGCCACTAGCTGTCGCACGACTTCTTCTTCGCAGTCCTTTTTCATGCCGAAGGTCGCCGCATAGCCATAGCGTTGCGGGTTCTCCGCAAGATGGTCAAAGCAGCCGTAGCGTGCGCGCGCCTGCTTTGCCGCTTCAGGATCGACCTGCGACAGGTAGTGCACCACCGCTTGCATTGAGCTGCGCAGACTGTACAGGTCCAGACCATAGAACCCAACGCGGCCGTCGCACTCGCTTCGGTGCTGATTCTCCTGACGCAACCAGTTGACCAGTTCAACGATCTCGGTATTGCGCCACATCCATTGCGGAAATCGTTCAAAGCCCTGCAAAGCTTCCCGCGCACTCATGCTTGCCCGTTTCGTCTGATCGGCAACGACGGACGGCGACGTTCCCGAGCCGCGTATGTAACGGCTCACGCGCAAGGCGTCCGGCCAGTCGGCTTCGACGGCAATCGCATCGAAGTTTTTCTCGGTGATCAGCTTTTTAGTGATTTCCGCCCGGATACGATAGAACTCATACGATAGAACTCTTGCGTGCCGTGTGTGGCTTCGCCGAGCAGCACGATGGAAGCATCGCCAATGTCAGCAACGATGCGATCAATACTGTCAGTCCGGTCCAAGGAAATCGCTTCGCGCTGAAGCGCTTCAATGATTGAACGATCAGACATGGTACACCCCTGCAGTAACAGACAATTCGGCCTCGTACGAGTGCGATAGTTCCGTAACAAGCATGCTCTCTGCACCATTTTTGGACACCGGCCAAACATCCGCGCATCTGTCCACTATCACCCATCAATCTGAAATCGTTTGGACTACACTGGATTTTTTTAGCGCCAATCGACAGGTCGCACACTGTGCTTACACTTGGGTCGCCTGCCTTCAATGAAAGGAATAGCCATGCAAACAATCGCCGATATCATGACCCGCGACGTCCGCAGCGTATCGCCGCAAGAAAGTATCATGCGTGCCGCCCAGTTAATGGATGAAATGAACGTCGGATCCTTGCCCGTATGCGATGGCACAAGGCTGATTGGTATGGTGACCGATCGTGACATTACCGTCCGTGCAACGGCAGCCGGACACTCTCCCGATAGCACGCACGTCGAAGACGTCATGTCCGCCCAGGTGCGTTGGTGCTACGAGGACCAGACGGTCGATGAGGTGATGGAACAAATGGCCGATAGCCAGATTCGTCGCGTCCCGGTGCTGGATCACAACTCCGACGCACTTATTGGTATCGTGTCGCTGGGCGATATGGCAACCAAGCATTCGGCGCAGGTTGATCGGACACTGGAGGAAATCTCCAATCCGTCAGAGCCGGATCGACCGCAGTTGAATTCGTGAAAGCAACGGGCGCATCGTGTGGCTTGTGTACAGCGAAGGAACGAAGGGAAGGGCGCGCATGATCGGTCAGTGGTTCAGGCAGAGCGCGTCCATTCCACTTTGCCCGGGTAAGGTATCGGCTGCGACGACCCATAACTTCATCTTCGAGATGCTCGAGATGCAGAAACCCCCGGACCGGGATGTTCCTGGATGCATAAGCGTATGTGAGCTAACCTTGGCTTGTTGCAACCTGAATGGTCCCCGTCTTTCGATGACCCAGCCTGTTCTTGAGCGACAGGGCTGGTCGTTCCACCAGATGCCACGACACAAACGCACACAGCGCAGTGATAACAATTGTCAACAACAAGCCCGGCAAGAACGGCAGATTTTTCCCCCATCCCCACAACACGGTTTGCTGCACTGGAAACGCATAGATATAAATGCCGTAGGAAATGTCTCCGAATCGGCCGGCGCGTCGGATAACCAACGTTGACAGGCCACCGATATAGATCGTCACCGCAGGAATCAGCAAAAGAAATCCCGCCCGTCCCATGCCGGCAAAGTAGCAGCCCGCCGCCAGCAGCCCCAATCCGCCCAGCAAGTATCCCGGTCGCGTTGTCCATCGGTCACGGAACAGGTCGAGGCATACGCCTGCGAAGAAGAACAGCCCAAAGTAATACTGATAATTATTCGGATCAGGCGCGACGATGAAGTAATACCCGGCAAATGCAATCGTGCCCGCCAATGCCAGCACGGGCAGTCTCAAGAGCCCAAGAACACCGACAACTAGCAAACCGAAGTAACACCGTACCTCGAGAGGAATCGTCCACAAGGAGCCATTGACCGCACGCGGATAGACGTTTTGTTCGAACACGCCAGGCAGAAAGTACCGGATCGTCACTAGCTTCAGGTTGCGCAGAAAATCAGGCAACTCCGGATGGATGAAATAGGCTTTCCACGGCAGGGTAGATACCAGCGGGCCAAGCACAAAGGCTGCGATCAATGTCACCGCTGCTAGGCCTGGCCAGATACGCAAAAATCTCTTGGCAAGAAATCTCACGATATGTGGATCTTGCCGCCAGCTTTGGGAAACAAGGAATCCGCTGATCGAAAAAAAGATCAACACCCCGAGTGTCCCGAAGCTCATGCTGTTGAGGAAGGCCGGTTCCGGCAGGCCGTTCAACGCATACTGATGGCTGATCAATACCAGCAAGGCGGCGCCGATCCGCAGGAAATCAAAATTGTTCAGGCGCGCATTACCGGTGTTATTCATGTTTAATCTGCCGATCGCTGGGGAAGGTAGTGCATTAGGGATATTGCATGCTGCAAACACGCGGAGAGATTGTACACGAGCCGATTCTGCGCAAACCCGGCCACGTCTGGCGACACAGCCGGCAAAAGCATCACTGCGGTCAAGCGTCTGCAGCAGCCTCTACATGCCGACGTGACACCATCGCAAGCCGGCAGCTCAGGAAAAAGCCAAGCACAAGCACTATCGTGCTCGCCGTAAACGCCGTTTTGAATCCACCCGCGTACTCGATCAACAGACCTGCAAGCGCAGGTCCGATAAACTGCCCGGTTGCATAAAATAGTGTCACGTAGCTGGTTGCACGCGGTGCAAAGGCTGGTTCAACGGATTCTGCGGCAATCGTCAGAATCGAGGTGAACATCCCCGAAACCGTGCAACCAAGCATGATGTAATGCATGGTAAAACCCGCGGTCGTCGGCCACACCACTGGAATCACCGTGCCAACCGCATTAAGTGCAACGGCAATCATCAGCGTCGGTGATCGCCCGAACCGATCCGAGATATACCCCCAGGTCGGCGCAGCGAAAACGGAAAGAACCCCCAGCAGCGCCGACATGCGTCCCGCAATCACAGGCGACATGCCGGAATCCAGCGCGAAGCTATACATGAAAGTCGTCTGCGCGATGTAAGTCGTGCCAACCACGCCATACAACAGGGCGACGATGTTGATCCGGCTGTTACGGTACATCGGCACGGCCGGCGTCGATTTTGACGAGCCTGCGACCTGCTTCGTTCGCGGCAGATACGCGAGGCTCGCAACCAGTGTCAACGCGCTCGACACGGCAAAGACTACCCAGGACCAACGCCATGCCGAGCGACCCAGCGTCTCATTCAGATAAGGCACCATAAAACTCGCCCCCAGCATGCCGACTCCGATACCGCTATTGGTCATGCCAATCACCGCCCCGCGACGCCCCGGAAAGCAGCCTGCAAGAAGGGAAATCACCGGTGTGTATGCGAACGCAGTGCCGCAGCCGAGCAGCAGCATGGCGAACAGCAGCATGCTTTGCTGGGAGCTGATGCTCAGCAAGACAAAGCCCACCGTCGTCAGGCTCAGCCCCAGAACGACTGCCACACGCCCACCATGCTTTGACGCAAACATCCCGGCTACCATTACCAGAAACAGATAGCCCAGCGCAGCAACCGTGCCGAGGTTGCCTGCCTGCTGATAGGTCATGCCGAGGTCGATACGCATGAACGGCAAGATCAACCCGAACGCCAGCCGGGCGAACGCCACGGTGACTAGAGTAACCAGCATGCCGGTCAGGATGGGAACTACGATAGAAGGTGAATCAACTGTCTCGTTGTGATGCGGTTTGCTGGCCTGCATTGAAACCTACCGGGTATTGTCGTTATGGTCGACGTCAGCGCGTTGTCTCGTGGTTGGTAGCTGCGGTGCCGACGGGTGTTTTTGTCCAAAGCAATGACAGTAGCATTTTTCAGGGAAGGGCGTTTGGGAGGGGCTTTACCGGTCGAGGAACATTGGTGCGCAAGCAACGCGCCCATGTCAAATGCGAAGAGCGGACCGGCCCCTTCCCCCTTGCAGGGGGAAGGTTGGGATGGGGGTAGAGTGGCTGAGCCAAAGCAGTCGTCTAATCGAATCGCTAACAAGCATCATCCCGAAATGAAAAGAAGAAAAGCATCAACCCTCAATGCTTCTTTTCAACCTTGCCCTCATCCGGTTTCACTTCATCAAGTTTCGAAACTTCATCAGGCTGAATGCCACTCGGCAATCCAATATCTTCCGTAGCAATCACATCTTCAGTCGTGCGTACCGGTTGCGGCCCTGCGTTATCTGCCGGTGATTTATTTGCGGGTGTAGGTCCTGTCATATCATCCTCCAAATCGAGTTTGATTGAAGCGCATCGGCAATGTTCAATTTGACATGAGCAGGCGTGCTAGACAATCAAAGAGAAAAGAGTGGTGGGAATTTCTCATCTGTAATGACATCAAGATTAACGCACGCCACAAACAAGATAAGCGATGCGAAAAGCAGGGGGCTTACCTAACTCTGATTGTGCCGTCAAGCAGGTAAAGAAAGGTAGGGAGTCCAAAGATGCGGTTGGGCGAGCGGCGCACAATGACCGTAAGGAGAGGACAAGGTCAATTTTCGACATGGCGGCGCCTCTCCTAGCTGCCAGCGCGGGAATAGCGGGTCACTATCCCAGCGAATAGCAGTGAGTGCCACTGCCGGTGCAAACTCTGTACGGTCGAAACCCGCTGCGGCATGCCGTAACGTCAGCAATGCTTCAAGCGACACGGAAGCCGTCCATGCGGCGACTTCGTGCTCAAGGCATTCTGCAGCACCGGCGCCATTACGGTCCTTCAGCCAGCGAACATACCCGTAGCGTTCAAGGAGTTCCCGCCGCCAGGCTGTCACTGCCTGTCTGCGCTCTTGTGATGGCAGCGCGATCATTGCCTGGATTGCTGCTACACCACTCGGGTCGGCACGCCCGCGAAATCCAGACGCCAGTTGCAACAAGGTCCGCACCCGTTTCTCTTGTTGGCACGCCATCTCGACTGCGAGATAGCCTCCAAAGGAATAGCCGATAAGGATATCCACGCAATCAATGTCGAGATGGTCGAGGACGCACCATTGCGCCCTGGCCATGTCACCCATGGTCAGGCCTGATAACGCCACGGCCGATCCTGGTTCGGCTCCGGTAGAGCCGAACCAGGATCCCAGCGTATTGATACAAAGGACCATATCGCCTTGTTCAGGATCCAGCGCTTTGCCCGGGCCGATGAACGCATTTCCCCATCCGCCATCAGGACAGTTTGCCCTGTGTCCTGACGGCAGATAAGCCTCATGGCTTGATGTAATCCCATGGCAAAGCAGGATGCGCCGGCGGACGGTCCCGGCTGGAACAATCCACTGGTAAGCCATGCGTAACTCGATTGAGGTTCCACTGCATAGCGTGAAACCCCGGAAGTCGATGCTGGCCCGTTCAGTGCGGTACATCGCCGCGAATCGTAGTTCTGTAGATCAGGCGCCGCTTTTCCGGAGGCAGTTCCCGGGTAGTCGCACTGTGCATCGTGCACCGATTGTCCCAAATGATGACGTCGCCTTTCTTCCATCGATAGGGGACAACATAACGCGGATTGGTGCAATGTGCGAACAGCATCTCAAGGATATCCTCGCTCTCCTGAGCCGATAGCCCGACTATTTCGGCAGTCATGCCAGGGTGAACGAACAGCGCCTTGCGGCCGGTCTCAGGATGCGTGCGGACCACAGGGTGAACCACGTCCGGTGTTTTCGCCTTCTGTCCTTCGGTCAGGTTCACCTGCGTGCCTCGTTCGGCTTTTTTCTCGAATGCGCGGTAACGGTGAATGGCCTGCATCGGGAGCAGGCGTTCCTGCCACTCGGCGCCTAGGTCGTCCCAGGCTTGATACATGTTGACGAACAGCGTGTCGCCAGCGCCTTCAGGGATCTCCTGCGCATTGAGCATAGTGGCCATCGCGGGATTCTTTTGAAACGCCAGGTCGGAGTGCCAGTACGATCCGCCATCAGCGATGCCAATGGGCTTGCCATCAACCACGATGTTCGACAATACAAATATTTCAGGATACTGAGGATGGTTGTACTGGGTCAGCAGGTGGATATCGAGATCGCCGAAGCGCCGGCTGAATGCCACCTGTCCATCCAGCGACAGGGATTGCGCCGGAAAGGACAACAGCCCGTAGCGTAGAAAGTTGTCATGGATTTCACGGAAGCCATCATCGGTAATCCGGTTTAGATCGACGCCGGATACGCGGGCGCCGAGGCGCGCATCAAGAGTGTCAAATCGCATCGCTCAATCCTTTTTGATATGTACTTTTGCGGGTGTATCGACCAGCGGCTCACTGCCATGGGGGCCGATGAGAACCGGATATTCCAGGCGCATGCCGCCGATCTCCGGGTGGTACAAGTGGGTGCCGAGGGCCACCACCATGTTTTCCTGGACGACGTCGGTACTTCGCATATTGATGAAAGGGCGGGTGCGTGCGCATGTGCCCAGTCCGTGACCGAACACTGGCAATCCGTAATCGGCAAGGTCATGTTTCTTGAAGATGTCATAACCCTGCATCGCGCAGTCGGCGATCTTTCGGCCGGGCTTGAGCGATTCGAGCATTGTATCGGCCACCTCCTCCCAACAATCGATCAGCCGCTGCTGGGCGGCGTTGGGGGTGCCATAGAATACGGGAACGGCGGTGTCGGCAAGATAGAGATCTAGCATCGGATGGAGGTCAAGAATGACGAACTCGTTTTTCTGTATCTTTTTCTCGGTGGCCTGCTGCGTCACGCCTAGGTGATAACCGGTGCGAAGCCCCGATCCAACCTCTGTGCCGCCAGTAATCGCCCACGACCAGACGCTACCATGGTCGCGGATGGCGGACTCGATTGCGCCGGCAACGTGGTTCTCGGTGACGCCTTCGGTAATGGCGTCATAGCCTGCCCTGAAACCGATGTCGGATACCCGTGCCGCATGGCGCAAGAGCTCAATCTCGGCAGGAGATTTAATTAGCATTAGATCATCGATATAGTCCACGCCGTTAATGAGTTTCGCGTGAGGTAGCGCCTCCTGGATCTGGAAGTACTCGTGTGCTGTCAACATACCCGGCGCTACCTGGGCTGCGCCAGGATGCGACAAATCCAGCCCGATGGTTCCACGGTCGGCACTCAGATCCTGCAGACGAGAGGCGATCTGGCTAGGAAAGTCGGAAAAAGTGAAGGTGTGCAGTGGGAAACCAGCCCCCTCTTGCTTGACCCTCGAGGCATCCATTGCCCAGTAAACCACTTCACACGTTCCCTGCGCGGTGACGATGACCGCTCCGCGCCACGGCATGAATGCGCCGTACAGGTAATGCAACGATGCCTGGCGCGTCCCGACGTAGGCGGCTACGCCCGCTGCTTTAAGAGCGTTCGCCAATGCCTGCACACGGTCCTGATAATTAATCTCTGACATCTCGTCTCCTTAGTCGGCTTTAGCGCCGGATTCCTTGACCACTTTGCCCCACCGGAGCGTCTCTTGTTTAATGAACTCACGGAACTGCTCTGGTGTACTACCCACGGGTTGGGCTGCCTGCGACAGTAATTTCTCGCGCACTTCCGGCACGTTTAGCGCCTTCACAATTTCCGCCTGCAGCTTGTCTACAATCGGTTTGGGAGTGCCCTTCGCCACGACGACCCCAATCCATGAAGACATGCTGTAACCAGACACCGTTTCGCTGATCGCTGGCACATCCGGCAACACCGGTGAACGGGAATCCGTGGTGACTCCGATGACCTTTAACTTGCCTTGTTTCACATGCGGCAGCACCGTCAGGATAGTGTCGAAGATCAGATCGATCTGACCGCCCAGGAGGTCGGTCACTGCAGGTGCGCTTCCTTTATAGGGAACATGTGTCATCTGCACCCGCGCCATGCTGTTGAAGTACTCGCCGGATAAATGCATCGAGGTGCCACTGCCGCCTGAACCGCGATTGAGCTGGCGAGTCTTGGCCAACTTCACTAATTCTCCAACTGTATTGACGCCAAGGTCTGGACGTACCGCGATGACCAGCGGATATGACACCACTTGAGTGACCGCCTCAAAGTCCTTTTGCGGGTCGAACTGCAGCTTCGAATACAAGGTTTCGTTGACAGCATGAGTACCGAGCGTGGCCATCAGCAGGGTATAGCCGTCCGGGGCACTCTTTGCGACATAGTTGGCGCCAATGTTGCCGCCTCCGCCGGGCTTCGGTTCAACGATCACAGGCACACCCATGCTTTTGGACATCTGGTCTGCGATGAGCCGGGTTACGGCATCAGTCGGACCGCCGGCGGCTGCGGGAACAACAAAGTTAATAGGTCTACTGGGGTAAGACTGCGCGACAGCCGGCTGGCCCAGGGCGATGCCAAATAAAAACATACCAGCGAGCGCAATTCCTCCGCACCGTTGCTGCATTTTCATCTCGGTCTCCTCCGAAGTCATATTTTGCGTACAAATGTACGGGTTTCACTTCAAGAGGAAGTGTATACTTCCGTACATCGGTACGCAAGATCTTTTTAGAAAGCACATCATGACAAAGAAGCAAATCAGGCCGTTGTCGCAAACGGGGATCCTCCAGCCTGTGGCGAGTGACCTGGATGACACGAATGACACCGATATCGATACCGATGCCGCCCGGTCGGCCTACTTCCTTGAATCCTTGGCCAATGGATTACGTTGCCTGGCCCTGTTCGGTGCCGATCAACCAAGCCTGACGATCCAGGAGGCGGCGACGCTGCTGGATGTGACACGTCCGTCGGCACGACGCCTCCTGTTGACACTGAAGCAGGTCGGATATCTCGAGCAGATCGACCGCGACTTTCTAGTAACGCCCAAAGTCCTGGAATTAGGCTTTTCTTATTTCAGCAGCAAGGGGCTGCGTGCCATTGCCATTCCATATATGGAGGGTGTAGCAGCAAAAACTGGAGAAACCTGTGCCCTCGGCGTCCTCGATGGCGCCGATATCGTGTTCCTGCACCGCTCCGAACCCAAGAAGCCGATGCGTCTGGACCTCTCCATCGGTAGCCGGCTTCCGGCGTTCGCCCACTCGATGGGGCGTATCCTGCTATCGCAGCTAGATGAGCCTGCGCTCGACAGCGCGTTGCGCGCGGCTGAACTCAAGCCATTTACGGAAACGACTGTGGTCGACATCGACCAATTGAAGAAGGAGATCGGACGTGTGCGCGAACGTGGATGGGCTTTTTCGAATGGTGAGTTGATGGAAGGGATTGCTGGGGTATCGCGACCCATCTTCAATGCCAAGGGCCAGATCGTGGCTGCGATCAACATCAGCATGATTCTCGGCAACCGTACGCTTGCCTTCGTCGAGCGCGAAATGCTGCCGCATTTGACGCAAGCAAGCGAGGCGATTTCCAGCATTTATAGCTCGGTACGCTAGCTGTATATTCTCATCTTAGTAGTGTGAATGAGAAACCGCCGGCAGAAGGCCGAGATAGATACGAGAATTTCGTCGATGCCATCCAATTTCTGGAAATCTCGTTGCGGAACTGCGATAGGTTATCCGCTCAAGGTCAGCGCGTTGGAAGCGGTACCTACGAGTTGAGAAGTTACAGAGTTTGAATGATATCTGGCAACATCTCCACGATCTCAGTCCAGTGCGAGGCGCTATGATGGTGGCTGCAGCAGCGCTGTCTGCTGCTACTTTTCATGACATCAGTCCAGCAGCAGTAAAACCGAACCGATTGCAAAATACGATGAATACGCCCGAAATCTTCGTGGAAAGTGAATTTGCGCCTTTGCGCACTGTCGTCCTGGCTCAGTCCGAAGTGGCAGTTTCCGAGAAGATGTTTGCCGGTTCGGACGCATCCTTCCTTCCTCCTGACGCGGCGGTGAAACTGGTGCCCGGGATGAACTTTGCGCAGAGCGACCCCGAAGGACAAAAGGCGTGGGGAGAAGAGCGCGACAACTTTTCCGCAGTGCTGCAAAAGCATGGTGTGGAAGTGCTGCGACCGCGTAAACTAACGCAAGCCGAGAAGGACGCAACAGGGGCGAATGGGTATAGCAATTTCTTTGTTCGCGATCCGTTTTTCACTATCGGGAATGCTGTTATCGAAGGCTCATTGCGTTTCCTGCATCGCCGTCAGGAAGTCTTGCCAGTCAGAGACATAATGCGTGGCCGTGTGTACCCTGCAACGTGTGTATACGTTGCGCTGCCTCAGCCTGAGGTTGCTGCTTCTGACGATGCGACTCTAGGGGGCGGGCCGTTTCTGGAAGGCGGCGATATCCTGGTACTCAACAAGACTATCTTCGTCGGAAATTCCGGTCTGGCGTCGAATACGAACGGGGTGGCTTGGTTGCGCAAGTTTCTTGGGCCGCAAGGATACACCGTCGAGGAAGTTCGCCTGCGGCCGGATATTTTGCACCTTGATTGTGCTTTAGGTCTCGTTCGCGATGGCTTGATGATCGTTTGTGAAGAGGCATTGCTGGACGGTATTCCAGCTCAACTAAAAGAATGGGCACGAGTATCCGTATCATTGCAGGACAGCGCACAGCTGGCCACAAACGGCATACCGATATCCCCTTCAGTCTACGTTACAGATCCCGCGTTCGAACGAATCGGTCGGGAACTTGAGCGTCATGGAATCAAGGTAGAGTACGTAGACTACAAGATCAGTCGCTCATTCGGCGGTGCCTTCCGTTGCAGCACTCAGCCTCTGTTGCGCCGTACCTGAGCGCGCGTAGAAGCGTCACGATACAGGTGGAGATTGGTATTAGTTAGTTTCTCTAGCGAGAAAGGACATGCACTAAACATTGTCTCGGTCTCGCTATAACTAGCGTCAGATCGCCCAACTTATTTCGTAGAGGTAGAACTTTGCTTAGCATCCTGCTGAAGCATTTCGACATATGGCTGTGGAACAAAGTCGCCCGATAAAAACGGAATTAATGCTGCTGTTAGCAATAGATTGAACGTGGTCGCGTCAAGCATAGGAGAATCTTCTTCCTTAACGTGGCGATGTAGCTTGGTCTACGCTCGGTTTAGACAGGCCTCGAGTTGTAAAATGCCACCGTGCACGTTGCAATGTGTGCGACGGCCGGTGCGCTGTGGTCTGTGATCCGAACATGAAGTACACCTTCTGTGGTGGACGTATGTTCGACCCGACCGGAAACGTGCATCTTTCCCGCAGGACGGTGGCGCGAAAGATGTGTCATGACGCTTCCGACACTGGCCCCGTCATCTAAAAGATATTCCATGGCGCGCCGTGTAAAGTCCGCAGAAATCTGCTGCAAGTAGAAGTCGGCTTCAGCCGCAGCGATTGAAGCGAGTGAGAATGACATGGTATAAATCGCTGCAAAGTCGCCGTCGGGAGCGGGAACCACTGTGCAGTCGTACGGAGTCTGTGTTCGTAGCCTCTGCCTTGGCTTGGGCATCGAATTTCCATTGTTGTCCCCTGCAGTCTGAAGCCCACCTGATATCAGTTTCATATACGTCTGCACAACGTGGTCAGGAACGGTGGTCGCCTTTCCATTCTTAAAGCAGTACTGCCGGCTCAGATAGACACGTGCTCCAAGTAATATCAACGCAATGACTTCAAATTCCTCTTCGGAATAGGCTTGAAGAAATCCTTTTTCTTTCGTCTTTTGTAAAGCCGATACGTAATTGCTTACGAGATTTGCAGCATGTGTATCAAAGCTTTGCGGAGAATCGACCTGTGCTTCCATCAGGATGCGATAAAACTCCGGCTTTTCTTTAATGAACTGAAAATAAGCCTGGATGCTTTTTTCTTCCCGTTCCAGAAAGGTGGCATCGCCGACCTGTTTTCCCAAAAACTCCAAGAGGTCTTTGCCAAGTTCCGGTAGCAAGTGGTCGAGAAGATCCTGCCGCGATTCAAAATAGTTATAAAACGTCCCCTGTGCTACACGCGCACGTGCAGTAACGTCGTTGACCGAGGTATCCCGGTAGCCAACCTGTCCAACGACTTTCATTGCAGCGTCGAACAAATTCTTCCGGGTGAGTTCGCCCTTTTCAGCTCGGGTCAGTTTTTTTTTCATCGGCTCGTCTTGCTGTAGGGTTTCTGGAAAGTGCGTCGGAGGAACACGGGCAAATGCTTCTGCATGAACAACTCCGGTGAATGATTTTAAATTATAGTTCCTTTCGATTTAAATGACTGGTGATTCATAATTCATTTTTCTTGACGTCCCCGTTTTTAGTGGTTAGGATTTCTCTACGCTGGTTGTGGTCTTTCGCAACTCGCGCATGGCCTCATCGCATTGAAGCCCAGAAGAAGCATCCAGGCAGCAATAACGGAGACAATAAAGATGCAAGTGGAACGGGTTGATTTCCTGTCTTACCATGCCAAGTCGGCGGCAGGCCAGATCGCAATGGCGGATCTGGAAACCGGACGCGCATTTACTTACCGCGAACTTGACGACCGTGTGTCTCGAATCGCGAATTTTCTCCGACATCGCTTTCAGGTCGCCCGAGGCGATCGCGTCGCGGTCTTAAGCCACAATTCCTCCGACATTTGCGAAATCCAGTTCGCATGCTGGCGACTGGGAGCCGTTTTTGTACCCGTTAACTGGCGCCTGACGGTGCCAGAGCTCGAATTCATTCTCGGTGACGCCAATCCGCGCGTGCTATTCGGTGATATGGCATTTTCTAAGACTCTGACGGCGCTGACGAGCGCGATTCCAGGACTCCATTTGATAACACGAGGCCAGGAAAACAGCGACTATGAGCGCTTGCTACAAGACAGCGCGCCCACGTCTTCAACTGAACAAGTGACTCTTACCGATACGGCGTCATTGATCTATACCTCTGGCACAACCGGACGGCCGAAGGGGGCAATGATCAGTCACCAGATGGAGTTGTTTACCTGTCTGAACTATGTCGGCGCAACCGGCATCAGCAGCAAATCAAAGACACTTGTCGTGCTTCCCCAGTTTCATGTCGGTGGCTTGAACTGTTTTCCAAATCCGATTTTTTACCTGGGCGGCACTGTGCTCGTGATGAAGGCCTTCAACCCGAAGCAGTTTCTCCAGTTGCTGAGCGATCCGATACAGGGCATTACCCATGTGTTTGCCGTCCCGACCATTTATGCGTTGATGAGCCAGGAGGCCGAGTTCCGAACTGCGAAGTTCGATCATCTCGTGTGTGCAGCCGTTGGCGGCGCCGCGGTTCCACTTAGTCTGCTCAAGGTACTGGAGGAACAGGGTATCCCTATTCAGCAGGGATGGGGAATGACGGAGTCAACCTCGATGGGCTCAATGCTACCGCCAGACCAGACTCGCACAAAACTCGGCTCTGCGGGGCTACCTGTTCCGCACGTCCGGTTGCGCATTGCTAGCGAAGACGGACGCGTTTTACCGCCCGGTGAAGTGGGCGAATTGCAGGTCAGAGGGCCTTCGATCACGAGCGGTTACTGGAACCGCCCGGAAGCTCGCGAAAAACGTTACATCGACGGCTGGTTTCGCACCGGCGACGCGGCTTACCTCGATGAAGACGGCTATCTGTTTATCGTAGACCGCTGGACGGACATGTACATCTCGGGCGGGGAAAACGTCTATCCGGCAGAGGTGGAAAACGTCCTATCCGGGATCGCAGGCATTGCCGAAGTAGCGGTGATTGGCATCCCCGACGAGCGTTGGGGCCAGGTGGGCCGGGCTTTTATCGTGCTCCGGCCCCGAGCTGAGTTGTCGGTCGACGATATCCGGGCGCACTGTACGCGCTGCCTTGCGAAGTACAAGATCCCGCATGAATTCATTTTTACAGATTCAATTCCGCACAATGCGGCGGGAAAAATACTGAAGGCTGCGCTGACAAGGGAGCCGATTTGTCCAAGTTATGGCATCGCTACTTGCGGGGACGGCGTGCCTCAGCCTGACCAGCTTTCTTCCCGATGAACCCAATCCCTTTCTGAAGAGACATGATGAGCACAACAAACAAGACCGTTGAAATATACTGGGACATCGGCAGTACGAACACGTATTTCGCGCTGAAGCTGATCAAACCGGTCCTTGAACGTACGGGGGCAAAACTCGTTTTACATCCATTTAACCTGGGTCATGTGTTCCGTTCCAATAACTACGTATTAATGGACGAACTGCCCGTGAAGCTGGAAAACCGAAAGCGTGACCTTGCACGTTGGGCGGAAAAGTACCAGTTGCCGTTTCAGATTCCCACCCGGTTTCCAATCAAGAGCAGCCGCGTGTTGCGCGGTGCGCTGGCCATGCGCAAATGGGATCTGGAGATGCCGTACGTCGATGCGGTTTTCGCCGCGTACTGGGAGCGTAATGACGCCACAATTCAAGAGTACAGCGGCCTGCAGCCCATTGTGCATCGATTGGGAGTGGACCCTGACGAATTCGAACGCGTCAGTGAAAGTAACGAAGTAAGACAGCAACTCATTGATAGCACAAATCACGGCATCGAGCGTGGCGTCTTTGGTGTGCCCAGCATTTTTGTTGGGAAAGAACTTTTTTGGGGAAAAGATCGCATGGAGTTTGTGGAAGACGAATTACTACGTTCGTCGCCAACCATTACGCCATAACGAAAACAAAACACCCCTACCATCGGAGAAGGCATGCAGGATTACAAACAGCGTCGCGGCAATGCTGATATCGATTTTTATACGGCACCCACACCGAATGGCCGCAAGGTTGCAATCTTCCTGGAAGAAGCCGGCCTGGATTACACACTGGTGCCGGTAGATACAACGAAAGGCGAACAGTTTTTTCCCGAGTACCTGGAGATCAATCCGAACAATAAGATTCCGACCATCGTCGACCACGCTCCTCCATGGGGCGGCGCAGCGTTTGCCGTGTTTGAATCCGGCGCCATCCTTTTGCACCTGGCCGAGCGCTGTGGCAAGTTTCTGCCTTCTGATCCGGCCCGGCGCCAGATTGCAATCCAGTGGTTAATGTGGCAAATGGGTGGATTCGGTCCCATGCTTGGACAGGCACATCACTTTCGGCTCTATGCGAAAGAACGCATAGAGTATTGCGTCAACCGCTACACATCTGAAGCACAGCGCCTTTACCGCGTGCTTGACCGTCGTCTCGCCGAGCATGAATTTCTGGCAGACGAGTACTCGATTGCGGATATGGCCACGTGGCCATGGGTGGTGCACCGCAAAAGTCAGGGAATCAATCTTGACGACTTTCCGAATGTGCAGCGCTGGAACGATGCGATCAAGGTCCGTCCGGGAGTACGGCGCGGTTTCGACCTGTTGCGCGAGAAGGTTGAGCAAAGTCCGATTACCGAAAAGGCATGGGATACGCTGTTCGGAGCAGGGCAGTTCGGTCAGGGAAACGTCGCTGACAAAAGTAAGTGAACGGAGGACAAACCTCTTTTGCCCTCGGTCGTGATTCCAACACAGTAGCAAACAGGAGAAAGTTCTCATGATCAGTCAACCTGTTACGGTTGATCCCGCCGATCAGTGTGTGCTGCGTTATGCGCTCGAGAGACATGCGGCAACACGGCCCGATGCGACGTTTGCCGTCTTCGAAGACAAGGCGGCATGGACGTTTGCACGCACGCTCGAAATTTGCAAAGGTACTGCCGCGGCTTTGCAGTCGTTTGGCATCGGGCAGGGGGACACGGTATTGATGCTGCTCCCCAATTCAGAGTTCGCAGTGCGCTGTCTGTTTTCCATCAACTATATGGGGGCGGTTGCCGTACCGGTTAACCCAGGATTCAAAGGGCGACTGCTCGAACATGTCATCAAGAATTCCGGTGCCACGGTGGCGATTGTTCATCCGGCTGTACTGACGGAACTGGAGCGCATCGACACTGCCCAGTTAGCCCAGGTGATCCTCAGCGAAAGCGAACCATCTTCTGACAAGCTAAACAATCTTCAGTTACTCCCGCAACACGTCCTAACGGGCGATCCGGGTGCGCTGCAACCTTTGGCACGTCCTATTGCTCCATGGGACACCCAGACCATCATCTATACCTCCGGTACAACTGGCTTGTCTAAAGGTGTTCTTTCGTCCTATATGCACGCGAGATCGACCGCCGGCCCTCTCGCCTGGCCCTTCATTCGCGATGATGACCGTCATCTGGTGCACATGCCGCTATTTCATATCGGTGGGGCTTTTATGTGCACGAACGCTCTGCTGCGTGGCGGGTCCATCGCCGTCGTCGCAGGCTTTCGTACCCAGACGTTTTGGGAAACCATTACCCAACTCGAGGTCACGGTCGCCTTTTTGCTCGGTACCATGGCGACCTTCCTCCTCAAACAGGAACCTGGCAAGTTCGAGTGCGGGCACAAGTTACGGTTGGTATTTATCGTTCCGCTTGGAGCGTGCGCCGAACCATTTCGTCAGCGATTCGGCGTGGACGTTCACACGGTTTTCAATATGACCGAAATATCCACCCCACTACATTCAGGGCCCAATCCTGAAAAGCCCAATACCTGCGGGCGACCGCGCCAAGGTGTCTCCATACGTCTGGTCGATGAAAACGATTGTGAAGTTGCTCCAGGAGCCGTTGGTGAGCTGATTGTGCGCACCGAGCAGCCATGGGCAATGAATCACGGTTATCACCAAAATCCTGAGGCCACCGCGAAAGCGTGGCGCAACGGCTGGTTCCATACCGGCGATGCATTCACGCGGGACAATGAAGGCGACTACTTTTTTGTCGACAGACTAAAGGACATGATTCGGCGGCGTGGCGAGAACATCTCTGCTTATGAACTGGAGGTCGAGGTACTCGGCCATCCTGCGGTGCTGGAGGCCGCCGCCATTGGCGTACCAAGCATCTACGGTGAAGACGACGTCATGCTGGTCGTGACGCTGAAGCAGGGTGCCGGTCTCGAATGCGCTGAGCTGATTGCCTATCTTGACGAACATGTTCCCCGATTTATGTTGCCACGGTATATCCGCATGCTCGAAAAATTGCCCATGACGCCAACCAACAAGGTTCAGAAGCAAGTGTTGCGGTCAGAGGGCATAACACCCGATACCTGGGATCGTGACGCATGTGGCAGCGACTGGAAGTCGGCCCGTTTTAACTAGGAATATTATGGATAATGAAAATCGAAGTCTGCGAGTAATCGTCTACACCGACTACAAGAGCCCTTATGCGTACGTTGCCAAAAATCCTACGCTCGCCCTTGCGGTCGAGTATCCGATCGAATTGGTGTGGCTTCCCTATACGTTAAAAATCGAGGGATATTTAGGCGCCGTTGATGAACGTAGCGCGCATAACTGGCGCAAGGTGAAATATGGCTACATGGATGCACGCCGTGCAGCCAACCGCCAGGGCCTGATCTTGATGGGGCCGCAGCGCATCTACAACGGTTCGCTTGCAAGTATCGGTATGCTCTTCGCGCAAAGACACGGGTTCTTCGACGCATATCACGAACAAACGTTTTCCCTGTTCTGGAAACGAGAGCTTGACATCGATTCGATGGACGCGATGAAGGAATATATCGCGAAGCTCGGCGGCAATCCTCATGAATTTGAAGTGTTTGCATCGGGCGAGGGCGAGGAGGAGCACAGGCGCATCGTTGAACAAGCTGAAACGATCGGCGTATTCGGTGTTCCCACTTTCGTTTTTGACGGCGAACTCTTTTGGGGCGGTGACCGCATCACGCTATTGCGGGAACGGATTGAACAAGAAATCATGCGACATCGACCGCGCTGAGAGGAATCATGCAAAGCCAAGAGAGCAGCAACGCAATCAGGATCTTCAGCATGTGGGCGTGCCCCTATGCACAGCGAACCCGCATTCTGCTGGACCTGAAAGGAATCTCGTATAACGTGGTCGAAATAGACCTCACCAAACCGCGGCCGGCATGGTTCCTGGCATTGAATCCAAGTGGGAAGGTACCGGTCCTCGAGCATGCCGGGCACGTGCTGAATGAATCGAGTCTCATCAACGAATATCTCGATGAAGTCTTCCCGGAGATTCCGGCGCTACCTCGTTCCCCTTACGAGCGATTTGTCGCGCGCACGCTGATTGAATTCTGCAATTCCCGCTTTGCCCCTAACATGTACCGCGCGTTAATGGAGCAGGACGTTGACAGACGTTGGAAGCTGCAACGACAGGCGGCGGACGACTGGATTGCTCTTGAAGGTCTGCTGGTTCGATTTGGCGCACGGCCGGAGCATGTATTCGATCAATTCGGCATGGTCGAGCTGACTTACGCACCGTTCTTCGAGCGCTATGTGCTGAATGAGCATTACTGGGGATTCGATCCACTGAAACAGCCAGGCCTGAGCTTATTAGGCCGTTGGCGTGACGCTGTCCTGAGACATCCATCGGTAAAACGCACAGGCATGTCGTCCACCGACTACATCAAGCTCTATGAAGACTATGCCTATGGTTATTCCAACGGAAAGGTGCGCGAAGGACGCGCGATAAGCAGTTTTGACCTGAGTGTTCCGCTCGCGGATCGGCCACTTCCAGCTCGTCGGGTCGATAGTGCTCTCCCATAGCCTCATCTATATGCAACGTAAAGGACATCCAACGTGACTGCACGCAAGAGATTCGAGAACAAGGTTGTGCTTGTAACGGGTGCTGCGAGCGGATTAGGTGCTGCGCAGGCATTGCGCTTTGCGCAGGAAGGCGCTCGCTCCGTGGTCCTGGCCGACATTGAACAGGACACGGTGAATGCAATATCACAACAGGTTGAACAAGCCGGCGCAGAAGGTCTAGCCGTAGCGCTCGACGTGTCGCAGGAACAAGCCTGGCTGGACGCACTGGAAGCCATTGAAAGGCGTCTGGGTACGCTTGATGTCATCGTAAATAACGCCGGAATAAGCATACAGCGCACTTTCGCCACCTGTACCCTGGAAGAATGGAACCGAACAATCGCTGTAAATCAGACGGGCGTTTTCTTGGGTATCAAATACGGAGCGGCATTCCTGAAACAACATGGCGGCGGTGCAATCGTTAACATTTCGTCAGCGGCTGGTATGACCGGGTATTTTTCTGCGGCTTATGCGGCATCTAAATGGGCAGTGCGCGGGATGACGAAGTCGGCGGCGATGGAATACGCCGATGCGAACATCAGGGTCAATTCAGTCCACCCCGGCTTCGTATGGACACCAATGACCGAGCCCGTCAAAGACCGTGTGAACGAGTTCAGGACAGTCATTCCTGCTGACCGTATCGGTGAGGCGAACGAAGTTGCCGATGCAGTCTTGTTCCTGGCTAGCGACGAAGCAAGTTACATCAACGGAGCTGAACTCGCCGTCGACGGTGGGCTGGTTGCCGGAGGAGGGCTGCAACGCGTGGCAAAGCAGCTTGGAATTCTCTAACACCTCGGCAGACCAATTTGGCGCACATATTGGTTAGTTTCTCCTTGCAGTTTTACAGCGAAGGGTTCATCCCTTCGTCCGGCTTATCTTCACTATGAGGAATTTTATGATTAAGCAGACTCGTTCAATGGTTATCGGCGTCTTCTCTGCGGCATTGATGGTGGCAGCGCCGACGCAAGCGGCAGCGGTCAAGATTGCATTTATCGATCCACTATCCGGCCCGTTTGCGCCGGTAGGTCAGAACCTGTTGCATAGCTGGCAAATCGTTGCGGATGCTGCGAACCAGGGCAAGTGGGCAGGGGATAACACGATCGATATAGTTGGATTCGACAACAAGGCCAGTCCTCAAGAATCGCTAATACAGCTTAAGGCGGTCATCGACCAAGGGTATCGCTATATCGCTCAGGGCAACGGCTCCGGCGTGGCAGCGGCACTGATCGACGCAATCAACAAGCATAACGAACGCAACCCGGGTAAAGAGGTCGTCTTCCTGAACCATGCTGCGGTCGATCCTGATTTAACCAACAGCAAATGCAGCTTCTGGCATTTTCGCTTCGATGCGAACTCGGACATGAAGATGGAGGCGCTGACCACCTACCTTGCCCGGGACCCCAAAATCAAGAAGGTCTACATCATCGGTCAGAACTATGCGCACGGACATCAGGTGGCACGCGCGGCAACTGACTATCTGAAGCGGAAACGGCCTGATATTCAGGTCGTCGGCAACGATCTTCATCCTATCGGCCAGGTAAAGGATTTTTCGCCCTATGTTGGCAAAATCAAGGCGTCCGGCGCAGATGCAGTAATCACTGGAAATTGGGGTGCCGATCTTTCGCTTCTGATCCGGGCCGCTAGGGACGCATCGCTGGATGTCAACTTCTATACCTATTATGCCAATGGAACCGGTACGCCAACTGCGATGGGAGCCAGCGGCGCGGAGCGGGTTAAAGTGGTCTTTAACTGGCACCCGAACAACCAAACCTTCTCCGGAAAAGAGATCGTCGAATCATTCAAGAAGAAATACAACGACGATTACTATCTGATGCCAACCTATAATGGCGTCGCCATGCTTGCCAAAGCGATTAAGGATGCCGGCTCGGTAGATCCGGTAAAAGTTGCCTTCGCGTTGGAGGGGATGAAATTAAAAAGCTTGAATGGTGAAGTAGAAATGCGCAAGGCGGATCATCAGATTCAACAGTCCTTGTACATCATGAACTGGACAAAAGTTAACGGCAAAGACGTGAAGTTTGACCAGGAAAATACCGGTTATGGATGGAAGACTGAACATAAGATTGAGCCCTATGTTTCAACCCAACCCACCTCATGTCAAATGAAGAGACCGTCGCTATAGGATTAATGGCACGAACTTGCTGTTGGAAGGTATGGGGTTCAGAGCATAGGCTATCCATGTCATGCTCTGTGCCACCCGAAGTAAGTAGTTAACCGGTTGAATCCATCGGCACTAATTTCGGAATACGGTCAATTGGTGAGTCGCTACTTGCGCCATCGATACTACATCGAAGCAGATCGTCTGGCGCAGTAACCACAACATCTGCTGAGGATAATGAGTCGAGCGCAGGTGACGTTACCGGATCTAGGCTAGTTCGAACAGAACGTCCTGCGCGCCTTCCCAAAGAACCTTTGAACCAAGGGTTCTTAGCTTTTCTTTCCCCTCGGTGATGGTCAGGAAATGATTTCCCGCCAATTGGCCCATCTTGCTAGAAAAACTGCAGCTCCCATACGCCAAGATAATTTCGGTTTCACTAAAGCCACCCGGATAGAACAGGAAATCGCCGACAGATGGATGGCTGGTATGGTTTTCAAATCCGACTTTTACTCCATCGTTTTCAAGCTGAAGCTCTCCAAGCGGAACCCAGCATCCTTCTCCGCTCCAGCGAACATGAATCAGCTTTTGCTTGTACGGAAGTAGTCCAATAAAGGCGGATACGGTATGAGGAGCATCTGGATGGGTTTCAGCCATAAACTGAAGGGAACCGACTGTGATGCGAATTTGCGGCATGGTGGATTTCCGAATGACAGTAAAAGCCCGATGTAGATACGATCTCGATACGTGCGGTCCCGATTCTGGCTTTTGTCAGACCAAAACGTCGATCATTAAGAAAAAATGTCCTGAATATCGATTTCGGCGCGATCATTCGCTTCGAAATTCAACGCACCTTCAATATGCTGAAGGTGCGTCAGCATCAACTCTGAAGCACGTACACTGTCTTTGTCCTGGATCGCATCAACTAGATGACTATGCTCGTGACATGAGCAAGCAGGTGCGCTAGGTTTGTCATACAGCGTAATAACCAAACAAGTAAGTGGCGCTAGCTCACGCATCATTCGCGTAAGGATTTCGTTGTCGACCATCTCTGCAACGAGCACATGAAACTCACCAGATAGGCGAATGATCGCTGGACGGTCATTGGTCTTGCGCGCTTCCTCTTCAAGTCGCACATGCTTGCGCAACGCGCGAACCTGCGCTGTGGTTGCCGTGGCTGCCAATTGCTTGGCCATTTCGGGCTCAATCATGCGGCGGACGACGAAGACATCGCGTGCTTGCTTAATAGTGGGGCTAGCGATAAAAGCCCCCCTGTTCGGAATCAGTTCCACCAATCCCTCGTGCGCAAGCCTATTCAAAACAGTCCGAATCTTGGTCCGGCTAACTCCAGATATTTCAGCCAAGCGCTCTTCAGTCAGCTTGGTGCCAGGTGCCAATCTATTCTCAAGTATTGCTTTTTGGATACGCCCATAGATCTCTTCATTAGTGAAGGGCGTTTTACGCGTTACCGTCGCAGTTCCGGCGCTGTCTGTCATGCGGCTCAACCTAGTCTTTCGTGACTCATATCAATTGTGAATGATAATACACTTTGCTTGACGATTGCACACAATCTCAGTCAACAGTTTTAGTCTGTGACCTCAGCATGTTAGTTTGCTGCTTTTAACTTCGGCGCACTAATACAGGAGGTCTCATTGGGCATATACCCCGACATGCTTCAGAGCGTTGCCGCGCCCGGTTGGTTGGTCGAATCTCTCCATTGACTTGGAAAGCATATCCGAAAGAATCATGTGCAATGAAATATTGGATTGTATACAAATTAAGGTCATTACAAGTCCAACGGTCGCGCAACGCGATGAATCGTCGAGATTTAACGTCTTACCGTAACAACTCCATGATGTTTCGTAAGCTCTTATCAAATGGCAATCGCCCATATGAAATACAATTTCAAATAAAATTGTACACAATTATAGAAATTGTTGTGTAATAATGATCTCTAGCTACGAAGTGCTGCGCAAAGAGCATAGGCAAGAAGCCTAGGCGAAACCGATGCATTTCGACATTTTTTAAGTGGATGTCAGCAAATATGCGGGCGGCAAGCCGCCTATGCGGCGAAAAACAAAGGCGCCAGCGGTGATGGATCAGCAGAACTTGTAAAAATATTTGTATACCATTCAAATATTTATCGTATACATTGAGGTTTGCAAGCGGCTCAATAATCGGGGGATTTATGTTCTTGGCGCTAGAGCTGATCAGGAAAGCGCCAATAAACAAGCGCTTAAGCTGCGCAGTTAAAACGTTTCTTTAATTTGCTAGACCTTCCTCTATGACATCTGAAGAAATGTTAATAATGAAAGATAAGCAAGCCATGCCATCTGACAACAATCTGGATCTGGTAATTCGTAACGCCGAAGTCGTCACTGCATCCGACCGCTTTATCTGCGACATCGGTGTACGCGATGGAAAAATCGTGGCATTGGGCCAAAGCCTAGGGAATGCAAAGGAAGAGATCGACGCTAGCGGCATGCTGGTTTTGCCGGGCGGAGTCGATGCTCACTGCCATTTGGATCAGCCAATGCCGGATGGCATACGAATGGCGGATGATTTCTTCACTGGCACTCGAGCTGCGGTATGTGGCGGTACTACTACGGTGATCCCATTTGCCGCTCAGGAAAAGGGAGGTTCGTTGAAGGAAGCCGTCATGGACTACCACCGTCGTGCAGATGGCCGTGCAGTTATCGACTACGCCTTCCATCTTATCGTTGCGGATCCTACTCCCGCTGTTTTAAATGAAGAGCTTCCTGTTCTTATCCAAGAGGGATTTACCTCTTTCAAGGTCTACATGACCTATGACGACCTCAAGTTGTCAGACCGAGAGATGTTGGAAGTGCTTGATGTCGCACGCAGGCACAAAGCGTTAGTAATGGTGCACGCCGAAAACGCTGACTGTATTTCATGGCTTACCGAGAAGCTTATTAATGAAGGTAATATTGAACCTCGCTTCCATGGCTTATCACGCCCATCCGTAGTCGAACGCGAAGCAACGCATCGGGCTATCTCTTTCGCGGAGCTTGTCGATGTTCCAATTTTGATTGTCCATGTCTCCGGTAAAGAAGCCATCGAACAAATTCGTTGGGCGCAAGGGCGAGGATTAAAGATTCTCGCCGAGACTTGTCCGCAATATCTGTACCTGACTGCGGAGGACATGGGACTGCATGGCGATCATGGATATGAAGGGGCGAAATGCGTTTGCAGCCCCCCACCTCGCGATCCAGAGAATCAAAAGGCCGTTTGGCATGCGTTGGCTAATGGCGTTTTCTCGGTCTTCTCGTCGGATCATGCGCCATTCAACTATGACGACCCGAAGGGCAAGAAGCTGGGCGGCGAAGCACAGCCGTTCAACCATATCCCGAACGGGGTGCCCGGTATCGAGACTCGACTTCCTTTGCTGTTTGACGGTGTCAGGCGCGGCAAACTCTCGCTGCATCAATTTGTTGAACTGACCGCTTATAAGCCAGCAAAGATCTACGGACTTTACCCACGTAAAGGAACGATTGCAGTGGGTGCCGACGCCGACATCGTGCTGTGGGATCCAAATCGCAAGGTACGCATTGCGAACAGCTCCCTGCATCATGCCGTTGATTACACACCTTACGAGGGAATCGAAGTGACCGGTTGGCCGATGACAACCCTTTCCCGGGGTGAGGTGATAGTGCGCAACGGCGAGTATTTGGAACCAACAGCTGGACGTGGCAGGTTTCTTAAAGCAGGCCAACCAGAGCTGTAATCACAATTTGATGCAGGACTGAGATCGGACTCTGCTCAACAGGAATAGCACATCTGGTGAGCCGTCGTTAAGAACGGTACCTATTCCTTGAAAGATAGCGCCCTCTCTTCAGGAAGCAGATTTCATTTTAAAGCTGGTGACTATATAACCAGGATTACAAAGGAGATGGAGATGATGAATGCAAATGAAATAAGTATTGGTGGCTCCAGTACTTTAGTCTCAAGAAATTCCGAGAGACTAGATGCCGTATATGCCAAGGTGATGTGGAGAATCGTCCCGTTTCTCTTCCTGACCTTTGTGATGGCATGGATTGACAGGGTCAACGTAGGCTTTACCAAGCTGCAAATGAATGAAAGCCTTGCTTTTAGCGAGACGGTCTATGGTCTGGGTGCTGGCATATTCTTTATCGGCTACCTGTTGTTCGAAATCCCTAGCAACCTGGCACTTGAGCGTTTCGGAGCAAGAAAGACAATCTCCCGAATTGCGGTAGGCTGGGGTTTGTGCAGCATCGGCCTGGCCTTTGTCACCACTCCTACACAATTTTATGTCCTTCGCTTCATTTTGGGAGCTTGCGAAGCGGGCCTGTGGCCAGGAATTGTGCTCTACGTTACATATTGGTTCCCGACAAGCCGTCGGTCAAAGGCGTTTGCCTTAATCGGCTGCGGATCTTCGATGTCGGGCATTATCGGCGGGCCCTTGGCAGGCTTTCTCATGGTAAGAATGGACGGCGTCCAAAACTGGGAAGGTTGGCAGTGGGTTTTCTTCCTTGAGGGAGTTCCGTCTGTTCTCTTAGGTATCGCTGCAATATGGGCCCTCACTGACCGCCCACACCAGGCACATTGGTTGAGCGCTGAAGAACGGGAATTGCTTGCAGCTGATCTCGCAAAGGACGCTAGCGCCAGTGGCAAACGTGAACACTCGTTCTTCCAGTCATTAAAGAACAAGACCGTGTGGCTCTATATCGCCATCTACTTCTGTATCATCATGGGGCAGTCGACTCTCATTTTTTGGGCTCCGTCCATGCTTAAGGAAGTTGGCATCACAAGTCCGGCAACCATTGGCTACATCATTTCCGGAGTCTTCCTGGTAGGGATCATTGCCGTGATCGTCAATGGCATTCACTCTGACCGTGCCAAGGAGATCAACAAACATTGTGGACTCGCTGTACTGGTAGCAAGTCTGGGATGTGCGCTTCTGGGGTACTTCCTGATGCTGGGTTCACAATGGGTCATCCTTGCCATGTGCATCGCTCTGCCTGGAATCCTTTGTTCTATTCCAGTATTCTGGCAACTTCCCAACAGGGTATTAGTGGGAACGGCCGCCGCCGCAGGGATCGCGATGATCAATTCGATCGGAAATCTATCTGGGTTCTTCGCACCGGTAGTACTGGGTACGGTAAAAGACGCTACGGGGCAGATCTATCACGTTGTTTGGGCGGTTGCAGTCATTCTTGCAATTGGCGGCACGCTTACTCTGCTCGCAAAGCGACCCTCCCGGGAAAACGCATAAAGTGATAACGAGACTTTCGAGAGAGGATGCGACATGAGTCCAGCAGAATTTGACAAACATAATCACTACATGGACACCGTCCTGGCACTATGCGCTGAAGCCGATAACCGTGGCGACTGCCCTGTAGCGTCGGTAATCGTACGAGATGGCGAGATTATTGGACGTGGGTCAAACCGCCGTGCCACGGACGGAGACCCAACCGCCCATGCTGAAGTAGACGCTATTCGCGACGCAGCGCGTAACTCAGGATCTCCCGATCTGTCGGGCGCCACACTGTATTCAGCAATGGAGCCGTGCCCCATGTGCTGCTGGGCAATCAAAGAAGCGGGTATTGGCACCATTGTCTTAGGCGCGCGTCATGCTGGCATGCGTCGCATTGACTACGGAGACTACTCTGTGGAAAAGCTGATTACGTTGACCAAGTCTTCACTGACAGTGATTGATGGAATCAAGGTGCAAGAATGTGAAGCTGTCCGACGAGCATGGAAGCATTGGGTAGAGCCGCCACGGGGGAACGAAGACAGATCGTAACGTTTTTGGCGGCGATCTGGTATCTGATCGCCGCAACGTTACTACCCGGCGGCCCGGATCACTATTGATACGTCTTTTAGGCTTAGACACTGTGGGGGAGAAGTAGATTGAAAACTATCGTCCGTGGACGGTCATTGATTAAGCGCGCTGTTGACAGATATTCAGTCGAAGAGATTCACAACGGTGCATTACTTCAGGAGAACGGAGTAATTAAAGCGATCGATACTTTCGCTAAGCTACGCGAAGAGTATCCTGATGCCGAAGTCATTGGTTCGGGCAATGAGATCGTCATTCCGGGTTTCGTCAATGCTCACCACCATGTCGGCTTGACCCCAGTTCAGCTCGGGTCAAAAGATATGCCGCTAGAGCTCTGGTGGATCACTCGGATGGTGTTTCGAGATATCGACATCTACCTTGACACTCTCTACTCCGCCTTCGAAATGATTGCCTCTGGCGTCACCACTGTCCAGCATCTGCATGGCTGGATACCAGGCACGCCTGAACACCTCCTGGCTAAATCCACCGAAGTTCTGAAAGCGTATCAAGATATTGGAATGCGTGCGTCGTACAGCTATACGGTCCGTGATCAAAACAGGTTGATGTATCAACCTGATGAAGCGCTGACTGCTGCATTGCCACCTGAACTCCAAGGGCCAATGAAAGCATGGTTTGCCAGATTCAAGACCGACTTGAATGCAAGTATGCAGTTGTTCCGCCAACTCTATGATACTTACCATTCAGATGGAAAAATAAAAATTCAACTTGCACCGGCTAATCTGCATTGGTGCACGGACGAAGCGCTCGAAGCATTTTCTGAGACATCCAAAAAGTACAATGTTCCGATTCATATGCACCTTGTCGAAACGGCCTATCAGAAAGAGTATGCAAAGCGCCGCGGCGGTGGTAGCGCTGTAGACTATCTAGATCGTTTCGACCTACTGAGCCCGCGTATGACATTGGGCCATGGCACGTGGCTTTCAGAAAAGGACATTGAACATGTTGCTAGTAAAGGTGTTTGCGTCTGCCATAACTGTTCGTCTAATTTCCGCCTTCGGTCAGGTATCGCTCCGCTAAATGCTTTTGAAGCACACGGAGTCAATACTGGGATTGGAATGGATGAAGCTGGTATCAACGACGACCGTGACATGCTGCAGGAAATGCGATTAGTCCTGAGGGCGCACCGGGTTCCTGGCATGGTTGATGATGACGTTCCGACAACCGCTCAAGTCTTCAGAATGGCGACGTCTGGCGGGGCAAGAACAACTGCGTTCGCCGACTCGATTGGTACTCTGGAGGTCGGAAAGGCCGCGGATCTCGTATTGCTTGATTGGGATCAGATTGCTTATCCTTACCTGGATCAAGACACATCAACGATCGATGCATTAATCCAGCGTGCAAAGACCCAGGGCGTAAAGCTGACGATGTGTGGGGGAGAAGTGCTTTACCAGGATGGCGAATTTACCAAGGTTAATCGCGCGGAAGTCTTGAAACAAATCCATGAAAAGTTGAACGTACCATTGACTGAAGCTGAACTCGCTCGACGTGCCCTCTCAAAAGGAATCTTGCCGTATATCCGCGATTTTTATAAGGACTACTTCGACAAGGCCAGTCACGAGCCTTTCTACCGAATGAATTCGCGTGTTTAAAGGCCGGCATACAGTTCGAACCACCTGACCTTGGCTTGAATTACCGTTATGGTGTTGAATTGAGGGCCATTCCATACTGTGCATTGCTCAGTGCGTGTAATCACCACAACGTTTTTGGAGGGATCTGTTCTGAATGCATGTGAGAGCACCCACGCGACTGCTAATTGCTCCGCCGTTGCCCAGTAACGTATCCGAAGATTATTGATTTTTCGAAATATAGAAAAACGAAATGAAATTGCTCATTGTTAATCCCAATATAAGCACGTCCGTAACGGATTTGATTGAGGCTGAAGCACGTCGTACAGCGTCGCCTAACACGACGATCACAATGGCGACGGCTTCGTTTGGGGTTGCCTATATCGAAACAAGGTTCGAAGCACTGGTCGGTGGATACGCGACTGCATGTGCAGCCGCTGATCACGCAGGTAATTTCGATGGGCTCATTGTTGCCGCCTTTGGCGATCCTGGGTTGTCAGGGCTTAAGGAACTCTTCGACGTTCCGGTGGTTGGGATGACAGAAGCTGCGCTAGCCAGTGCATGCCTTTTAGGACAAAAATTCTCAATTATCGCGATCTCGCATAGGATCACAGCATGGTATCGCGAGTGTGTCGCAGCAAATGGGCTGTCATCGCGGTTGGCCAGCGTTCGTTCTCTAAACGATCCTTTGCGAGATATCGGCAAGGTGCAAGAGGACCATGAAGTCAGGCTCCATGAACTCTGCATGCAAGCGGTGCGGGAGGACGGTGCGGATGTCGTTATCGTAGCTGGCGCACCACTTGCTGGCATTGCGCGATCGCTTGCAGGTCGAATTCCAGTGCCCGTTGTCGACGGCGTAAGCAGTGCAGTCCGCCATTGTGAATCACTGGTATCACTTCAGCCCGGGAGTCGGAAAGAAGGAAGTTTCTCCCGACCACCGATCAAGCCAAACATCGGACTCCCTGAGAATCTGGCAAAGCTTCTCCGATAGGCACCAGCCTGCAGTGACTACAGCATCGGTAGGACTAAACAATTCTTAAAGGCGGGAAACGGATCAAACTGACGAACGAGCGCCTCGGAACGCAAATTCAGCAAGTGGCGTGAGCGAGAGGTAACAAATGCCGACTGAAATGGGGTAGGGCGAGTAAGACCACGGTGCTAATGTGATGGCAAGAAAAAGCCGTGATCACGAAGACGGCCACGAGGCAGTAGAGAACATGTCATGCTCTTGAAGGAAATAGACACGGGTTGAGAAAGCTTGACCGGCAATGATCAGGTAGCGGCGGCGCATTGTTGCGCCACCGCCATCTTATAACGGCGCAGGCGACTTTCGTCGTGTCATTCCCTTGCTCAGAAACGGTGATTAATGCCTACCGAAACGCCGGTCTGTGTTACACCGGGCGCCGTCGTTGGAAGAAAGAAGATACCGCGGCTCCACTTGTTCCTGTCGATTTCCGCGTAGAGGCTGGTACGCTTGGACAATGCGTACTTCGCTTCGATCATATAGAAGTCCGATTTTTCCTTGCCGGTCGGACGCGTAGCGCTGACAGCGCTCGACACTTTGGTTTGATAGTACGCACCCGTTAACGTAAAAGCAGGTGTTATCTGATAACTCAAGCCTCCCCACGCGCTCTTGATCTTCGTATCCACTGTCGCCGTTTCGGCCTTGTCATTGTTATAGCCCAGCGATATCCGTACAGGACCGATGCTGTACGCGGCACCTACGGTGTATGCCTGTTTGTCGAAATCGGCCGCGGTTTTCTGCTGCGTGTAGGCGCCTCCTGCGGACAGCGGACCGCTGGCATACCTTAGGCCAACAGCTTGCGCAGCGCCGGTGCGTGTGCTGCCCGCCACCTCGCCGAACGCGTATTCGGCACGTGCGGTAACGTTGCCGAATGTGCCGCTGTATTGCACGTCATTGTTAAAACGCGCGCAGCCACCGCCGGTAAGAGGCAGACAACCGGACGAGCCGGGAGAACCGGGCGTGACCAACGCCAGTGGAATGAGACTCGAGTACTGCATCCGGAACGGATCATAGTCCGTCATGGTCTTGAAGGCGACACTGTACTGGCGCCCCATATCAAGCGTTCCCCATGCCCCTCCGACACCGACGTAAGCAGAGCGATTGAAGAGTGAATTGCTGTCGGAAACAGCACCCGTGTCAATGCTAAACCCGCTTTCCAGTACAAAATGGGCGTTGCTCCCTCCGCCCAGATCTTCCACGCCCTTGAATCCAATCCGGCTGCCGTTAGCCCAGCCGGACACCATGCTCCACGTATTCCCGCCCGGGGCCCCACTGGTGCGCACCGAGCCGAGCGGATTTATCTGGCGGCGCATGCTGACATCGGTGATGCCATAGATGGTGATCGACGCTTGTGCGAAAGCTGCGCCGCAAAAGCTTGCTGTCACGGCAAATGCGAATAGTGACTTTTTTGTTTGCATGAATATATCTCCAAATGGTCGAACACATCGACCACAATGTTGTAGTTGTTCGATGAAGGTGGTTTGCTGTTATAAGGTGTCGCCGGGTTGCGGCAAGCTGAGGGACCGGCTGTTCCGGGTTGGGTCGGACCCTTGAAGGTGACCTGCGGCTGATGGTCGCTGGTCATGAGAAAAAACAATACCCCTCCAAGGCGAGCCACCAGTTGGTGGCTCGCGCATGGCTACTTAGCTGCTATTGGGGTTGAAAGTGAGCGCCTGGGCGCTCATCTATGAGTCAAGCTTAGGCGTGCATCATTTCCGCTCGGGCATGTTCGTCGCACCGGCTGCGTTCGGTCCGCAGTCGGGCGCAGGTTTGACGCCGTGCGCCCGCGCATTGTCGATTTCGGCCTTCGCTGCCGCCAGCTGTGTTCGGAACACCGGATCGGCATGCAGCCGCGCTACCGCCGCCGAACCGACCAGGCGGCCCGTATCCACATCGCTTTGCCAATGCACGCCGCAAATCACCCGGCTTTGTCCGAAATCACGGCCGCGCGCGAACAGCGCATCGGCCCGGTCCGGCGCGATCTCGGCGAGAATCAGTGCCCACGCCCAACCCAGGGCCGCATGGCCGGAAGGATAGGATCCATCCTTGGACAAATGCGCTTCTGCCTCTGGCGTGCAGCTTGCGTCTTTATGCATTGCGAAGGGGCGCGTGCGCTGGTATTTGTTCTTGGCCGCATAGGTGGCCAGTCCGGCATCGGCAAGGCTGCGCCGCAGAAGCATGTTGAGATGCGGCGTCGCCTCCTGCGAGATCGCCACGCCCAGCGTGCAGGAAAACGCTTCCGCGGCTTTGGGAAAGGTCAGGACCGCATCCTGGGATGCAAGCTGCCAGCGTGGCGTGCCGCGCTCGGCGCGCGTCACACGGTACGCTTCTTCATCGGCGGCGAGAGCGGCAGATCCGGCTGCCGGCGGTGGCGGCAGAAGTTTCAGGCTGTCGGGCAAATCCTTGCTTGGCAGATAGCCTGCCAGATATCCCGGCCGCCTCTCGCCTACTTCTGCCGGCGAAGTGGGAGGCACCGGGACACTGCTGCATCCGGCGGCCAGCAGGCAAACCAGTCCCGCCAGCATCGTGCGTCCCGTACGACCTGCATTTTCCATGTTATGTTTTGTGCACAGCATATTGAATACTCCTCCAGTTAGTTTTTATGGGTGGTTCTGAAAACAGATTGGGCTCGCGCGGGAACAAGTTGCGCATTTTGGAAAGCACCCGGTACTGCCATGCGACCACTGCCACGGCACGCAACACAGCAGCGCGCCCGCACGGCTAGCAAAAATGTGATGCCGACGGCCGAGAACATCAAAGCCTCTGTCATGCCGCGAGCTCGTGCTTGACCAGTGCTACCCAGTAGGCGGCGCCGAGCGGCAGGATCGCGTCGTTGAAGTCGTAATACGGGTTGTGCAGCGGATAGTCATTCTTACCCTCGCTCGCGCCGATACCGATGTAAGCCCCGGGGCGCTTCTGCAACATGAACGCAAAGTCTTCCGAACCCATCGCGGGCTTGATGTCGGTATGGACATGGTCGCTGCCGACCAGACTCGCAGCGGCAGCCACTGCTGCGGCCGTCTCGGCTGGGGTATTCACCACGCCAGGGTAGCCGCGCCGATAGTCGAGCTCGATCCTGGCGTCGTTCATCTGCGCCAAGCCAACGCAAATCTGGCCCATCATCGCCTCGACCTTGTCCTGGACCGCAACGTCGAGCGTGCGCGCGGTGCCGCGCAGCACGACGTTTTCCGGCACCACGTTCCAGGTATCGCCACCGTGGATCTGCGTGACGCTGACCACCGCCGACTCGATCGCGGAAGTGCGACGGCTTACGATCGTCTGCAGTGCATTGACGAGTTGCGCCGCAATCACCACCGAATCGATCCCGGTTTCGGGCATCGCGCCGTGGCAGCCTTTGCCAGTAATACGGATCTCGAAGGTGTCGAGGTAGGCGGTCATGGTGCCGGCCCGGATCCCGAACTGGCCGCGCGGCATGCCGGGGAAGTTGTGCATGCCGTACACGGCGTCGGCCGGGAATAGCTCAAACAGACCGTCTTCAACCATCTTGCGACCTCCGCCTTCGTTCTCCTCGGCGGGCTGGAAGATGAAGCGCACCGTGCCCTTGAACGGCTTGTGGCGCGCCAGGTGCGCGGCCGCGCCGAGCAACATCGCCGTGTGCCCGTCGTGGCCGCAACCGTGCATCTTGCCGGCACAGGTCGACTTGTGTTCATGGTTGCCCAGCTCCTGCATGTTGAGCGCATCGAGATCCGCGCGCAAGGCGATGCTGGGCCCATCGCCATTCTCAAGCGTGCCGACCACGCCGGTACCGCCTAGTCCGCAGTGCACGGAAATGCCCATTTGTCTAAGGGCCTGCGCGACGATGTTCGCCGTGCGATGCTCCTCGAAAGCGGTTTCTGGATGGGCGTGGATATCGCGGCGCCAGGCCAGCATTCGGGCACAGATATCTTCGGCGATTTCAGGGTCACGGTACATGTGGCTCTCTGTCAGCGGTTTGAGGAATCAATGGAACAATTCGGCGATCAACGTGGCGCCGAGGAAGGTGCCGGCGGTCGCGCTGAGCGAGACCACTACGATGCGCCAGCCCAGTTGCCGGAACAGCGGCAAGTCTTTGGCAGCCGAGAAGCCAGCCATGGCGAGCACCGGCGTCGTGAATGCGAGGAAGTTGAGTTTGCCGGTCAAGGCGATGACGGTGTCGGAGAATGGGAATAGGCCCGGAACGCCGACTGCCGTGGCCACAATCGATAGCACAAGCACGAGCGGCATCTTCGGCATCAGGCGCTTGGCGACTTCGACAATGGAGACGATGACAATAATGATCGCCATGCCGATCAGCGACTGTACCGGCTGCACCTGGAACGAGAGCCAGTTGCCAATCATCGCGCCTACAGCCATTAGCGCCCACGATATGGCTTTGTCGGCGAATGGCAGGTCCCTTATTTCGACTTCGGCACCGGCCGCCGTTGCAACTGCCTGAGCGGATTTGCGTTTCGAGAAACGACCCAGTACTGGCTCTAACTTGCCATAGAGCCAAGAGGCAGTTGGCAGCGACAGGAACAGCGTGAAGTAAAAGCCAAGCACTAGTGTCATCAGGTTCGACGCTGCAGCAATGGCAGTTAGCTCCGGCACCATGGCGGCCGGCTGCTGCGCGGCGATCGCACCGATGGCGGCGGCCATCATGCTGCCCGAGCCGACGCCCGCACCCATGGCGAGCGAGCGCGGATCGAAGATGTGCAGGCTAGTGACGAAGCCGGCGAGCAGCGCGATGAATAAGGCGCCGAGCACCGTACCGGTGATGTATTCAGCCAGCACGCCGCGACCTTCAGGCGAGGCCATGCCGTACTTCTCGCTGATGATAACCAGGTTGCCTTCACGGCCGACCGAGAAGGTAGCCCCAACTGCTTCCCGCTTGACGCCGAGCAGCAGCGCCAACGGCAATCCGAGCGCGAGCGTGCCAAACGCGTGACCAAATTCCTGAAACAGCAGCGCCCAACCGGCTTGGCGAACCAGCGGCAACGTGCCGCCGACAGTCAGACCAAGCTTCACGATGAACAAGAGCAGACCTGCATTGAGCAGGCCGCCGGCATAGGACTGCAGACTGGCAGTGATGCGCACGGGCGCCGGTACATAGCGTTGCACGATGCCCCAAGTCGCTGCGATGAGCAGTGCCCAGAGCATTGGCAGCAACACAACCTTGCCGGGGCCCAGCTTGAAATTGCTCGGGCCGATGGCTTCGGCCAATACGACGACGATTAGCGCCACCATGAAAAGCTTGCACTTACCAGTACCGGTGGTATTGGCGGGCACGGCAGGCAGAGCTGTGGTCGTGGTGGTCATGGGTGTCTCCAAGAAGGTTTTGTGTCAAACGACCGTCTGTGGGGGCCGGTGAGGGCTTCGATTTGGTATGCAACTAGTTTCAGAGAAGGAAGCCATTGCGTCAATGATCGGAAAAGATGTTTTTTGCTGCAAAAAAGGCTACACTCAGCGCCTGTGCGATCTGGAGGAGTGCATGAGCGACACGTTGGAAACGCGACGGATGCGTTATTTCATGAAGGTAATTGAGTGCGGATCGGTACGCGGTGCGGCCGATGAATTAAACATGGATCCATCCGCGCTCAGCCGCGCCATCGCAACCCTGGAGAAGGACTGTGGCGTCCGGCTACTGGATCGCCATGGCCGCGGCGTGGTAGCCACCGATGCCGGGGCGCTGGTCGCCGCTCATTTCCGGCGTCAGGAAAACATGAATCAGCAACTGCTGGCGCAGTTGAACAGTCTGCAGAAAGGCGAGAGCGGGCACATCGATATTGTTGCCGGAGAAGGCTTCGTGGATTGGTTGATGCGCGACGTGATGAAGGAGTTCATCGCCGGGCATCCCAACGTCACGCTGGCCCTGGACGTAGGCAGCACGGACGAGATCGTACGGCGAGTCGTGGACGAGAGCGCCCACATCGGACTACTGTACCAGCCGCCGCATGACGATCGCTTGCGTTCGCATGGTTCTCATTCCGGTCCGATTCAAGCCTTTGTGCTGAAGGGGCACCCACTTACGTCGCATATCGGGCCGCTCAAGCTCGCTGATCTGCTGCCCTATCCAGGCGCCACGCTACATCGGAGTTTCGGCGTCAGACAGCATGTCGAAGCAGCCGAGGTCAGCGAGGGAGTTCGGCTCAACACGGTGCTCACCACAACCTCCTTTAACGCGCTCAGTCTTTTTGCAGCGATGGGAACAGGCTACGCTCTGACCACTCGCGTCGCTGTTCCGCAAAATCTGCTGGACCACATGCTCGTCGGGCTGCCGATGCAGAACCCGCTGTTGAGCGAGGGGCGGTCACACGTCATAACACGGCAGGGGAAAACACTGTCGCAGGCAACTCTGGAATTGCTCTCTCATATCGCGCGAGCCATTACGAGTTGAGCGAACGCCACGCGGGGAGGCTCAGCGCTGCGCCTGTGACTCCAGCGCAGGGCTGGCGAGTATCAGAAAAATGGTGCATGTCGACGCACTTATTCACGAGCATCGGCAAGGGCGGCAGACGTACATACAAATCAACTTGGCTGCAATTTTTCGCGTTCAGTTTCCGCGAGCATATCATAGCTACATGCGCCCACATCTGACACGCGTAATTGTGGTTCGCTTTCACTTCTTTATCTGCCATCTTTTCGATAATGATGGCAGCATGCTGGGATGATAGATAGACGTGGGTAAGGGTAGCCGATTTGGGTGGGCACGAATTTGAATTTGTTTTAAGTAAGGCTTGGATGTAGGCTTCTCCGTAGCTGCTCGCTGCCTCATGCGCAGAGCACGAGCATGCGGCACGGCAGATATCCAGCCTACCCTCTACGCCGTCATTTGGCGGGCAGGGAACTTGCGGCAGTAGAACCCATCCGGTGTATCACCGCCAAGCGCGCTGAAAGGATGTCGACGATTGTAGAACTCCAGATAGCGCCCGATCCCGGTCTTTGCACGCTCACGGCTTGAGTGGTTTCGTCTTGTCCTCTTGCTTCTGTAGTCGGCCTTTCGACTACGAGTGTGAAGCAAAGCTACAACTTATCCTACTTCCGAGTTTTCGGCGCCACCTCTCCCGCTCGTCTTCAGTTAGGGATAGCTTAGCGCTTGATATTTCCCTAACTTCGGGGTGGTTTGTATTTATTCTCACACCAAACGCCGCAAAGCAAAAAAGCCGTACAAGGCGGCTTTCCGTAAGTCTTTGATTCAATTGGTCGGGGCGAGAGGATTCGAACCTCCTACCCCTTGCACCCCATTTAGGTTTATTAGCGTCCGGAATCATTCTAATCTTTCCGAGGATATAGTAATAAGAGCTTAATATTCATGTAGTTATGTCGGAAGGTTGTCCGAGATCGTCCAATAAGATACACTACAAGCCGATCAAATTGTGGGGGTAAATGTGGGGGTAAATTCACTTATTCCCTACCTCTTATATCTGTACATGACTAAGCTAACTGACCGGAGCCTTAAATCTATAACTGCCGACTTGGACGGCCAAAGAATACGTGATGATGGCAACCTATATGGCCGTATCCGAGCCAAATTGGGTGGTGATGTTACCGTGTCGTTCTACTACCGTTATCGTCTGTCGAACAAATCAAAAGATTTTTCATGCGGTACGTGGCCTAAATTTAGCCTGTCCCAAATTAGAAATAACCGAGATCAAGCACGAATGCTTATCGGACGCGGTATCGATCCCGCAACGCAAAAGAAAGTGTCTCAAGAAGAGGCGAGGGCAGTTGTTGCATCCAAACTTGCAGAAATTAAACGCCAACAGGAGGAAAGTCGGACTCTTCAAGACTTATTTAATGCATGGATTGCCGATGGAGTGCGCCGTAAGGATTGTAATGCAGAGTTAATACGATCTTTCAATGCGGATGTGCTGCCAAAAATTGGCGACAAGTACGTTAGAGAGATAACGGAACATGACCTGCGTCGCGTGCTTCGTGACATGGTTGGACGTGGTGTTAACCGTACGTCCGTTGTTATGCGAAATAACCTCGCGCAGATGTTTGGGTGGGCTGAAAAGCGACAACCATGGCGAAAGCTACTCATTGAGGGTAATCCGGTCGATCTAATTGAGATCGACAAGATTGTCAGCCCTGACTATGACTTGAACAATAGACGTGATCGAGTTCTTGCAACGGACGAAATCAAAAAATTAAACAGTGCATTCAAACGTATGCAAGATGAGTACGACGCTTCTCCAAATCGGCGAATTGCGTTGCAGCCGGTCGAGCAAACAGTGCAGCATGCGGTTTGGATTATGCTTTCAACACTGTGTCGAGTAGGCGAATTGTCAATGGCGCGATGGGAGCACGTCAACTTTGAGACGGGGGAGTGGTTTATTCCGAAGGCGAACGTAAAAGGTAATTTGAATGATTTCAATGTGTATCTTTCTGACTTCGCGAAGGAGCATTTTGTTAAGTTGTATGCATTGACTGGGGCTTCAGGTTGGTGTTTCCCAGCCCGTAACAAAGAAGGCCATGTAAACGTCAAATCGATGAGTAAGCAGATTGGCGACAGGCAGGCTATGTTCAAAGTTGATCGCGATGGACGTCCACGGAAGGCGATGAAGAATCGGCGTCACGATAATTCTTTAGTTCTCAGTGAAGGAAAATATGGATCATGGACGCCGCACGATCTACGTCGGACAGGCGCAACGATAATGCAAAGCTTAGCTGTGCCTCTTGAAATCATCGACCGATGTCAGAATCACGTGCTATCTGGAAGCAAGGTGCGTCGACATTATCTTCTACACGAATACGCCAAAGAGAAGCGGGATGCGTGGCAAAAACTTGGTGAAAAGTTGAATATCGTCTTGAGGACTAATTTTACTTGCTGACTAATTCACGGTTCCGTCCGAATGAAACGCTGACCATGTTCTCGCTGTTCCGGTATATCCGGCGATAGCAATATTGCTTGCATGAATCAAAGATTTGATATAGATTATCTGTTAGCGGCCGTTGGGAAGAAGTAGTCAAGCCTGCGAGATTTACTTTTTATTATGGACAATCAACGTCGTGCCGCGTCCATATTAGAAAAGGCAAATCATGTACGTTTCATTAACAGGCAAATCTCCTCAAGTTATTCTTCGTCTTCCCCAAGTTGTTCAGCGTATCAGCCTATCCCGAAGTACGATCTACTCCCTAATCAAGTCAGGACAATTTCCTCGTCAAGTTAGACTAGGTCCTCGTGCAATCGGATTTTTGAGTAACGAAATTGATGCTTGGCTTGAATCACGAATTGCGATTTCAAGGAAGTGAGTGCTAAATTTGATCCAGACGAGTGGCCCTCCTCGTCAAGGCTTCCATTCGGTCATCAACTTACCCTTCAAGATGCCGCTATCATTCAATTCCACCCAGATTAGCATTGGATTATGAAAGAGAACGGTGAGTAATTTTGCGTTCACGGCTGGTCACGCCTACACAAAAAAGACATTTATCAAGTCTGTAACGTTCCGCCTGAGAAGCAGCGCGGGAACTGGGACACAGGCTATACCCGTTATGAAGGGGATAGGTTCATTTTCTGTAATGTGGGCGTCGCTGGACGTACAGGTCATGACTATGCCAACCATTTCGACGCTGATGATCTTGTTTGGTACGGCAAGACTGGGTCTCACATCGGTCAGGATTCGATCAAGTCGATGATCAGCCCCTCCGGAAGTGTGTACATCTTCTATCGTAAGAACGATCGCGACCCATTCACCTTCGCCGGTAAAGCAAATGTGAAGTCTGTCGAGCCGACTGTTCCCGTCAAGATCGTCTGGTCATTTCAAGGTGCGGTTGACCAGTTACTTGATTTCTTAGCCGACGAAGTCGAAGATCCGACCACTTACTTCGAGGGCGCGACGAAGACTATATCGGTCAATGTCTATGAACGAAATCCCAATGCAAGGAAGGCATGCATCAAGAAGTATGGGTGCAAATGCACTGTATGCGGGTTCGACTTTGAGAAGAAGTACGGCGCGATCGGGGAGGGGTTCATCCACGTGCACCATCTGAAACAGCTTGCGGATATAGGCACTGAGTACGAGCTTGATCCGGAAGTGGATTTACGACCCGTTTGCCCGAACTGCCACGCGATGCTTCATCGACGCCGTCCGTCGTTCTCGATAGAGGAACTGCGTTCAATATTGAAGGAGGCGTCAGAGACCTGATGTCCGTTCTTGCCCATAGTGGGTGAAGTTGCTGCGGAAAATTAAAAAAGTCCTTGATAATGTTCTGTACTGAACTATATTAAAGAGGCATCGCATTCGATGCCGGTGCGTTTATGAGAGTTGTACTTCTACTTTGTTATGTGATTCGACACCTGAATCCTATTAACAAACGTCGAAGGACAACAAATGAGATTTACAAAGCAATTTCATCCTAAGAAGACACTCCGTCTTCCACCCGCTGTCAACCGTAGGCGGTTCCTCCGCAGCGAAGCGTACTCCAATGAAAATCTAACTAAACGATCATCTTCCATTTCAACACGTCGTTTGGTGTCTAGTCGTAAGCGTTCTGAACTTCGCACCTTTCAAAGATGCGGTCACATCTGGCCTAACGCTGTAGGAGACCGTTAATCATGTCTGCAGCATTGTCTTTAGAAAAACCCGTGCCGCTCGATGTCGACTTTGAAGGCATCCCCACAATTCTTCATGATTATCCACATTGGGTTCTATGGAATTTACGCCAGACTGAGCATGGTCGTTGGACTAAACCGCCGTTTCAACCAAATGGTTGTCTAGCGAAAACCAACGATGAAACTACTCATGCGACATATGAGGAAGTAACTCGCGCCTTTCAACAGGGTGAATACGATGGCGTTGGAATAGTACTCCGGGAGGGAATCTGTGGTATCGATCTTGACCATGTTCTTTCGCCGGACGGCATTATCGAACCATGGGCCAAAGAAATTGTTGATCGATTTACAGGTTCATATATCGAGAAATCGCCCAGCAGCGACGGAATACACATTCTAGTGAAAGGTGTACTCCCTCGTCGTGGTAAAGCCGGTCCGGGAAATCGTCTTGAATTCTACGATCAAAACAGTCCGCGCTATTTCACGGTAACCGGTCATGCGATGAGCGAAGTCGATGAAATCACGGATCAACAAGAGGCAATTGATTGGTTGTTCAATATCTATCCTGAGTCAAAACCGAAAGAGCACAAAGAAAATGCTGAAGTTGTTTCGTTGTCACTCAACACAACAGCACAGTCAGACGACGAAATCATCGCCAGAGCGAAACGCGCTGGCAACGGTGATAAGTTCACTAAACTTTTTGATGGTCATTTTGAAGAATACCCAAGTCATTCTGATGCCGATTTAGCATTGTGTAACCTGCTTGCGTACTGGACTCAAGAGGACGCACAAATAGACACGCTGTTTCGCCGATCGGGTCTGTTTCGTCTCGAAAGGTGGGACAAGGTACACAGCAGTGACGGCGCTACCTATGGTCAGATGACCATTTCAAAGGCACTGGATGGTGACAGTGCTAAGAAAGGTGCGGAAGCTGGTGAAGTACACCGACCGAGGTCCGAACAGTCGTCAGCAGATTTGTTCAGTAATGGGTTCGTCCAAGCTGCCGACTTCATGGCTGAAACAACATCGATTGAATGGCTAATCGATGGTGTCTTAGAGCAGGGTACGTCCTGTATGTTATTTGGTGCTTCGGGTAGTGGAAAGAGTTTTGTGGCACTGGACTGGGCCGGTTGTGTAGCGACTGGCACTGACTGGCACGATCAAGAGGTAAAACCGGCTGCAGTGTTTTATATCGTCGGTGAAGGAGTCGCTGGCTTTCGCCGCCGGATGAAAGCGTGGGAAAAGAAAAACGATATCTCGCTGATAGGGGTGCCATTTCATATATTGAAACATCCTGTCCCACTTTCTGACGGTGATAGCGCCCTTCATCTTTCCCGAATGATCGAGCCGTTGCTCCCAACTGGTCAACCGTGCTTGATCATCATTGACACGTTGGCCCGTAATTTTGGCAGTGGCGATGAGAACAGTAATACTGATGTGAGTCGTCTTATCAGCAAACTTGATACGCATCTGCGTACTCCACTCAACGCATCCATCGTGATTATTCACCACTCTGGTAATAGCGAAAAAGATCGGGCACGTGGTGCATCAGCTTTGAAAGGGGCGATGGATCATGAATATCGTGTGGACCGTCGTGGTGATCTACGAGTACTTGAATGCACCAAGATGAAAGATGGTCCGGAAGACTTTGAGTTTCATTTTCAGATCGAGGGCGTAACTCTGGTCAATGGCGACACATCAGGTGTTTTGGTTCCAGTCGATACGCCAACACGAAAGAAGACAGATGTAAAATTGCGTCCCGCTTCAGTGAAGGCACTTGCTGCGCTCAGGAAGATAATGGATGTATACGGTGAACAACCAGATCGTGAATTACAGCAAGCGATTGGTCTTCTTGCACCGCCGTTGGTTGTCCCCGAAGATAAGTGGAAACAAGCTGCTCATGAAGCAGGACTCAGTAAGGATACGCCTGAAGCGATGCGGAAGGCATTTGGACGTGCCGTCGAACAACTGAGTCGTGAAAATCTGGTAGGCGACTATAACGGGTATTTTTGGGTTAAAACCTAGCCATCCACGGACAACCGGACAACGCCGCTCTTTGACCGAGTTCGTGGACATGAATGTTGACCTATCGTAGACGGACATGGACACACCCCTATAGGGGTGTCCTGTTGTCCAAAGGTCCCTCAGTAGCCACAAGAAGAAGAAAATTTAAATATCGACAATCTCTCTTCTTGTGGTCATTCCCGGAAGTTCTCCGCGATGTCCGGCCAATATTTCTCTCTAGGTTAGATGTGGTTCCAGATTGACAACATCGCTATAGACGCATATACTTACTACCTACATTAAGATCGGGTCGACGCCCCTCCAACCTGCCACACCGGGCAAGGTGGTCTGCGAAAGCAAATGTGGTCCCGTTAAACAGGGCAACCAAACGGAAGTGTCGACCTCCCACTGGGAGGTTTTTTTATGGCCGCAATTTCATCTTCAGTTCTTTGCTCGATTTCTCGCTTCAGAATCTCCCTGAATCCCGGCAACGTTTCATAGGCAGTCCAAAACACCCGCAGTGCGGCTTTTCTTTGATTGGCGTAGGTTCCAATGGTTCGCCAGTAAAGGACCGTTCTGAACGCTTCTAATCTGTTAGAACCATTGTGGAACATCTGTCGTCACTGGCAGATGTTCTGTTGTCCGTTTGCGTTTCGATTTCCGGAGATATTGCATGACGAAGATACTGAATGAAGACGAAGTCACCATCGCGAACCTGAACATGCATCTGAAGGACAGCGGATTGACGCCGACGGTCCAGAATGCCGAACGGATTCTGCTGTACACCGACCATGGAGTCGGATTCTTCATCACGATGGTCGACCGCAAACGATTCGCCAGACTTGGGACTTGGCTTCCACTGAACAAAGCGGAACCTGTATCGAGGAAGATTGATTTGGAACGGAAGCTGAACAGGGAGGTTTTCCTGCCAACGTTTCGCCTTGATGCCGATGACGATCTCGATATTTCGTACGTGCTGACCTACCAGCATGGACTGATCGCAGGACAGTTTATCTCGGTCGTCAATCGATTTGCTTCGATGTTGGACTACGTGGTCGCAACCTACAACCACGATGGGATTATCTGTTTTCATGAACGTGAGACCGAACGTCCCAATGGCGTACTTCTTAATTGATCAGTTTCGACCAAAGATACGGTGACTGTTGCGATACCAAGAATAGGAGTGACGATGAATAGAAACGACCAATGGTCCGCCGGACCGTGGAATGGTTCAATTGATCGCCAGACTCATGGTCCGGCGATCACCAAGACCTTTACGATGGTCGCGAATCGGGATTTCACGTCACTCCTTGCCTATTCAGACTTCGACAAACATCTAGGAGGTCTCGTTGGTCTTATCTGTGGCGACTGTCTAGGCACGCCGTTCGAATTCCACTCTCCCAACGACCTTCCACCTGCAGAAATGATCAATATGATCCCGTCTGTCGATTTCAATCGTTCACATGCTGGGGTACCGGCGGGGACATGGTCGGATGACTCGTCGCAGGCGCTGTGTCTTCTTGCCAGCCTTCTCGATCGTGGAAAAATGGACCTATATGATTTCTCAGGCCGTCTTTGGAATTGGATGGAATTCGGGTACATGGCGGTCGATCGTCAAGTCTTCGACATAGGAATACAGACCGAACGTGCGATACGTAGGCTTCAGGATGGAGTGTCTCCTGAACGGTCAGGAGGTGCAACCGCGATGGATAACGGAAATGGTAGTCTGATGCGCGTTCTACCATTGGCACTGTGGCACCACGGTTCTGATCAAGAAATGGTCCGCGATGCGCACCGCCAATCATTGCCTACACATGGTCATTCACGGTCACAGGTTGCCTGTGCCCTGTACTGCTTGGTCGCTAGAGGGTATTTGGCCAACCATCCATCGCCATGGGAATGGGCCGACCATCGACTTGAATCCATCTATCGTGAATGGTCCGGGGAGAATGGCAAAGATGCCTTGATCGAAGAATTGGCGACGGTCAGGAATTCTGATCTGCGATCGAACCAGACTGGGTCTGGTTATGTAGTCGACACTCTATGGTCAGCGAAGATGGCAATGGAAGGTGATACGTTCGAATCTGTGGCGAAGGCGTCGATCTTATTCGGCAATGACACGGATACAACGGCTGCCGTAGCGTGTGGTCTTGCTGGCATACGGTTTGGACTACGTGGGATACCGGTTAAATGGTTGCAGCAATTACGAGGTTTCGACGTCGCAGAATCGATCATCGAAGATATGATCGGCCATTTGCACAATCAGCGAAGAATGGCGAAATGATTTGCAGATTCAGGTTTCTCTTATTTCGCTGTTTTGGGGTATACCAAGAAAGCACACTTATGTAGTGTGCTTGGCATGTCAATGGATGATGGCAACGTCCTCATTTACGCCACCCCACACATTAGCTACCATTGGCTGGAAGGCTTCATTCGTCATTCAAAAAAGAAAATATGAATTCATCTGCAATTGAACACGCTTATGCCATCTTCCATGCCGCTACTCCCGTAATCCGTATCCATGGTATCGGAGGAAAGCGATGGAAACGTAACGTTGCCAAAGGATCAAGAATTGGCCCTTGGTTACAAGCCAAGTATGACATTTTGGACAAGGATGTGTGGGAAGTTCGTAGGCCCTGCCTTTATCTTGTCGCTGGCAGCGATGGTGTGATTCGCTACGTGGGTATATCACGCAATCGTCTTAAAGACCGTTGGCGCGTGTCCCCGGCACATGATGCCGAAACTATGGTTCGCCTTCCAGAAAATCAGCTATTTCACAGTCAGTGCTGGAAACACATCGAGCGCGAGTGCCAGCAAAATACAGGCAACACCTATGAAGTTCGATGCGTCGATGGTTCAACTTTGCTGCCGCTTCTCGAACGTATAGGGCCGCCTTTGTCAGCGTTCACTGCACTGCGAGAAGATGGTGAAGGAATCGTTGCGGGAGTCGAACGATGGATGTGCAACAACAAGGGACCAAAACTCGTCTCGTGGAATGTTGCAATGACTGGCGAGTGATAACCAACTTGTTCTCCAACATAGCCACGCAACAAACAGTTTGCCGCTCGTGGCGTATGTTGTGTACTAATTAACGATCTGCTAGGTTCTCACATGTTTAGCCATGTTCATCGAAGGTAAGGGGGATGGCTACGATGCTTGAGTACTGATGTACATCCCATTTCCTAATACTACAGCTTCGCTTCTATCATCAGTTCAGTAACTGTCACTCCAAGTGCATCGGCCAGCTTGACGAGCGTGAGTATCGCCACATTATTGTCGCCACGTTCTACACGTCCCAAATAACTGCGGTCGACGTCAGCCAAGAGTGCAAGTTTTTCTTGTGATATTCCCTTCTCCTGACGCACGTGACGAATCGCTTGACCGAGCGAGACCAAGGCAGGTGACTGGCGGTTACTGGAAAGGTTTGGCACATACGCATCATTCCGATAAGATGCATATGAATCCACGGTACATGTACCGCATAAGGAAGAATTACAAAATTGGTAAGGGAGCGTTATGAAAATTTTTGATTCGGGTTCAGCGGTATTGATATTAGCGGCGGTGGCTTTGGTCGGCTGTGGGAAAGACATACCAAGCTGCGGTGATGCTGAAGTCACGAATTTGGTTAGCCAGATCATGGCCGAGAACGTCTGGAAGGACAGCGGCACGCTGCAAGAAGATTTCAAGAAGCGGGTCAGCTTTGCGGTTGAACAGCCTGTAATCGGCAGCCATGACGAGAAAGCACCGCGCTACACCTGCAAGGCGGTCGCGACGTACAAGGTCTCGGACGCCGTACTCGGATCGCTGCTTCGTGCTGATGAAGACAAGACCTATCAGGTGGCACTGTGGAAGGACTGGCGGCGTTTGATCGGCGTCTTCTCGGCCGATGATGTCGGGACGATGATGATGGAATGGGTTGAAGCCGCTGACAAGGGCGCATCCAATAAGATGGCACTTCAAGAAGAACTGTCTCATATTCTTGGCATTGATAAGAGTTCCGAAGATCGGATGTTTGCTGCCGCGGTGATGGCTTACCCTGCACAAAAAGCAAATATGGAAATCAAGCGAAACGCAGACCTGATTACCGAGGTCCTGAAGTCAATGGACGAGAAATCGAAAAAAGTTGCCATCGAAGTCAAATACACCATTTCGAGGATTGACGTGAAGGGAGAAAGGCAGTTTCAAGTCGAGGCTGGAACAGAACACAATCATCTGTTAGAAGGAATCCAGAATCTTCAAGTATTGGAGTCCGCTGCACAGCAAGTGAAGGAACGGGCTGCGGCAAAGCCAGCGGCGGTACAGGCACTATCAGCACCAACACAACCAGCCACTCCTGCGGTACAGACAGCCGAACAGGGGAAGCCAGAATCCGCTGTACCAGTACCACAAGCCGCTTCTGAATCCAAGTCTCAGCCAGCCGCAGAATCGGATGCGAAGAAGGCAGTGATCGAAGCATCCTTTGACTGTGCAAAGGCATCGGCAAAGATCGAGAAATTGATCTGTTCAACATCTGAGGCAGCGAACGCCGACAAACGACTGGCAGTTGCGTACGCTGCCGCGAAAGGCAAGGTCACAGATCAGCAGAAGCTCAAGACTGAACAAATGGAGTGGATGAAGCAGCAACGCAATTCGTGCAATGAGGCTGCATGCCTTGTGAAGGTCACAGAAGACCGAATTCAGACGCTATCATCTTTTTAATAGGATACGGAACAAAGGGATGTCCGTAAGATAGGTATCCCTTTTACTACAGCTTACCTTAGCTCTTGTCGATAAACTCTCGATACATCTCCCGGACATAATCAGTAGGATTATGGCCTTCTTGCTGTTGTTGAAGCATCGTCACAAGATCGTCGTCCGTCAACACCAACGTCACTTTTCTTTCCTTATTCAGCCGTCGATAGGCGCGTTGGGTATCTAGGCCATCTTTTTTTCTTGAGATCAGAAAACCCAGAAATCCTTTTGTGTCATCTAGACGGGCAGCCAACTGGAAAAACTCCTCATTACCTAAGTCCTCCATGTTCTTCATCTCGAAAACAATAATCTGAGCGTTCCATAACTGCTTAACGTCTGCCCAGAAACCATCGTTCGCGCCGTTGTAGAAAGTTATATCTATAATTTCCCTTCCATCGTGGGATGAAACCTGCTCCTTTGGGTCGATTAGCGGTGGACTAAATAACTGGGAAAGAATTCGGAGTACAAGTGCTTCGTATTTCTTTGCGTCTTTGTTCCCGGGGGCTATCAAATGCAATTCCTTGATAAGCTCCTCGCTTTGAACGTCACTTCTACCAGCACCATCAACTTTATTAAGGTCTGTAGGATCGACGTTTTCTTTTGTCTCCTTATCTAACTTCTCCACATAAATGTGGCGCAGATGCGGTTGTTCGTGGAGGACACGGACTACGGTCCTCTTGCTGAAGTCATATTTCTCCTTGATGTCCTTCCACAATATGACTGGTTCTTTGCCAATCGCTGAAAGAGATTTGCCTCGCTCAATTTCACGGAGAATATATCTATACGTCGAATTCCAGAAATGTTCATAATCGAAGGCGGGAAACCTGCGTACTACACTTTTCGGAACAAGCAGGATTGGGTTTCCGTTGATTGGATTTTCGGGCAGGTCAACTAATATATCTTCCCAGCACTGGTCATCCCAGTTAAAGACGTGCTCAAGGCATAAGCCGGGTTCAAGAGGTATTCCGTGTAGTTTACATTGTCGCTGGGTATATTCCACAAAAAAGGGCTTGGCAATGTTTGTACACATGTCGCTAATAAGATCGAAACCAACACCCTCAATCATGAGTTGCATTTCTGCGAGGTGCGTAATTCCTTTCTCCTGCACATCTTCGTTTGATACTATTTCGTCGAAGATTAGCTTTCCCTTTTCGAGCCCCATGCCACGACCCTTGTGACTTCCCTTACTCTGTCCGAGCATGGTTTCTTTTACCTCTGGAAATATCAGCATTTGCTCGGCGGTATAGAAGTCACCGTTTTTCACACATTCGATTGCCTGTGAGAAGAACTCATGCAGTACTGTATGTACACCTTGGTACTCAGGATTTTTGCTCCGGTAGAAGAGAAAAGGGTCTACATAAATATTTAAATCTTGGCTGATATTTGGAATTACGAAATCGACCTGTGCTTGCCGAAGTGAAAGACCTAGTTTTTCTGTCCAAAGCATCCGTTCCTCTATATTGTGTCTTCTTGTCAATAGGCTGCAACTACTTGTAAGCAAAAAACACTATATCAGTGCTTATCCAGAAAGCGTACATGGTTCTTCAAGGGTGTACTTCAAGCGAATCGAGCAGATGGTGTGCAGAAATGGTTCGATAATTATCTCAAAATAACCCATGCCGAACTGCTAATATACGAACCATGTAAATCGAACCGAAAGGGGATTTATGTTCGTTCGTGCCTACCTTCGCGCCTACACCAAAGAACAAGATGCAAACCGGGCGAAAGCCGACCTCGAAGCATTCGCCAAAGAACGCGGACTGCATATCGCCGCCTTTTATGTGGAGAACGAGTCCGGCGCATCACTCAAGCGCCCCGAGCTATTCCGGCTGCTGTCTGACTGCCATTCCGGAGACATCCTGCTGATTGAGCAGGTGGACCGCCTGTCCCGTTTGAACGTGGAAGATTGGGAGCGGCTGAAGGCAGAACTGCAGGTGCAGCGCGTGCGAGTGGTGGCGCTGGATTTGCCGACCTCATGGATGATGGCGAATGCTGCCGACGAGATAACCAGCCGGATGATGGCGGCCCTGAATTCCATGATGCTGGACATGCTTGCCGCCATAGTCCGGAAGGACTACGTCGACCGTAGGCGGCGACAGGCGCAGGGTATCGCCAAGCTGAAGGCGGAGGGTGGATACAAAGGCCGCAAACCGGATGTGCAGCGAAACGCAGCGATCATGCAAATGCTACGTCGTGGGGATAGCTGGAACTCGATAATTGCGGCAACCGGATGTTCTCGGTCTACCTTGTCTCGGCTGAGGCTGCAGGTGAAACAAGAAGCTGCAGCTACTTAGAGGCTGTGACGGGAGATTGCCTATGAGAGTGCTGATGAAGCACGGCGAAGTTTTGTATCGGTTCGCCACTTTAGAATTTAGCGACAGGGATGGTTCTATAGTCCTTACGCTTACCCGCGATGGCGTAAGTACGTTTAGTATGGTTTGCGAAGGAAATGTGGGCGAAGCTAATTTGGTTCGACGCAAATTTGATACGCCGCGTCGCAAGGACAAGAAGTTCTCTATCCATGCTTCTGGGCGAATCAATGTTCCACATTTGCGTGATAAACCGATTTTCATTGAGCCATTACTCGCAACAAGCAAGCCATTCTGTTTCGGCGCATATCGGATACCAGCCATATCGGCATTGACGCGATTTGATAAGAATCCAGCAGAAGAGGACGCTATCTTTGTTCTGGATGGATTGCTTGACTCACCACAGTCCTTCGAATTTATTGTTTCGCCCATCGACATCTTCACCAACGAACACAGTATCAAGTTCGATTTCTTGGGAAGGTATTCGCTCACACTGCTTCGACACGCGGTACCGATAGCATCACAGCCGGGCTTGGAAGGCTATTTCACTACTTACGCCGCCGATGTGGGTTTGTTTGAAAGTCAGCAGATGTCTGAGGAGTGGGCGTTGACTGCGTTTCACCAAGCCGTTCATAACAGACGGGACCTCCTACTTTATGAGCCAAACGGCGCGGGTGTCCGGTTATTGGTTTTTTCTGCACCAATGCGGATTGCACCACGTGCAATTATCGAATGCGCAGACCCTAACTTATCGGCGGAGATAATTGATCAGACGCTGGATCACCGTGCTCAGAGAGTTCAACTGCGATTTAAGGTCCGCAACACGAAGACCCGCGAAGTCATAAAGGGCACTGTCGAATTTCGCAGAATCGAACTTGACGCCGAATTATAATTTTTTAAAAGTTCTCAGGTATGGCGTCCTCATCCAGTATGAATACCCGTTCTCGTATGCTGATTTATGAATCTCGGAATCACCCCGGCTAGATGGCCTGTGGATTTCGAGAAATTGTGCAGTGAACAATTGAATTCAATATCTACCTCTATTGCCGAACCGTGATTGTGAACATGTCTAGCAATGTGGTTTGCCTGTCCATCTGAAATGCTTCCGTCGATATAAATCCCACATACTTCGCCTGAAGTCAGCTTCTTTTTCTTCAGGATGCAAGCCTTGGAAACCACTCCGCCACACCAGAACCTAAGTTCTGCTCTATCAAGTTCGATTGCGAACGGAGACAGGTTGCTCAGTTGTAGCCAGATTTGAAACGAAGAGACTTCTCCTAGATTCACGGTGGCGTACTCATACCGTGGGCGCACGTCTACAACGACGAGGTCACCCAGACGTTCTTTGGTAAAGATTCGCCGCAATACGAAACCCGGCAGCCATCTCAAAAGCTTCCATATCGAGGATATGGAAATTCCCTCTACTGTCATCGCGCTACCAAATTGAAGTAAGTTTCTGCCTGCGAGTGCATCACGCACCGAATTTTCGTTGTCGTAAGGCTACGTTTCGAGTATTTTACTTGTCATTAATCAATTTACGTTAGTTCTTGGTATGAGTGACATAAAGCTGTTTCGATACGGCAACGGAGTTGCAAAAGAGTTAAGCGGAAGTTCTGCCCTAGTGGAGAAACATCTGCAAAACCTCATCGAATCGCAGATGTCGGAATTCCTTGGGATTAGCTTTCTTGCAAGTGAGTACAGTACGGGAAAGACCCACCGAGGACGCATTGACTCACTCGGCATTGATGAAAACCGCTGCCCCGTTATTGTGGAGTACAAGCGGCATACCAACGAAAACGTCATCAATCAGGGACTGTACTATCTCGACTGGCTGCTGGATCATCAAGCCGAATTTAAGCTTCTGGTCATGGATAAACTGGGTAAGGAGACCGCCGATAAGATCGAGTGGCAGGGGACACGTTTGCTTTGTATTGCGGCCGATTTTACTAAGTACGACGGTCACGCCGTATCCCAAATAAGACGAAATATCGAACTGATCCGATACAAGCTATTTGGTAAAGACCTTCTCTTGCTTGAATTAGTTAACGCTGTTGCGGTAAAAGAGGCCGTGCTAGATGTGGTGGCTGATGCCAAGCCTTCAACGGGAAAAGGAGAAAAGTCCAAGGACAAGACTTTTGCGGAGCAATTTGAGGCATCGGCACCCGAATTACTCGCACTGTACGAGCAGTTATCGACTTTCATCCACTCTCTTGGCGATGATGTGCAGGAAAAGGAACTAAAGCTTTACACAGCGTTCAGGCGACTTCGCAATTTCGCATGCGCGATCCTCTATCCGAAGAATGATCCCAGAATCTGCCTTATTTTGAAGCTTGAACCCTCAACAGTTGAGCAGCAGGATGGGTTCATTCGGGATGTTAGCAAGATTGGGCATTGGGGCACGGGCGATGTGGAAGTAATCGTTCGCGACGCCATTACGTTGGAGAAGGCGAAACACTTGATTGAACGCAGCTACCAAGAAAATTGACCTGACGATCAACGCGAAGATGCAGTTTTCCGAGCGATACAGATTCGCTGATTGGCCTAATCCGCGGATTCCAATACTGGCGGCAGGAGTGTACGCGGTTTGGGACGCTGAAAAATTGATTTACTGTGGAATGTCGGGGCGCGATTTCAAAAAAGCGCAGACAGACCAGAAGAAGAAATACGGCTTAGTCACTCGTTTGGCAAGCCATGCTTCCGGTAGATTGAGTGGTGACCAATTCTGCGTTTATGTCGCCAATCGCCTCGTCATTCCCACAATTCAGCAAGAAGAACTTAGTAGATTCGCGTCTGGCGAACTCACGCTTGATCGACTGACAAAAATGTACATCCACAACCATTTCGCCTACCAGTTTGCTGTGGTAGAAACAAGCAAACAGGCGTTTGAACTAGAGATGAAAGCCCGGCAAGGCGCGATTTTCGGAGTGAAGCCGCTTCTGAATCCGGCATCATGATGTGCCCAAACCTGCCAGCACTCCGTACATAGGATGAATGAATGAATAATTGCCTGTTTTGCACCATCCTGCCAGAGCGGATCATCGCTCAAAACGACCTTGCGTATGCCATCCGGGACGGTTTTCCGGTTACGGATTTACACACCCTTGTGATCCCCAAGCGGCACGTCGAAGACTTCTTTGGGCTAACGGATGAAGAAATCTTGGGCTGTAATCGCCTGATCTTGGAAGTTCGAGAAACGATCCTGAAGCAAGACCCGACAGTACAGGGGTTCAATATTGGGATGAACGCCGGGGAAGTGGCGGGTCAGACGGTCTTCCATTGTCATATTCATCTGATCCCGCGACGGAAGGGCGATGTGGAGAACCCTCGCGGAGGCGTCCGACACACGATCCCCGGCAAAGGGCACTACTGACCGCCAATGCAAGCTGAAGAATTTTATTCGCGTGATCCGTCCCCTGAGGACTACTGGCGCGGAATAATTCTCTTTGGGCGAAATGTCGCCAGCTACAAATTCGCCCTTGCGAAAGCCCTGTTGGACTTGAAGCCGGAATCAGGACAACTGCTGAAGATGACGGACCTAGCTCCCACGTTCTCGCAGCACCTGACTGAGCACTTGAAGGCAGCAGACAAGCAGACAACGTCGCGTAGCAGCAGATTCCTCGATGCTTGTCGCCGCTTCAACCACGGCGAGATTGACCATCAAACGCTCATCGAAGAAACGGTTCGTCACGGTTTCAACAATGTCATCGATGCTTTCCATGTAGTTGGTGACGGTGAAATTCCAAAGCGGTTCTACATCGACGAACGGGCTACGAACGGCGGGATTCGGGTTACAGATGAATTCTCTGCATTGCAAGATAGTTTTCAGCATCAGAATCTGGTTGAAGAAGTTGAGTCCCGGTGGCGGCTGGTTGAGACCGCGTGGGAGTTGAAGGTATCAACAAGCTTGATGTACATCGATTACGACGAGACTTCTAAGTCTCTGTTTTCGTTGGACTCAGGCCGTCGCCGTATGTCAGTGACAAGTAGCCGAGGGGCGTTGAATGGATACCAGAAAGGGAAGTGCTTCTATTGCAACGGCGACATCATCGTAGATGAGAAAGACGCAGACGCGGAAGTGGATCATTTTTTTCCGCACCTGCTGAAGCAATCTGGTTTTGGGCAAGTGATCGACGGTGTATGGAACCTTGTATTGTCCTGCGTTGACTGCAATCGCGGTATCGGCGGGAAATTCGCGAGGGTCCCATCTCTGCGCCTCCTTGCCAGACTCTTCAAGAGAAACGAGTACCTTATATCGAGTCACCATCCACTGCGGGAGACGCTGCTGCAGCAGACCGGTATGACAGAATCAGCTAGGAAGACGTATCTGAACAATTTTCACCAACGGGCGCATTCCACACTGCTGCACCTCTGGGAACCGGAAGAAAAATCCGAAAGTCGACTATGACCACTTCACTCGAAAAGACAATCGCGGGGCTGTCGCCTAGCCATCGGGAAGCCTTGCTTTGGTTCCATCAACGGCAAGGTCAGGATGTGCCGTGGCCGCAACCATTGGCAGACGGCACATTTCTTGTCAATAAGGCAAAGGGAATCCACAAGCCTGCCGGATTGCAGTATGCCCTTAGCGTACGTGAATCACTGAGCGGTCCATACGACGACCATCCACCAGAAGTGCATTCAGACGGGTCTTGGACGTATCGCTATTTTCAAGAGCAACCAGACCCGGCAAAACGGGATTCGATGTTCACGAATGTGGCCCTACTCAAGTGTCGAGACGATGAAGTCCCGGTCGGCGTGCTTCGACAGGTTAAGGCCAAGCCGAATCCGCAGTACCGCGTGCTAGGGCTTGCCCTAGTTCGTGAGTGGAAAGACGGGTACTTCCGGCTTGAAGGATTCAGTCCTGCTGGAACAATCAGCCAACCTGAAGTGGGCGGGACTACAGACGATAAGCAAGAAGACGTATTCAACCCTGAGAACGTCGAGGATGCCCGTCAGCGAATCATGTCGGCTATCGTTCGTCGTCAAGGTCAGGGTAAATTCAGGACCGAGGTTCTGAACGCATATAGAAATCGCTGCGCTATCTCAACGTGCGACGTACCCGCTGCACTCGAAGCGGCACACATTTTTCCGTATCTCGGCATGGATACAAATGTTGTGACGAACGGACTTCTACTTCGGGCAGACCTTCATGGACTGCTGGACCAAGGGCTGATTGGAGTCGATCCAACCTCAATGCGCGTCGTCATCTCCCCGCAGTTGAAGGGCACGGACTACGGCAATCTGGAAGGCGCGACGGTCAAGCTTCCGGTCAAAGTCGAACAGCGTCCGAACCAAGCAGCGCTGGCGAAGCACCTTGCATGGGCAAGGAGTACTTGGAAATGAAAACTGGACGTGTCGTCGGCGGATATGCTGGCTGAATGATCCGAGGGAGTCAGGGAGACGGAATGAGTAAACAGCTTATCGGTTCTGTAGTTCTTGCTACTGGCTTCGTGGCTGGTGGAATGTGGGTCGCCGACCAATCGCTGATGCCCAAGTCAGCAGGAAGCGCCTTCGACGCGAAAAATTCTCAACCTGTTGGTGCAGTCGATTCGCAATTTGCCCGAACCGTCGCTCCTCAGACTGCAGATAATCTTGCAAGTCCGCTGGCTACCAATCCCTCTTCTACTTCTTCTGGCATCTCCAAATGCGTCGTTAATGGCATGGTCGTCTATTCGGATAACGGTTGCCCGGACGGGGCGAAACAACAAGCCGTCGCCCTTCACGACAGTGCTGGAATCGTCAGTCCACCGAAGGAAAACTTGGCAGATCTGACTGCGAAACGAAAGGCTGCGGAACGTGCATACGCGATTCAAGCACAAGCGCAGGTTACGGCGATAGGTCGGTCAGGGCAAACCGAATGCGACGAACTGGACAGGCAGGTTGCTAACTTGGATTCGATGGCGAGACAGCCTCATTCAGGTACCATGCAGGATTGGATTAAAAACGAACGAAAGGTCGTGCGCGACCGACAGTTTGCTATGCGGTGCTAGTGGACGACGCCGAAAGCTGTTCAAAATACGCCACATTTTTGGGTATTTGGGTGCAGAGACAAATGCCGTCACAAACGGACCACTGCTCCGAAGTGACCTTCACACCTTGTACGACCGCGGGCTTATTTCGATTGATCCTACATCCATGGCGATCGTTATAGTACCCCGTTTACAAGGAGGTAAATAAGGTTATCTCGAAGGTAAAGCAACTAGGCTGCCTGTGAGGCTGGAACAACACCCCAGTTGTGCCGCATTAGAAAAGCATTTTATGTGGGCGAGGTCTACATGGAAATAACCCCATTGGAATCGATGATTTCCTGCTACAACATAAATAGACCGTCGCCGATCCAATATCACCTAGGCCCCTGCATATCAATTCAAGAGCTATGCGGATGCGATCCTAATAGCTTGAATCTTGATCGGACGTAGATATCAATTTCATTGTTTGTAATCCAACTGAATTTCCCGCGTGTAGAAATTGTCTTTTATATAATTCGATATTCTTTGCTCCAATCCATTCCGGTGGGGGAGAGCCGAACTTGTGCAGAAAGTTTTTAAAATCAAGAAGAATATTCCGATCAAGACGGTCACTATTCTTATTCTTTATTAAAGCAGTGACTGAGGCATCTCCGGAATACTTCGCAAGTGATGATGCAGAAAACCGAGGGGTTCGTTTCTCAGCGCACATTGCGATCAGAATAGTCCTGACACACCAAGCCATTCGACGATTAATCAATGTGTGGTTATTAGAGTTAGGTGCGAGTTCGATCAATGTCCAGCCTAAATCAGAAGCTTTGATAATTTCTGAACGATAGGTGGATCGATAAGAGAAACTTGATCGAAGCTTGTCAAAATGTCCTTCAGAATCGTATATGACCTTTCCTTCTTCAACAATATGCAAAAGGAATAAATCACCATTCTCCGCCATGTTGAGAGCGAGCTTTAATGGGTATATCGCGAGGTTGACTTTCTGCTTGACGACCATGTTATGGTCCTCTGCAGTAGTTAGTGCGAACAGATCGATATCGGATTCAGCATCCTCGTCTTCTCTGGCACAGCTTCCGTAGAGGATAAGAGTATCAATACTCACTGTTTTGTCCTGCTTATTCTACTGATCACTGTTGGAACAAATACGGCATACCACCATAAACCTAATATCATGTTGATGGCATATCCAATTTGTAGATACCAATTTGTGTCAACTGTTGTGTATTTTGTGAACCCGACAAGCAAGGTTACTTCAAGACTGGCAAGTAATGCTTTGGGATAATCGGTTTGAAAACCTAGAAACCAATAGCAAAAAGAGAAGAAGAAAATTAATCCAACACCGCATAGTGCAGCGCGACCAACTTTACCACCCCAGCCATTGATCCAGCCGGATAACTTCAGGATCACACCTTCTAATGGTGACACCAAGGCTATTGCACCCCACTTCAGTTTTGCCCTCAGACCTGCCTGTGATCGAAAATGGAATCGTGCGGAGACTGTTCTTGATACGACGGTTTGCGTTGTATAAGCCATTACAGCTTCATAGAAAGCATCATCGTCGTATGCATCCTCAGATGCTGCCATTATCAACTTTGCAACTTTGACTTTGGTTTTCTCCAACCGAAAAACTTGATGCTCTACATTGACATTCTGTTGTTGCAGCATTGCTGCATCTCTATTCGTATAAGCGGCTTGAACGAATGCATTTGGATTAGTCACTAACACTCGCTCAAGCTTCATTTCCTCTGCTGAGTAGCCCATTTCCTGCCAAGTGCATTCCAAGAATTGACAATCGGAGAGCGATGTAGTAGAGAATGAGCAACGTTTGAATTCACACTTGCTAAACTTTACATTAGACCATTGAGACCTTGCAAAATCGCAGTCCCAAAAAACGCAAGATTTGAACGTCAAGCGCGCGAAGTTGAAACTTCCTTCGAAGTCGCAAGTAGAAAAGCTGGCGTCTGAAATTGTGAACGATGCCATTCGTTCAACGCGCAATGCCAAGTCTTCTGCAGTACAAGTCGATGACTTTGGTCCCTTTGAGTTGTCAAGATTCCAGTCAAAGTACGGAAATTTGACGTGAGCACCTTCTGGCTTGTACACCGGTTCCCAGAAGTTTTTTCGGCGCTTGTAATTCGCTTGGGGTGCTGGACGAGCGGTAGCTGTAGGAGCGACGGCTAAATTATCATTATTTTGGGCGTTGTGATTAGCGTCATCCATTTAAGTTTTGTGAGATCGTAGATTTAAAACGAGAAGTGGCTTCATACGGGCGGACATTCTATCGCGGTATCGAAAAAGTTTGGCAATCGGTAAAAAGTTATGCCTGAGCATTTTGGCGCTCAGAGGGGTGTTGGTTACCATTTGAACTGTAATGTTTTGTCACGGATCGTGCCAGAATCGAGATGTGTATATTTAGCACGGTTAAGCATGATCGATCAGCAGTTGAAGGCATAATGTCTGCATCACAGATTTTTCACGCTATCTGGCAACTACCAAGAATGACTCCCTTAGAAACTTTGCTCCATACCTTCCGCCAAGCTGCAGTCTCGGAACGTGAAAAAGGCACCTATTTTGAAGAACTGATTTGCTGCTATCTACGCAACGAAGCTACGTACAGTGACCTGTACAGCGATATTTGGACCTATTCGGAGTGGGCAGCCTTGCAAGGTCTAGACAAACGAGACACGGGTATCGATCTTGTAGCGAAGACGCATGGCACAGATGAATACCACGCTATTCAGTGCAAAATGTACGCACCAGAATACCGGGTACAGAAAGGCGACATTGATAGCTTCTTTACTGCATCTGGTAAGAAGCCGTTCTCTCGCCGGATCATTGTCGCCACGACCGGCCATTGGAGCGAACATGCCGAAGCTTCGATGTTCGACCAGCAGCCACCCGTTACCAAGATTGACCTGCACGATCTGGAAAACAGCCAGATCGATTGGGCAAAGTATCAGCCGAAAACTGCGCCAGTCCTAAAGGCAAAGAAGGAGCTACGGGATCATCAGACAAACGCCGTGAATGCTGTAGTCCACGGGTTAGCAGACGCTGACCGAGGCAAGCTTATTATGGCATGTGGCACTGGTAAGACGTTCACCAGCCTGAAGATTGCAGAAACGATCGCAGGTGCAGGAAAGCGCGTGTTGTTTCTGGTTCCTAGTCTGTCACTGCTGTCGCAGACACTGACTGAGTGGACGCAGGAGTCGGACATCGCTCTCCACAGCTTTGCGGTCTGTTCTGACAGCGACATAGGTAAGAAGCGCAAGAAAGAGGACGATACCGTACAGACTTTTACGCATGAACTGCGTTATCCGGCAACTACTGAGCCATCACGTCTTACTGACGAAATAAACAAGCGACACGACAGTCAGCATATGAGCGTGGTGTTCAGCACCTACCACTCCATCGAAGTCATCAGTCGTGCACAGCATGAATATGGTTTGCACGACTTCGATTTGATCGTTTGCGACGAAGCACATAGGACTACTGGTGCTACTTTTGATAGCGAGGACGAAAGCACCTTCGTGAAGGTGCATGACGCAACATTTATTCGCTCAGCGAAGCGCCTCTACATGACTGCCACGCCCCGTATCTACGGTGATGGGGCAAAGGCAAGTGCGGAAAGGGACAATGTAGCGCTTTGCTCGATGGACGATGAGGCGCTGTATGGAAAGGACCTGTTCGTCATCACCTTCTCGGAAGCTGTCAAACGCGGCTTGCTCGTCGATTACAAAGTTATCGTGCTGGCGGTTGAGGAAGCGCACGTCAATCGTCGGCTGCAGGACCTACTGAAAGACGAGAATAATCAATTGAAGGTAGACGATGCTGCCAAGATTGTAGGCTGCTGGAAGGCGTTGTCCAAGCAAGGATTGAGTCAAGATTTGGTAGGTGATGATGCCGCCATGAAGCGTGCTGTGGCTTTCTGTCAGGTCATTGAAGTTTCGAAAGGGGCCAAGACCCATAAGGTCAGTTCCAAGCAGATTGCAGGTATGTTCCAAGCCGTGGTCGAGGCATATCAGGAAAACGAGGAATTTGAACAGGTAGCCCACCTTGCCTGCGAGGCTGAACATGTCGATGGAAGCATGAATGCCAGTGAGAAGGAAGAGAAGTTGGCTTGGCTGAAGGCGGACACACCCGACAACACATGCCGTATTCTCAGCAACGTCCGTTGTTTGTCCGAAGGCGTAGACGTTCCGGCACTGGATGCGGTTTTGTTCCTCACTCCGCGCAACTCACAGGTCGATGTGGTCCAGTCTGTGGGGCGCGTGATGCGTAATGCCCCTGGCAAGAAGCGGGGGTACGTCATTCTGCCTGTCGTGATTCCGGCTGGCGTCGAACCTCATGAGGCGCTGAACGACAACAAGACCTATTCCGTAGTGTGGCAAGTTTTGCAAGCTCTTCGTTCACACGATGACCGCTTCGATGCAATGGTGAACAAACTGGATTTGATTGGTAAAGACACTAGCAAAATGGAAGTCATTGCGATCACCGACAAAATTCAGAGGAAGCAGGAAAAGAGTAAGGACACAAAGAGCAAAGATGCCGGGAAAGGCAGCTTCACTGTCGGCGAAACCGTCAAGCGTCCTAGCAAGGAAGATCAGGGCGAACTGGAATTCGAGATTGGCGAGATCGAGAAGGCTATCTATGCCAAATTGGTGCAGAAGGTCGGGAACCGCCACCATTGGGAGGACTGGGCTAACGACATTGCCAAGATCGCCCGCACCCACATCGACCGCATCACGGGCATCATTGAGAACCCTGACAATGCCAGAGAGCAGGGAGTCTTCCACGCCTTTGCTCGCGAACTCCGCGATGACCTGAACGGCAGCATCACAGACGGTGAGATCATCGAGATGCTGGCGCAGCATCTCATAACCAAGCCGGTGTTTGACGCCTTGTTCAAGGACTACAGCTTCGCCCAGCACAACCCTATGTCTATCGCAATGCAGAACGTCCTCGAAGTGTTGCATGAGCACCGGCTGGAAAAGGAAGCTGACACGCTGCAACGCTTCTATGACAGTGTGAAGCTGCGTGCTGAAGGCATTGATAACGCAGTAGGTAAGCAAAAGATTGTTGTGGAGTTATACGACAAATTCTTTCGTAATGCCTTCCCTAAGATGACCGAGCGGTTAGGCATCGTCTATACGCCGGTCGAAGTGGTGGACTTCATCATCCACAGTGTCGCCCATGTTCTGGAAGCCGAATTCGGGCAAACTCTTGGTAGCAAGGGCGTACACATCATCGAACCGTTTGTGGGGACTGGCACATTCGTCACCCGGCTCCTGCAAAGCGGACTGATCAGGCCGGAAGAACTACCGCACAAGTATAAGCATGAAATCCACGCCAATGAACTTGTGCTGCTAGCTTATTACATTGCAGCGATCAACATTGAGGCGGTGTACCACGGTATTGTTGGTGGTAAGTACGAGCCCTTTGAAGGCATTTGCCTCGCCGACACCTTCCAACTTTACGAAAAGGAAGATATGGTGGACTCTTTGTTGGCAAGCAACAGTGCCCGTCGTAAGCGGCAGAAGAAGCTGGATATTCGCGTCATTATAGGTAATCCGCCATACTCAGCGGGTCAAGACAGCGCCAATGACAACAACCAGAACATACCGTATCCACATCTGGATGGCCGAATTCGTTCGACCTATGCTGAGCGTTCGACTGCAACTTTGAAAAACGCTCTATACGATAGTTACATAAGAGCCATCCGATGGGCTAGCGACCGCATCGGCAACAGTGGTGTGATCGGTTTTGTTACTAATGCGGGATTTCTAGATGCTAGCACCGCCGATGGCATGCGTCAGTGTTTGGCAGAAGAGTTTTCGACCATCTACGTGTTTCATCTGCGTGGCAATCAGCGCACTTCTGGGGAGTTGTCGCGTAGAGAAGGCGGCAAGATTTTTGGTAGCGGCAGCCGTGCTCCAATTGCCATTTCGTTACTAGTTAAGAACCCGGAAGCCGCGCAGCATGGCCAGATTCACTTTCATGACATTGGCGACTACCTGAGCCGAGAAGAGAAGCTAGAAAGAATCAGCGGTTTCGTCAGTGTCGCTGGTATTACCCAAGCTGGTGGCTGGCGGAATATCATCCCTGATCAGCATGGAGACTGGCTAAATCAGCGAGACGATAGCTTTGGCCAATACATTGCGTTGGGAGACAAGGACGGCACGCAGCCCCAAAAACTATTTACTAATTACTCTGGTGGTGTGAAGACCAACCGTGATGCGTGGTGCTACAACGCTTCTAAAACGGAAGTGGTCGCTAACATGAAGCGCATGATTGACTTCTATAACAACGAAGTTGATCGCTTCGGTCGGTCTCACGTTGGGCTGGATAAGAAGGCGAAAGAGACCAAAGTAGACAAATTCGTCGACACTGATCCGACCAAGATTAGTTGGACGCGGGCGTTGAAGCAGGAACTCGTCAAAGACCGACGCTTCACTTTCGAGGAACAATGCCTTGTACCCAGCTTGTACCGACCATTCACAAAGCAGTGGTTGTATTTTAATCGCCAATTAAATGAGTTGGTTTTGCAAATGCCACGTTTCTTTCCGGCAATTGGGGCTAGGAATCGAGTGTTCTGTATCACTGGATTGGGCGAGTCGGTGGGTTTCAGTTGTCTAATGTCCGATGTGCCCCCTAATTACCACTACGTCGCTGGCTCACAGTGCTTTCCACTGTATGTGTACGAGGATATTGCAAATGAGGCGAAATCTGCCTCGTCGCAAGCCGGACTGTTTGAAGCTGTAAATTCCGAGAATGTCTCTGGCAAGTATCGCGAGGGCATTACGGATGAAGGACTTATACATTTCCGCTCAGCTTATCCTGGCGAGAGGATTGGCAAGGAGGATGTGTTTTACTACGTCTACGGGCTTTTGCATTCGACGGACTACCGCGAACGCTACGCCGACAACCTCAGCAAGGAGCTACCACGTATTCCTTGTGTAAAAACCGCCAGAGACTTTTGGGTATTCTCCAATGCGGGCCGCAAGCTAGCGGACCTGCATGTGAACTATGAGACGGTGGAGAGGTACCCGTTGGAGATTGAAGGCGGTGGGCTTCTGTTGACCGATGCCGACTACCGTGTCGAAAAAATGCGCTATGGCAAGAAAGGTAAAGGTAAAGACTTAACCACGCTAATTTACAACAGCAAGATCACCCTAACAGGCATACCGCTGGAAGCATATGACTACGTTGTGAACGGCAAACCCGCGCTGGATTGGATAGTGGAACGCCAATGCGCGAAAGTTGATAAGGACAGTGGGATTGTGAATGATGCCAACGAATGGGCTATGGAGACCATGGGCAACCAACGCTATCCGCTAGAATTGTTCCAGCGGGTCGTTACAGTTAGTTTGGAGACTATGAAGATTGTCAAATCACTACCTCAGCTTGACATTCAAGTATCAATTCAGATTCCGAAGTTGTCACTGAATTTAAAAGCGGCACCTTCTGTTATTGAATAATCTTTTTCATTAGGTGTATGCCAGCACCTTACATTTAACTCATCAGCCAAACGTGGGGGTAAATGTAGGGGTAATTCTTATACAAAGCAAAAAGGGTTACAGACCAAAATCTGTAACCCTTTGATTCTATTGGTCGGGGCGAGAGGATTCGAACCTCCGACCCCTTGCACCCCATGCAAGTACGCTACCAGGCTGCGCTACGCCCCGACGAAGCACGCATTATAGCAGAGCCGTTATGATTTCCGCCACGCATCTGCATGGCATTCGAGCTTAGTCAAGCTTGGCGCCTGTCTTGCGGATGATTGGTTCCCATTTTGCCGCTTCTGCTGCGATTAATGCCTGAAAGGCATCCGCCGTGCCGCCAACTGGTTCCAGGCCGGCATTATTCAGTCGCTGCCGGACGTCCGCCATTTTCAGAATAGAATCCATTTCGCGGTTCAGGCGTTGGGTAATTTCTACCGGCGTGCCTTTCGGGACCAGGACGCCGTTCCATGTGACCGACTCAAATCCCGGCAGGCCGGATTCGGCGACCGTGGGCAGGTCGGGCAACAGAGGGAACCGGCTGGCGCTGCTGACGGCAAGGGCTTTTACCTTACCACTCTTGATCTGAGGCATTACCACCGACGGTACGGAAAACAGCATCTGCGTTTCTCCGGATACCAGCGACAATGCCGCAGGCGGTGCGCCGTTGTACGGGATGTGCACGACGTAGCTGCCGGTCATGGACTTGAATAATTCCATGGTCAGATGCGACGACGAGCCGTTGCCTACCGAGGCGTAGTTCAGCTTTCCGGGACGGGCGCGGACGTAAGCGATCAGTTCGCGGACATTGTTGACGGCTAGGTCGGTGCTGACGGCGAGGACGTTGGGCTGGGAGCTGGTCTGGATGACGGGCACCAAGTCCTTTTGCGGGTGATAGGGCAGGCGTGTGAGGAACTGGGTATAGGCGAGTGGGCCGTTGTAAGAAATCAGCCAGGTGTAGCCGTCCGGTGCGGCGCGGGCGACATTGCCGGTGGCAATAGTGCCGGATGCGCCGGGGACGTTATCGATGACGATGGGTTGGCCCAGACGGTCCTTGAGCTTGTCGCCGAGCGTGCGGGCAATGATGTCCAGCGATGAGCCGCCGGGTGCGGCGACGACAAATCGGATGGGGCGGGAAGGCCAGTTGTCGGCATGGGCGGACAGTGCGGCGGCGACCAGTCCCAGAAGCGCCAGAATCTTGCAAAAGATCATTGTCGTGTTTGTGGCATAGAATGAAACCGCTGAATGGTATCAGCCTCGATGCGGCCATGTCTCATTCTGAGCGCTGGGCATGATCGGTCCTCCGCTGGCTATCAGGACGCGCAGGAACTGCAAGCATTCGTCGACTAATTATTTCTCTTTTAGGCATGACAATCAAAATCAGCCAACACTTTGACGCGGGCGCCATCGAGGTGGTCCGTGCGGACTCTCCGGACTCTATCGATCTTCACCTTCGCAAGGATTCGCATGCGGAGGTTCTTCAGTGGTTTTATTTTCGTGTGCAGGGCGCGCGCGGGCAGGCTTGCACGATGCATCTGCTGAACGCGTCACAGGCGGCGTTTCCGGGCGGGTGGGTTAATTACCAGGCTGTCGCCAGCTATGACCGCGAGACGTGGTTCCGTGTGCCGACTTCGTATGACGGCAAGGTACTGACGATCTCGCATACCCCTGAGCGAGATAGCGTGTACTACGCGTATTTCGAGCCGTATTCCTGGGAGAGGCATCTGCGCTTGCTGGCGCAGGTTGAAAACATCGAGGGCGGTCGTGTGCTGGACCTGGGGTCGACGCTGGATGGGAGGGACTTCAATGTGGCGGTGCTCGGCAATCCAGATGCCGACAAAAAGATCTGGGTGATCGCACGGCAGCATCCGGGCGAGACCATGTCTGAATGGTTTGTTGAAGGCATGCTCGATGCACTGGCCGATCGATCGAATCCGCTGGCGCGTCGTTTGTTGCAGCATGCGGTTTTTTACGTGGTGCCGAACATGAATCCGGATGGCTCGGTGCGCGGCAATCTGCGTACCAATGCGGCGGGTGCCAATCTGAATCGCGAATGGGTGGATCCGTCGATGGAGCGCAGTCCCGAGGTTTATCTTGTGAAAAGCAAGATGCATGAAACGGGCTGTGATCTGTTTCTGGATGTGCATGGGGACGAGACGCTGCCGTACAACTTTGTGGCCGGTTGCGAAATGCTGGATGGCTTTACCGAGCGTCAGCAGCAGGAGCAGCAGGGGTTTATTGATAGCTTTGTGAAGGCGAGTCCGGATTTTCAGACCAAGGTCGGCTATGAGGCGAGCAAGTATCGTGAAGAGATGTTGCAGTTGGCGTCCAAGTATGTTGGACATACGTTCAAATGCATATCGTTGACGCTGGAGATGCCGTTCAAGGATAACGCCGACCTGCCTGATTCGCAGGTGGGGTGGAATGGTGCGCGCAGTGCGCGGCTTGGTGCGGCGGCGTTGCAGCCGATGCTGGATGCCATCGAGAGGATGAAGGCATGAGTGTCGAGATTGAGCGCAAGTTTCTCGTGCGGGGCGATGCCTGGAAGGCGTTGGGGCAAGGGGTGTTGCTGCGCCAGGGGTATTTGTCGTCGAATCCGGAGCGGGTTGTCCGGGTACGCATTGAGGGCGATGGTGCGGTGCTGACGATCAAGGGGCGTTCGGTGGGGGCGACGCGTGGGGAGTGGGAATATCCGATTCCGGTGGCGGATGCGCAGGCGTTTCTGGATGGGTTGTGCGAGTGGCCAATTATTGAGAAGGCGCGTTATCGGATTGAGTTTGAGGGGATGACGTGGGAGGTGGACGAGTTTATGGGGGATAACGCCGGGCTGGTGGTAGCCGAGATTGAGCTTGTGGCGGAGGATCAGGTGTTTGTGAAGCCGGAGTGGGTGGGGGATGAGGTAACGGATGATGCGCGGTATTTCAATTCGAATTTGATTCGGCGGCCTTATTTGAGTTGGTAGAGATTTTTTGGGGGCGCTGAGCGCTTAATAGATATTGCTATTGAACGACCGCACCACCCCCATCCCAACCTTCCCCCTACGAGGGGGAAGGGGTTTTACGGAGGGTGTGGCTAGCTGGACTGCAGTTTGCGGCTGCGTTTCCGAGCGTTCCAACTTAGTACTGGTGAGTCTGGCCAAATTTAAAAGCATGAGACATACGCTGCCGCTATCAATGCAAATGTCCGTTGCTTGCCGGCGCATCATCCGGCATCTCCGCATGCACCAGCTCCGCTTCCGCATCCGGATAAAGTGGTGCGCCACAGTCATCGCAGAAATCCATCGGAAACTCTTCAGAATGCCGTTTGATATGCGTGACGCCGCAGGCGCGTAGCAGCGCGATGATTTGTTCGACGGGGGTCCGCACTTCGGTATCGAGGATTTCCGGTGATGTGATGGATTCAAATGTCGTCACGGCGGATTCGTCCTCGTCTTCGGCGCCGTAGAGTGGCCAGACCACGCCGTAGACCACTTCGGGGCTTTGGCGCAGGGTGAAGGCGACACGGTATTCATCGACGCGTCCGCTGCCAGGTTCTTCGGTGAAGCTGCCGATGATGGCGCGCAGGGCAGTGGTTTCTACACCCAGCGTATGGGTCAGAAAATGTACGGCGGCGCGTATCGATGCTGGACGGATTTGACGATCGGCTTCGCGACATGCGACGTAATAGGCTTCGGGCATCAGAAGTTCAATGCCGCAACCGGGCAGCAGGGGGGCGATGTTTGGTGTGGCCTGACGCCGCCATTGCTCCAGGGCTTTTTCACGGTCGGCCGGATGCGCGCTGGCCTGCCAGGCAAACATGGGCGAGCCCATGCGGACTGCCACGGCGGCGAGCAGATAGCGGGTATCGGCAAGGAAGGGTGCTGTTTCGGGCGCATTGGCTTGCGCCTTCAAGCTTGCCGCCTTGACAGCTGCCTGTGCCATGCGCTGTGTCAGCGCAAAAGTCTCAGCATGGGTGCGGGGCAACTGATCGATGGAAAACAGGGTTGGCGCCATGGCAACGTGGGCATCCGGCGCGAGCAGATGACCGTGCAGATGCGCGCACAGTGCGTTGCGGACTTCGTCCGGTACCGGGCCGGACGCTATCGAGAAGCGCGTCCAGGCGAGGACTGGAATGGCGATCAGCAGGGCCTCGTAGTGCACGCCTTCGTGTTCGATGAAGCAAGACTCGCTGCCTGCTTCGACGGCTTCCATCAGGGTGTCGTACGCGGGCAGGTCAGCCTTGAACAGATGTTCGAGGGCTGCATCGACGTGTTCCTGATGATTGGCCTTCAGGATTTTGTGCAGCAGGGCATCCAGTGAATGCTCCCAATTCCGCTCTTCCAGACGGCTGGCTGACTGCGCCACGCCTTGCGCGAGAGAAACCAGACGCTGGCTGTCCGCTGACAACTTATTTGCAGAACTTTTGGATAGACGACGCATGGTGGATAGGATAGGCGAAGAGGAAACGTATTGTAGTTGATTCAACAGGATGCCACCAAAAGACGGCGGGTGGGAGGAGGACGATCAAGAAAACAAAACGCCGCATGCAGTGCATGCGGCGTTTTGCGTAGTATTACGTGGTGCGACCTTTGCCGCGCCTTGTGTCGGCCAGGACGATAACGATAAACGAAGTGTTTACTTGGATGCTTCCGTTCCGGATGCTGCGGGAGCGGCCGGGGTAGCAGGAGCGGCCGGTGCGCCTGGTGTCGCAGGAGTAGAACCGTGTGTGGACGAAGATGGCGCCTCGGTCGGATTATGTCCGCCTGCTTCGCCCTGCATGTCGATCTTGTCGCCGCCCTTCATGATCACGAACAGGGCAAGCAAGGCAAAGGCGATAAAGGCAACGAAGATTTTCCACATGAGCAGTCTCCTGAATGGTTCTTAAAAGTAATAAATTTGAAACCTAAGCTTTACAAGCTCTACAAACAAAACGCCGGAAAACTCCGGCGTTTTTCTTGATTAAAGAATAGCAGTGCATTCTTACACGTGGCTTGCAAGACCAGGCTGGCGTCGTCCGCCGAGCCTGGTTCGAAGATTGGCGCGACAGACCAGGCCACGCCGGTGACAGCGCGGCCCATCAAAGTACTAGGGTCCTTCTTTGCGCTGCCTTATGCCTCTTTACGCAGCCAGCAACTGACGCAGCACGAACGGCAGGATGCCGCCATGCTTGTAGTAGTCGACTTCGATCGGCGTGTCGATACGCAGCAGTACAGGGACTTCCTGCTGGCTGCCGTCGGCGCGGTTGATCACCAGGGTCACAGTCTGCTGTGGCTTGATGTCGTTTTCGATGCCTTTCAGGTCGTAGGACTCTTCACCGGTGATGTTCAGCGACTGCACGCTATCGTCGCCCAGGAATTGCAGCGGGAGGACGCCCATGCCAACCAGGTTGGAACGGTGGATACGCTCGAAGGAGCGTGCGATCACGGCCTTGACGCCTAGCAACTGCGTACCCTTGGCAGCCCAGTCGCGCGAGGAGCCGGTCCCGTACTCTTCGCCTGCGAACACCATGGTCGGCACGCCGTCGGCGACATACTTCATCGCTGCGTCGTAGATCGACATTTGTTCACCGCTTGGCTGGTGCACGGTCAGGCCGCCTTCAACGCGGGAGCCGTCTTCCTTCGGCGGGATCATCAGGTTCTTGATACGCACGTTGGCGAAGGTGCCGCGCATCATGACTTCATGGTTGCCACGACGCGAGCCGTAGGAGTTGAAGTCAGCCTTCAAAACGCCGTTTTCCAGCAGCCATTTGCCGGCCGGGCTGGTTTCCTTGATGGAGCCTGCCGGGGAGATGTGGTCGGTGGTGATCGAGTCGCCGAAGACGCCCAGTGCACGCGCACCGGAAATGCCGGTTGCTGCGGCTTTCGGCTGCATTTCGAAGTCGTTGAAGAATGGTGGTTCGGCAATGTAGGTCGATGCCGGCCAGTTGTAGACTTCGCCCTTGGCGACGCCTTTGATCTGCTCCCACAGCTTGCCAGGCGCTCCTTTGACATCGGCATAGTTGTCCTTGAAGGTCTTGCCGTTGAGCGCGTATTTCATCAACTTGTTGATCTCGTCCGAGGTCGGCCAGATGTCGCCCAGGTAGATGTCCTTGCCACCCTTGCCCTTACCGACCGGTTCGGTCATCAGGTCGCGTGTGACATTGCCGGCGATCGCATAGGCAACGACCAGCGGTGGCGAAGCCAGGAAGTTGGAACGGATGTTCGGGTGGATACGTGCTTCAAAGTTGCGGTTGCCCGAGAGCACGGCTGACGCCACGATGTCGTTCTTGATGATCGCTTCGTTGAGTTCCGGTGTCAGGTCGCCGGCGTTACCGATGCAGGTGGTGCAGCCATAGGCGGTGACGCCGAAGCCCAGCTTCTCCATGTAGGGGAGCAGGCCGGTATCTTCTAGGTACTTGGTGACGACGCGCGACCCGGGCGCGAGCGAAGTTTTGATGTGTGGAGCGACCTTCAGACCGGCTTCAACGGCTTTCTTGGACAGCAGGCCGGCGGCCAGCAGCACGCTCGGGTTGGAGGTGTTGGTACAGGAGGTGATCGCGGCAATCAGCACGTCGCCGTTCTTGACCTTGACGCCATTGGTGGTCTCGTACTGCGCGTCGAGATCTTCCGGGTTCTTGTTGAAGCCGTTTTCGGACACCGGCTTGGAGAACAGGTCCGCAAAAGTCGTCTTGACGTTGCCGATTTCGATGCGGTCTTGCGGACGCTTCGGACCAGCCAGCGACGGAGCGACAGTACCGAGGTCGAGTTCGACCACGGTGGAATAGTCGATGTCGCCAACTTTTGGAATGCCGAACAGGTTCTGGGCCTTGAAGTAGGCTTCGAAGGCGTCGATTTCGGCCTTGGTACGGCCGGTGCCGCGGAAGTATTCGATGGTCGCTTCGTCAACCGGGAAGAAGCCCATGGTGGCGCCGTATTCCGGTGCCATGTTGCCGATGGTGGCGCGGTCGGTCAGTGTCAGGGACTCTGTGCCTTCGCCGAAGAATTCCACGAACTTGCCCACGACCTTTTGCTTGCGCAGCAATTCGGTAATGGTCAGGACCAGGTCAGTCGCTGTGACGCCTTCGCGCAGCGCGCCGGTCAGGTTGACACCGACGACGTCTGGAGTCAGGAAGTAGACCGGCTGGCCAAGCATACCCGCTTCCGCTTCAATGCCGCCCACGCCCCAGCCGACTACGCCGATGCCGTTGATCATGGTGGTGTGGGAATCGGTACCGACCAGTGTGTCCGGATAGTAAATATCTTGTTTCTTGTGAACACCGCGGGCCAGATACTCAAGGTTGACCTGGTGCACGATGCCGAAGCCGGGCGGCACGACGCCGAAGGTGTCAAATGCCTGCATGCCCCACTTCATGAACTGATAGCGCTCGTTGTTGCGCTGGAATTCCAGTTTCATGTTGAGGTCGAGCGCTTTCTTTTCGCGGAAGTGGTCGATCTGCACTGAATGGTCGACAACCAGGTCAACCGGTACCAGCGGCTCGATGTTCTTCGGTTTCTTGCCCAGCTTGGAGGCGACGTTACGCATCGCGGCCAGGTCGGCCAGCAGCGGAACGCCAGTGAAGTCCTGCAATACGACGCGCGCGACAACGAAGGGGATCTCGTCGACACGGGGAGCCGTCGGAGCCCAGTTCGCCAGTTCGCGAACGTGCTCTTCGGTCACTTTCTTGCCGTCGCAGTTGCGCAATACGGATTCGAGCACGATGCGGATCGAAACCGGCAGGCGCGAAATGTTCACGCCAAGCTTCTTCTCCAGCGCGGGTAGCGAGTAGAACTTGCCTTTCTTGGAATCCGAGATCTTGAATTCCTTCAGCGTGTTCAGAGTATTGCGGGACATAACCTCTCCTTAATTGTTAGTACTGAACTGTTTATATACGTTGGTATTTATGTTGAACTTCAAACCGTATCTACGCAACATGGCCGGATAACCGGCCCCATTGCACTTGTTGCATTCCTGCCGGCATCAACCGTTGCTGGCCGCCTTCGGTGCCGACTGCTCCAGAGTCTTGCACTCATTGGCGAGTTGCTGGCCTTTCTTGGAATCGAGCAGCATGCCTTTGGCAGGGATGCCGATCCAGACCAGGCCCTTCTTTGAGTTTTCAAAGCGGTTGGCGCCGGTAGTGGTCGACACGCGCGCCAAGTGGTGCAGGCGTTTGTTCCAGCGCAGTGCGATCTCGTCTGTATCGGAGAGTTGATAAATGGTCAGCTTGTTCCCGAGCTCACAGTCGTAGGCAGTCCCGGTCAGACCTGCGATGTCTGGTTCCTTCTCATCGTCGGCTGCGGCAGGAGCTTCCTTGGTAGACTTCTTTGCCGGCGGCTTCTTGACCGCCTTGGTGTCTGGTTTGGTCTTGGCTTCTTCTGCCATGGAGGGCAGGGCGACGCCTAGGCTGGTGATGAGCAGAGCGATTGCTGATACGGTTTTCATGACGGTGTTTCCTTTAGAGCGCGCCAAGGTTGATCGAGTGGTTGTAAAGCGTCGCATGTGCTTTTTGCTATAACAGATTTCCCGCTGCTTCGGGCATCGGCATGCCTCCCGCTTTCGCACGTTGCAATATCGTCCAGTAGTAACGATAGCTTGCGCGGTCGTGCAGCTTGCCGTTGTATTGTATAGGTCCCCATTGCGCTGCCTGCGCGTCGGTCAGGATATGGACTGCTTCGCTGACTTCGGAGCTGCGCGGCGACAAGGCTTTCAGTATGGGCTTAATCTGGTCCGGATGGATGCTCCACATGCGCATATAGCCGAATTCTCCGGCGGCGCGGGTTGCATCATTGGCGACGATCGCCGTGTCCTTGATCTCTGTGGTCACGTTGTGGGACGGCACTTTGCCGTGCGCATGGCAGGCGGCCGCCATTTCCAGCTTGGCGCGCACCACCAGCGGATGCGTAAACTGGCCGGGCGAGCGCATCGCGTTGCCGGGGATCGCGCCGTAATGCGAGGAAACAAAGTCCATGATGCCGAAGGACAGGCATTCGACTTCGGGTAGAACGGCGATGGCGTGCGCCTCGGCAAGTGCGCCATGTGTCTCGATCAGAACATGGACCGGCAGCTTGTCGCGCCCCGCCTTTTTGGCATGGCGCTTGATCAGGGTGATGGCGCGCCTGACTTCAGCGGCGCTGTTGACCTTGGGCAGGACCAGATACGCCAGGCGCGGTGCCGCGCCTTGGCAAATGATCTCGACGTCTTGTTCAAAGCAGGGATGCGTCGTGTCATGGACGCGGGCGCCGATGCGGTTGAAGCGATTGGCGTCGCTGGCGATCAGCGAGGCGACGAGGCGCGCGTGCGCTTCTTCATTGCCGGCGCTGGCGCCGTCTTCGCAGTCGAAGGTGATATCAAAAACAGGACCAAGTTCTTGTTGCAGGGCAATCGACTTGAGCATCAGCTTTTCGGAGCCGGCATAGTGATCGCAGACCGGGATGGAAACCGGCAGATGTGTGCCCTGGAATAAGACCTCGGAAGGGTGCATGTGCAGCGTGGCTGACGTCGGTTGTAAAGCGATGAACGAAGGGCAAATAGGCAAACTGGCAAAAATGCAGAAGGACAAGTGACGCTGTCGGACGCGCCTGCGCGCATCACTTGTCCCGTTGCGAGAGCGCTTAAGCGCTCAGTTCGCTCAGTTGCTTAGCCGACCAGGTGCTTGACGCCTTCGCGCTCTTCGAGCAGTTCCTTCAGTGTCAGGTTGATGCGCTCTTGGGAGAACGCGTCGATTTCCAGACCCTGGACGATCTTGTACTCGCCGTTTTCGGTAGTGACAGGATAACCGAACATGGTACCTTCCGGAATGCCGTAGGAGCCGTCCGACGGAATACCCATGGTAGTCCATTTGCCGTTGGTGCCCAGCACCCAGTCACGTACGTGGTCGATGGCTGCATTTGCTGCCGAAGCTGCCGAAGACAGGCCGCGTGCTTCGATGATGGCTGCACCGCGCTTGCCGACTGTCGGCAGGTAGACGTCCTTGGTCCAGGCTTCGTCATTCACCAGTGCCTTCGCCGGTTGGCCGTCGACGGTTGCGTGGGTGAAGTCAGCGTACATGGTTGGGGAGTGGTTGCCCCATACGCACAGCTTTTCGATCGATGTGATCGGCTTGCCAACTTTGGCGGCCAGTTGGGAGAGTGCGCGGTTGTGGTCCAGGCGCAGCATCGCGGTGAAGTTCTTGGATGGCAGGTTCGGTGCCGACTTCATGGCGATGTAGGCATTGGTGTTGGCCGGGTTGCCAACGACCAGCACTTTAACGTTGCGCGATGCAACAGCGTCGAGTGCCTTGCCCTGAACGGTGAAGATTTGTGCATTGGCTTCGAGCAGATCCTTGCGCTCCATGCCCGGGCCGCGGGGACGTGCGCCGACCAGCAGGGCGACATCGATGTCCTTGAATGCGGTCATCGGATCGCTGTGTGCGGTCATGCCGGCCAGCAGCGGGAATGCGCAGTCGTCGATTTCCATCATCACGCCCTTGAGCGCCTTCTGGGCCTTTTCATCCGGGATTTCGAGCAGTTGCAGGATAACTGGCTGGTCTTTGCCCAGCATGTCGCCGTTGGCGATGCGGAAAAGCAGGGAGTAGCCGATTTGACCGGCGGCGCCGGTAACGGCAACGCGCATTGGGGCTTTAGCCATGATGAATCTCCAAAGTGGGAATGAAAACGGGCGAAAATTTTGCGTAAAATTTCTGCAAGCCTGTAATAATACAATACCGTCGAAAGAAAGCATTTCAACGCTATCGATCACAGCCGACCGTCGGTTCTCCACCGGATTCGCGTAGGCTGCAACCAGGCTTCCTGTGCGGCTTGCGTCCTGCAAATATTGCCCGCGAGTGTAGGCTTCTGTTTGCGCTCTGTCAATGAGTATCATATATCTTATATAAGACATATGTCTTAGCATGTTTTGCTGGACTGCAAGGCAGGTTTTATGGTGAAATCCTGCTATGAGTTCCGCCACGTCCAATACGATAAATCCCGGCGCGCCTGCGACAGGTGCGGGAGTCGCTGCTCCCGGAACATCTCCGACCTTCAGCCCTCTTTACCAGCAGATCAAGTCGCTCATCCTGCAGAGCCTGCAGTCAGGTGAGTGGAAGCCGGGTGAACTCATCCCCAGCGAGGTCGAACTGGCCAATCGCTTCAAGGTCAGCCAGGGTACGGTGCGCAAGGCGATCGACGAACTGTCCGCCGAGAACCTGGTTGTGCGCCGTCAAGGCAAAGGTACCTTCGTTGCCACGCATCATGAAGCGCGTGCGCAATTCCGATTTTTGCGGTTGATGCCGGATACCGGCGAGCCGCACTCCGCCGATAACAATATCCTTGAAGTCAAGAGACTGCGCGCGCCCGCGGAAGTGGCGCGCCAACTGGATATCAAATCGGGTGATTCCGTAGTTTTCATCAAGCGCGTGCAGTCGTTCGACGGCGCGCCCACCATTGTCGAAGAGTTGTGGTTGCCCGGTGCGATCTTCAAGGGGCTGACGGCAGAACGCCTCGTTGAGTACAAAGGCCCTATGTATGGCTTGTTCGAAACCGAGTTTGGCACACGCATGATTCGCGCTTCCGAGCGCATCCGTGCGGTTGCGGCGGATGAGTCCACTGCAGAATTGCTTAATGTCGCGCACAATACGCCATTGTTAAGCGTTGAGCGGGTCTCATATACCTATGGGGATAAGCCGGTAGAGGTTCGGCGCGGACTATACCGGACCGATAGTCACCATTATCAGAACGACCTGAGTTAAGAGTGAGTAGAAGCTCGTGGAATTGGCTCGTGATGTTGTTAGATTCGGTCGCTTGCCGAACGGAAAATTGTCTTAGGTGAAGATACCTATTGGTGTGCCGCACAAAAATCGGCGAAAATTACGGGATTATTAAGCTCAGGGAGGTCCTCTCATGTCGGAAGCCGTAAAGAAAAATCGGCAAAAATTTGGCGTGATGCGATTCGCAGACATCGCACACTACAAGCTGCCACTGGCGGCGTATCTTTCCATTCTCCACCGCATCAGCGGCGCTCTGATGGTGGTGTTACTTCCCTTTACACTCTACCTTCTCGATCAAAGCCTCACTTCCGAGATTTCGTTCGAGTACCTCAAGGGCTTCACGTCTGGCTGGTTTGTCAAATTGGTCATCCTCGGCCTGGTCTGGGCTTATCTGCACCATTTCTTTGCTGGCTTCCGCCACCTGCTGATGGACTTCCATATGGGCGTGGACAAGGAAAGCGGGCGCAAGACATCGATCGCGGTTTTTGTCGTCAGCCTGGTACCGACAGCACTGGTTGCATTGAAATTGTTCGGAGCGTTTTAAATGGAAAATAACAATATTGGACCGAAGCGGCTGGTCGTCGGTGCGCACTACGGCCTCAGAGACTGGATGGGTCAGCGTGTCACCGCGATCGTGATGGCCATCTATACCGTCATCCTGCTGGTCGCATTCCTCACCGCAAATAATTTCAGTTACGAAGGCTGGGCAGGCCTGTTCGCTCACCAGTGGTTCAAGCTGGCAACATTCGTGACCTTCCTTTCGCTGCTATACCACGCCTGGGTCGGCATGCGTAATATCTGGATGGACTATGTGACGAAGTCGGTAGCGGCGCGTCTCTTATTGCAGGTTGCCACACTCCTGTGGCTGGTCGGTTGCGCTGGCTGGGCCGCGCAGATTATTTGGAGCGTGTAATCGTGGCAGCAATCAAACAATCCATTCCTACCCGTCGTTTTGATGCAGTGATCGTCGGTGCCGGCGGTTCCGGCATGCGCGCTTCGCTGCAACTGGCCGAAGCCGGTCTGAACGTCGCAGTATTATCCAAAGTATTTCCCACCCGTTCGCACACAGTTGCAGCACAGGGCGGTATCGGCGCGTCGCTCGGTAATATGTCCGAAGACAACTGGTACTGGCACATGTTCGACACCGTCAAGGGTTCCGACTATCTCGGCGATCAGGACGCCATTGAATTCATGTGCCGCGAAGCACCGAAGGTCGTGTACGAACTCGAACACTTCGGCATGCCTTTCGACCGTAATCCCGACGGCACAATTTACCAGCGTCCGTTCGGCGGGCACACCGCCAACTTCGGTGAAAAGCCGGTGCAGCGTGCATGCGCTGCAGCCGACCGTACCGGCCATGCGCTGCTGCACACGCTGTATCAGCGTAACGTGCGCGCCAAGACCCACTTTTTTGTTGAGTGGATGGCAATCGACCTGGTCCGTGATCAGGATGGTGACGTGCTCGGCGTCGTCGCCCTCGAGATGGAAACCGGCGATGTGATGATTCTCGAAGCCAAGACCACAATGTTCGCGACTGGTGGAGCGGGACGTATCTTTGCCGCTTCGACCAACGCGTTCATCAATACCGGTGACGGCATGGGCATGGCTGCACGTGCCGGTCTGCCACTGCAGGACATGGAATTCTGGCAATTCCACCCGACCGGCGTGTCCGGCGCAGGCGTGCTGATTACTGAAGGTGTGCGCGGCGAAGGCGGCATCCTGATCAACTCCAACGGCGAACGTTTCATGGAGCGCTATGCGCCGACGCTGAAGGATCTGGCGCCACGCGACTTCGTGTCCCGTTCGATGGACCAGGAAATCAAGGAAGGCCGCGGTTGTGGTCCAAACAAGGATCACGTCTTGCTGGACCTGCGTCACATTGGCGCCGACACCATCAAGAAGCGTCTGCCCTCGATTCTGGAAATCGGCCATAAGTTCGCCAACGTTGACGCGACCAAGGAACCAATTCCTGTCGTGCCGACCATCCACTATCAGATGGGTGGTATTCCGACCAATATTCATGGTCAGGTGGTCGTTCCCAAGAACGGTATCCCGAACGACGTGGTCAACGGCATGTACGCAATCGGCGAATGCGCCTGTGTGTCCGTGCACGGCGCAAACCGCCTTGGCACCAACTCGCTGCTCGACCTGGTGGTCTTCGGCCGTGCTGCCGGTAACCACATCGTCGCCAGCAACCTCAAGGCCAAGAGCCACAAGCCGCTGCCTGCGGATGCCGCTGACATCGCGCTGTCGCGCCTGGCCCGCCTGGAAACCAGCACTGGTTCCGAGCGCGTGCAGGACGTCGCCAACGCGATCCGCTCCACCATGCAGCAATACTGTGGCGTGTTCCGTACCGACGAACTGCTGCAGACCGGTTTCAAGAAAATCATGGAACTCGACGAACGTCGCAAGCATGTGTCGTTCAAGGACAAGTCCAAGGTCTTCAACACCGCCCGCGTGGAAGCGCTTGAACTGGATAACCTCATTGAAACGGCGAAGGCTACCATCACTTCGGCAGCAGCCCGCAAGGAATCACGCGGTGCCCATGCGCATCGCGATTACGAGAAGCGTGACGACGAGAACTGGATGAAGCACACCCTGTTCTTCTCGGAAGGCAACCGTCTTGATTACAAGCCGCTGACCGTTGAAACCTTCAAGCCAAAAGCACGTACTTTCTAAGGTAAGAACATGGCACGTACCCTGAAATTTCAAATCTATCGCTACGATCCCGATAAGGATGCAAAGCCTTACATGCAGGACCTGACAGTCACCCTGCAAGACACTGACAAGATGCTGCTTGATGCATTGCAGCGCATCAAGGCTGACGTGGATGATTCTTTGGCATTGCGCCGCTCCTGCCGTGAAGGCGTCTGCGGTTCGGACGCGATGAACATCAACGGCAAGAATGGCCTGGCATGCACGACCAACCTGAATGAACTGACAGAACCAATCGTGCTGCGTCCGCTGCCCGGCCTGCCGGTCATTCGCGACCTGATCGTCGACATGACGCAGTTCTTCAAGCAGTACAACTCGATCAAGCCTTACCTGATCAACGACACGATTCCCCCTGAGAAGGAGCGTCTGCAGACGCCGGCGGAGCGTGAAGAACTTGATGGCCTGTACGAGTGCATCCTGTGTGCATGCTGCTCGACTTCCTGCCCGTCGTTCTGGTGGAACCCGGACAAGTTCGTTGGTCCTGCGGGTCTGTTGCAGGCTTACCGCTTCATCGCGGATAGCCGAGATGAGGCAACCAATGCGCGTCTCGACAACCTCGAAGACCCGTATCGCCTGTTCCGCTGCCACACGATCATGAACTGCGTCGATGTGTGTCCGAAGGGTCTGAACCCGACACGCGCCATTGGCAAGATCAAGGAACTGATGGTTCGCCGAGCGGTGTAAGCCAATGCAAGAACAGGGCGGAAGCGTTTCAGCTTCCGCCTTATTTCATGAGCGCACTGCAGCCCATCTTGCGTGTCGCAGTGAGCTCATGAAATAGAGTGAACGAGAAATTATGTCCAGCAACCATCAAGCCGATCCCATCAAACGTGCCCGCCTGCGCTGGCGCGCACGTCGTGGATTGCTCGAAAACGATCTGATCGTGACGCGCTTTCTTGACGCGCACGAGGAGAACTTGACTGATGAAGAGGTCGATGCGTTTTCGCGCCTGCTGGAGTTGTCGGACAACGAATTGATGGACTTGCTTTTAGCGCGCAAGGAACCCGTGGGCGAAGTGGATCTTCCGCATGTCCATGCGTTACTGGCGAGACTGCGCGCTGCCTGAGAACAGCCGGCCACAGGCTGAAAACAGGTGCAGTTATCCGGTTTTTTTACAATCGACTCACCCCTCCTCACTAGAAGGAAGAGACATGACAAACTCTGATACCAAAGCAACCCTGTCGTTCTCGGACGGCTCCTCGTCGCTGGACCTGCCGATCTATAAAGGCACGATCGGTCCGGACGTCGTTGACATCCGCAAGCTGTATGGCTCTACCGGCAAGTTCACGTACGACCCGGGATTCATGTCCACTGCGGCGTGTAATTCGTCGATCACCTACATCGATGGTGACAAGGGTGAGCTGCTGTATCGTGGCTATCCGATCGAGCAGCTCGCAGTCAATTGCGACTTTCTCGAAACCTGCTACCTGCTGATGAATGGTGAGTTGCCGAACGCAGCTGAAAAAGACAAATTCGTTACCACCGTGACCAATCACACGATGGTTCACGAGCAGATGCAATTCTTCTTCCGCGGTTTCCGCCGTGATGCGCACCCCATGTCGGTCCTCGTTGGTACCGTCGGCGCGTTGTCTTCGTTCTACCATGACTCGCTCGACATCAATGACCCGCATCACCGCGAAGTGTCGGCTATCCGTCTGATCGCCAAGCTGCCGACCCTGGTTGCGATGGCTTATAAATACTCGGTTGGCCAGCCGTTCGTATACCCCCGCAATGACTTGTCGTACTCCGCCAATTTCATGCGCATGATGTTCTCGAACCCATGCGAAGAGTACAAGGTCAATGACGTGCTGGTGCGCGCGCTGGATCGCATCCTTATCCTGCACGCGGATCACGAGCAGAATGCATCGACATCGACCGTTCGTCTGGCCGGTTCGTCGGGTGCGAACCCGTTCGCCTGTATCGCTGCCGGTATCGCCTGCCTGTGGGGCCCGGCTCACGGTGGCGCAAATGAAGCCGCGCTGACCATGCTGCGCGAGATCGGTTCGGTCGACAAGATCGGCGAGTTCGTCAAGCAGGTCAAGGATAAGAATTCCGGCGTCAAGCTGATGGGCTTTGGTCACCGTGTCTACAAGAACTACGATCCCCGCGCCAAACTGATGCGCGAAACCTGCCACGAAGTGCTGAACGAACTCGGCCTGCAGGACGACCCGCTGTTCAAGCTGGCGATGGCTCTGGAAAAGGTCGCGCTGGAAGACGAATACTTCGTCAGCCGCAAACTCTATCCGAACGTCGACTTCTACTCCGGCATCGTTCAGTCTGCGCTCGGTATCCCGGTTTCGCTGTTCACCGGTATCTTCGCGATGGCACGTACCGTCGGCTGGATCGCCCAGTGGAACGAAATGATTTCCGATCCCGAGCAGAAGATCGGTCGTCCGCGTCAGTTGTACGTCGGTGCGCCACGTCGCGACGTGCCCACCATGGCACAGCGCGGTTAATCGCCTTTCCTGTCGGGCGCCTTCGCCCCGGCAGCAAGTCGGTAATAGACAAGAAAGCGAGTCTTCGGACTCGCTTTTTTTATGGATACGGCAAGCGCGCAATGGTCACGCGGTTCTGCAGGTCAGTGATTCAGAGGACTGCACTGTCGCAGCGCTATGGATGCCAATCAGACCAGACAGGGCAGGGCGCAGAGCCGGCTCATGGGAACAAAATGCAGCACGTTTTTGGGCCAGAGCATTTCGTCGATTTGGGGGCAAGAGTTCTATGCTATGCTAGCGTTTCCAAAAATACTGGTACCACCTCAGGTCGTCACGTAGCCCTTCCCCACAACTTGATGTGCGATCCGCTAACCGGTCAGGCCGTGTCGCGGAAGGTTATATAAACCCGCTAATCTCGCGAAACGCGAAGAAAGGTGAGCAAGATGATGCAGCAGTACTTCTCCAACTCCTACCTGTTTGGAGGTAACGCACCGTACGTTGAAGAACTGTACGAAGCGTACCTCAACAATCCCGGCTCCGTGCCCGACAACTGGCGTGCATATTTTGATGCCATGCAGCATGTGCCCGCAGTCGATGGTTCGACCAAGCCCGACGTGGCACACGCCCCCGTCATCGCTTCATTTGCCGAACGCGCCAAGCAGGGTCCGATTCGCACCGTGGTTGCGTCGCAAGACGTCGAAATGGGCCGCAAGCGTGTCGCCGCGACGCAACTGATCGCCGCTTACCGCTTTCTCGGCAACCGTTGGGCGAACCTCGATCCCCTGCAGCGTCAGGAACGTCCCGCCATTCCGGAGCTGGATCCGAGTTCCTACGGTTTTACCGATGCGGATATGGACATCGTGTTCAATATCAGCAATACCTACTTTGGTCCGGAAACCGCTTCGCTGCGCGACTTGCTCCAGGCATTACGCGACACCTATTGCCGTTCGATCGGCGCCGAATTCATGTACATCAGCGATCCCACGCAGAAGCGCTGGTTGCAGGAGCGTCTTGAATCGGTCCGTTCGACCCCGAATTTCTCGGCAGAGAAAAAGAAACACATCCTCGACCGCCTGACCGCAGCGGAAGGCCTCGAGCGTTATCTGCATACCCGTTACGTCGGTCAGAAGCGCTTCTCGCTCGAGGGAGGGGAAAGCTTCATTGCCTCACTGGATGAGACCATTCAGCGTGCGGGCGAAAAGGGCGTTCAGGAAATCGTGATCGGCATGGCCCACCGTGGTCGTCTGAACGTTCTCGTCAATACGCTGGGCAAGATGCCACAAGACCTGTTCGCAGAATTCGAAGGCAAGCATGCCGACGACTTGCCAGCAGGCGACGTCAAATACCACCAGGGCTTCTCGTCCGATATCTCTACACCTGGCGGCCCGGTCCACTTGTCTCTGGCCTTCAACCCGTCCCACCTTGAAATCGTGAACCCTGTCGTCGAAGGTTCGGTCAAGGCGCGTATGGAGCGCCGCGGCGACAAGGATGGCTCGCAGGTCATGCCTATCCTGGTGCATGGCGACGCCGCGTTTGCAGGCCAGGGCGTTGTGATGGAAACCCTGAACCTTGCACAGACGCGCGGCTACGGTACAGGCGGTACAGTCCATATCGTCATCAACAATCAGATTGGCTTCACGACCTCCGACCCACGCGACTCGCGTTCGACCTTGTACTGCTCCGACGTCGTGAAGATGATCGAAGCACCAGTGCTGCACGTGAACGCTGATGATCCCGAAGCAGTCGTATTTGCGACCCAGATCGCTCTCGATTACCGCCTTGAGTTCAAGAAGGACATCGTTGTCGATATCATCTGCTTCCGCAAACTCGGCCACAACGAGCAGGACACACCGGCACTGACTCAGCCGCTGATGTACAAGAAGATTGGCCAGCATCCGGGCACGCGCAAAGTATACGCCGACAAGCTGATCACCCAGGGTACCATTCCCGCCGATGCGGGCGACGCCATGGTCAAGGCTTATCGCGATGCGATGGATGCCGGCAAGCATACGGTTGACCCGGTCATCTCCAACTTCAAGAGCAAGTATGCAGTTGACTGGATGCCGTTCCTCAACCGCAAGTGGACCGACGCAGCGGATACCGCGGTGCCGCTGGCTGAACTGAAGCGTCTGGCAGAGCGTATCACCAAGGTTCCTGAAGACTTCAAGTTGCACCCACTCGTCGAGAAGGTCCTTGCCGATCGCGCATCCATGGGTCGCGGCGAACTCAACCTCGACTGGGGCATGGGCGAACACCTCGCGTACGCTTCTCTGGTTGCTTCGGGTTACGCAGTCCGCCTGACTGGTCAGGATGCCGGCCGTGGTACCTTCGTACACCGTCATGCAGTCTTGCACGACCAGAAGCGCGAGCGTTGGGATGCGGGGACTTACATTCCGCTGCAAAACGTCGCCGAGACGCAGGCTCCGTTTACCGTTATTGACTCCGTGTTGTCGGAAGAAGCCGTTCTCGGTTTTGAATACGGTTATTCGACTGCGGAACCAAATACGCTGACCATCTGGGAAGCGCAGTTCGGTGACTTTGCCAACGGCGCCCAGGTTGTCATCGACCAGTTCATCAGCTCCGGCGAAGTGAAATGGGGTCGTGCCTCCGGCCTCGTCATGATGCTGCCGCACGGTTACGAAGGGCAGGGTCCTGAGCACTCGTCCGCACGTATCGAACGTTATTTGCAGCTGTGCGCAGATAACAACATGCAGGTTGTGCAGCCGACCACATCCGCACAGATTTTCCATCTGCTGCGTCGTCAGATGATTCGCCTGTTCCGCAAGCCTCTGGTCATCGCTACGCCGAAATCGCTGCTGCGTAACAAGGATGCCGGCTCGCCGTTGTCCGATCTGGCAAAAGGCACGTTCCAGACTGTCATCGGTGAAGTTGATGAGAAAATCGATCCGAAGAAGGTTAAGCGCGTCATCGCCTGTTCGGGCAAGGTGTATTACGACCTTGTCAATGCACGCAAGGAGCGTGGCGTGTCCGACGTCGCCATCGTCCGTGTCGAGCAGCTTTACCCGTTCCCGCACAAGGCCTTCTCGGCCGAGCTCAAGAAGTTCCCGAACTTCAACGAGCTGGTCTGGACTCAGGATGAGCCGCAGAACCAGGGACCGTGGTTCCAGATCCAGCACAACATCTTCGAGAACCTGGAAGATGGCCAGAAGCTGGCCTATGCCGGTCGCCCGGCCAGCGCATCGCCTGCTGTCGGTTATTACGACAAGCACTATGCGCAGCAGAAGGCATTGATCGACACCGCATTCTCGAAGCTGAAGGGCTTCGTCCTCACAAAATAAAGACCCGTCGACGCGCTAGAAACTGGCGCGTCGAATGAACACACCGAAACGGAGAGTTACATGGCAATTATTGAAGTCAAAGTTCCGCAACTGTCGGAATCCGTCGCGGAAGCGACTCTGCTGGCCTGGCACAAAAAAGTCGGCGAAGCCGTCGCCCGCGATGAAAACCTCATCGATATCGAAACCGACAAGGTGGTGCTTGAATTGCCTGCACCGGATGGCGGCGTGATCGTTGAAGTCCTGAAAGCTGACGGCAGTACCGTCGTGGCCGGTGAAATCATCGCGCGCCTGGACACTGAAGCCAAGGCTGGCGCAGTTGCCGCCCCAGCTGCTGCCCCGGCTCCTGCTGCTGCTGCTGCATCGGCGCCTGCTCCTGCAGGTGATCCGGTCACCGCCGCGATTTCCGCACTCGCATCGAATGCCTCTGCCGGCGTTGCCATGCCCGCAGCCGCCAAGATGCTGGCAGATAACAACATGAACACCGCACAGGTTGCTGGTACTGGCCGTGATGGACGTGTCACCAAGGGTGATGTGATCAACGCGCTCGACAAGAAACCTGCTGCTCCAGCGACAGCGCCAGCAGCGCCCGCAGCCGCCAAGCCGACCCTGCAGCAAGTTGCACCGCCGGTAACACCGAACCTTGGCAACCGTCCGGAAGAGCGCGTGCCGATGAGCCGCCTGCGTGCACGTATCGCCGAGCGCTTGCTGCAGTCGCAATCTACCAATGCGATCCTGACCACGTTCAATGAAGTGAACATGCAGCCGGTCATGGACTTGCGTAACAAGTACAAGGACAAGTTTGAGAAAGAGCACGGCGTCAAGCTGGGCTTCATGTCCTTCTTCGTCAAAGCTGCAGTTGCCGCATTGAAGAAGTACCCGGTCATCAACGCGTCGGTCGACGGTAACGACATTGTGTACCACGGCTATTTCGACATCGGTATCGCCGTCGGTTCGCCGCGCGGCCTGGTCGTGCCTATCCTGCGTGATGCAGATCAGATGACCATTGCTGATATCGAAAAGAAGATCGCCGAGTTCGGTACCAAGGCCAAGGACGGCAAGCTGACTCTCGACGAACTCACCGGGGGTACCTTCTCCATCTCCAATGGTGGCGTGTTCGGTTCGATGCTGTCGACACCGATCATCAACCCGCCGCAGTCCGCAATCCTCGGCGTCCACGCAACCAAGGAACGTCCGGTGGTCGAGAATGGCCAGATCGTGATCCGTCCGATCAACTTCCTCGCCATGTCCTACGATCACCGCATCATCGACGGGCGCGAAGCAGTCCTCGGCCTCGTTGCGATGAAGGAAGCGCTGGAAGATCCGGCGCGCCTGTTGCTGGACCTGTAAGAACGAGTGCGATGCGCGCATGGCGCGGCAGAGTTGCCGGCGCCATGCGCGCATGTCCATCCTGCGGAAAAATAGGTTAGGTATATGTCAAAAAATTTTGATGTGATCGTCATTGGCGGCGGTCCTGGCGGCTATATCGCCGCAATTCGTGCTGCACAACTCGGCTTCAGCACAGCCTGTATCGACGAATGGAAAAATGCCAAGAACGGCCCCGCGCCCGGCGGCACCTGCACTAATGTCGGCTGCATTCCTTCCAAGGCACTGCTGCAATCATCCGAGCACTTTGAACACGCCGGTCATGCATTTGCGGACCACGGTATTGAAGTCAAAGGTCTGGGCCTTAACCTTGAGCGCATGCTTGCCCGCAAGGACACTGTCGTCAAGCAGAACAACGACGGCATCCTCTACCTGTTCAAGAAGAACAAGGTTACCTTCTTCCACGGTCGCGGCTCCTTCGTGAAGGCTGGCGCTGAAGGCTATGAAATCAAGGTGGCAGGCGCCACGGAAGAAAGCATTACCGGCAAGCACATCATCGTCGCCACCGGCTCCAACCCGCGCGAACTGCCGAATGCGCCTTTTGATGAAAAACTCATTCTCTCCAACTCCGGTGCGTTGTCCATCGATGCAGTGCCGAAGAAGCTTGGCGTCATCGGTGCCGGCGTGATCGGTCTTGAAATGGGTAGCGTCTGGCGCCGTCTCGGTGCGGAAGTCAGCGTGCTCGAAGCCCTGCCGGCTTTCCTCGGTGCGGTCGATGAGCAGATTGCCAAGGAAGCGCACAAACTGTTCGTCAAGCAAGGCTTGTCGATCAGCCTGGGCGTGAAGATCGGTTCGATTACGCCAAGCAAGAAAGACGTTACGGTCGAGTACACCGACGACAAGGGCGCAGCGCAAAAGGTCGTGTTCGACAAGCTGATCGTGTCGATTGGACGTGTGCCGAACACCATTGGCCTGAATGCCGAAGGCGTTGGCCTGCAGCTCGACGAACGCGGCTTCGTTGCCGTCGATACCGACTGCAAGACCAACCTGCCGAATGTCTGGGCGGTCGGTGACGTGGTGCGCGGCCCGATGCTCGCTCACAAGGCGGAAGAAGAAGGTGTTGCCGTCGCCGAGCGTATTGCCGGACAGCATGGTCATGTGAACTTCAATACAATTCCCTGGGTCATATATACATCTCCGGAAATTGCATGGGTTGGCAAGACCGAGCAGCAGTTGAAAGCCGAAGGCGTCGCTTATAAGGCTGGCACTTTCCCCTTCATGGCCAATGGTCGTGCCCGCGCACTGGGAGATACCTCGGGCATGGTGAAATTCCTGGCCGACGCCAAGAGCGATGAAATCCTGGGCGTGCACATCGTCGGTCCAATGGCTTCCGAGCTGATTTCCGAAGCTGTTGTGGCGATGGAATTCCGTGCATCGTCAGAAGACATTGCCCGTATCTGCCATGCGCATCCGTCCTTGTCCGAGGCAACCAAGGAAGCCGCTCTCGCGGTTGACAAACGTTCGCTTAACTTCTAGGAGTTGTGACATGCGCCACCTGATCTTGTTGTTGCCGATTGCACTTGCTGCATGTGCCTCAACAGGATCGGGCGGAAGCGGCGGCATCGCGGTCGATACTGTCGCCGGTGGGCAGAGCCTGCCTGGGGCGAACTGCATGGTGAGCACCAATGCCGGCAGCTGGAATGTCGTCACGCCGGCAACGGTGAGCGTAGGCAGTCCCAGTGGCGACCTGCGCGTGGTCTGCAACAAGACTGGCTACCGTACCTCCGAAATCATCTATAAGCCTTCCAATCCCCTGGGCTCCAGCGTGGGTCTTGGTGCAGGTGGCGGTGGTGGAAATGTCGGTGTCGGCGTTGGCCTCAGCTTCCCCATCCGCCTCGGCGGCGGAAGTTATCCATCCCACGTTACGGTCGACATGAACCCGCAATAGTGGTGAGCCGTGGATTAGGGGACGGACGTTGGCGGGCAATGTCTACACGTTACCTGCGCAGTGCCGGCAACCCGAAGGCAGTGAAGATCGCAAACGGCTGCAGGTCCTATATGGGCTGATAATCGGAAAACATGTGAAGTGGGCGAGCAAGACTCGCCCATTTTCATGATGTGTACAACGTAGGCGACATAGCGTGCGTGTTGCGCGCAAAATGTTCAAGAGCGAAGAACGATATGAATGTCAGGGAGTTTTACGAGCACGCGCTGGCAGAGCGCGGTTACAAATCGGATGAGGCTCAACTGCGTGCGGTAAACCGCCTGCAACAGACCTACGACGAGTGGGTCGCGTACAAGAACCATCGCTCGAGCACCTTTCGCCGGTTGATCAACCGGCCGGAAGTGCCGCGTGGCGTGTACATGTGGGGTGGGGTAGGGCGCGGCAAGTCCTTCCTGATGGATAGCTTTTATTCCGTTGTGCCCGTAGTGCGCAAGACCCGCTTGCATTTCCATGAGTTCATGCGCGGCGTGCATCATCAGTTGGACGATCTGAAAGGCGTCGCCGATCCCCTCGATGAGGTCGCGCGCCGCATTGCCAAGAAATATCGTCTTATTTGCTTCGACGAATTTCATGTTTCCGACATCGCCGATGCGATGATTCTCTATAACTTGTTGAAGGCGCTGTTCGATCATGGTGTTTCCTTCATCATGACTTCCAACTACGTGCCGGATGCCTTGTATCCGGATGGCTTGCACCGTGATCGCATCCTGCCCGCCATTGCATTGCTGAAGGATAGGCTGGATGTGCTCAACGTCGACGCCGGTAATGATTACCGCAAACGTGCGCTGGAGCAGGTCGAGGCCTACCATACACCCCTAGGTGCAGCAGCGGACGAAGCGCTGCGGAAGGCTTTTGCCGAGATTGCCGAGACCATCGACGATGATCCACGCATTCATATCGAAGCGCGTGAGATCAAGGCGCTCAGGCGCGCCGGGAGCGTCGTCTGGTTTGATTTTGCCACCTTGTGCGGCGGGCCGCGTTCCCAGAATGACTATCTGGAAATTGCCAGCCGCTTTCATACTGTCATCCTGTCGAGCGTCCCGCAGATGTCGGCTTCCATGTCGTCGGAAGCGCGGCGCTTTACCTGGCTGATCGACGTCCTGTACGATCACAAAGTCAAGTTGCTGATGTCGGCGGAAGTGGAGCCGGATCAGTTATACACTGAGGGCATGCTTGCCAATGAATTCCATCGTACTGTTTCGCGGATTATTGAAATGCAGTCGTCGGAATACATGCAAAGCGATCGCCGCGATGTGGCCGGCTCCATTGCGTGACCTGATTTTCCAAGGGCTGTATCCAAGATGAACGCGATTCGATTTACTTTCACTTATTTCGCAGCCAGCCTGTTTGCGTGCGCGGGCCACGTCGCGATGGCCCAGCAGGCCACGGGCGAAGCGGGAGCAGCCCGGGCAAGCGAGACAACAACGACTACCGATACCAATAGTGTCATCAGTCGCTTTCCGCCCGGCTCGATTCAGTCAGTCGAGAGCGCAGACACAGCCTTGGCCGATGCGGAGAAGGAACGGTCGGAGATAGAAGCGCGTTTCACGCAGGAAAAGCAGGCATGCATGCCCAAATTTTTTGCAAGCTCCTGTGTTGACGAGGCGAAGGAACGCCGGCGCCGTGCCTTGCTCAAGCTTCGCCCGGTTGAAATTGAAGCCAATACCTTCAAGCGCAAGGCTCGGGTTACGTCACGCGATGAAGCGCTGGAGAAGCGTCGGCAAAAGGATGCGGACGCAGGCAACAATCGTGATGCGCCATCGCCTGCGCCCTTTGGCACAGAAGCAGTGCCGCCTGTCGACGGCGATGCCAGGGCGGGCCGTAAGCCGCCGAAGAAAGCCGGCGTCGATCGGGCCGCCCGTCATGACGAACGTGTTAGGCGAACGGCCGAAGAAGAGCGTGCGGAAGAGGCCATGCGTGCGAAGAAAGTTGCCGACTATGAAAAGAAAGTGAAGGCTGCTGAAGCCCGACAACAGGAACTCGCCCGACGCAAAGCGGAGAAGCAACAAAAAATTGAAGAGAGGCGGAAGCTGAAAGATGATGCCATTCAGCCGCCAGGCTCGTCATCGCCAACGTCGGCAGAGCCCGCTACCCCGAATACGCCGGCCACGCCAGCAACGTCACCAACTCCTGCTTCAGGAAAATCGCACTAAGCAGGCGAGCGTAGCGGCATCCACCGAAGGAAGTACAATCGAATTGCTTGGCGACTCTGCGCAGGTGTTTCGGGCAAGGTGGCTATTGCCAATGCCTATTGCTGCGATTCAAAGGGTCGAAGACCTATGCAGTCGGAGCGACGGCATCCAAGACTGCAACCTGCTCAAACCGCGCGGCGCATTTTGCTGACGGTATAACCGCGTTCCTCTTTCTGCGGCTCTCCAAGTTTCACGATCGCGAGTGTGCAGTTGTCGGCGGACTGTCCCGCTGCGCGTTCACGCGCCTTGTTGATCAACAGTTCCGATGCCTGCCTTGGTGTATTCACTGCGACAGCAGCCGCGAGTTCGGCATCGCTGAAATAGTGCCAGAGGCCATCCGTGCAAAGCAGGAAAGAGTCGCCGGGTTTCAGGCCATCGTAGCGGCGTACGGTCACTTCCGGTTCACTGTCATGCGAGCCGAGCGCACTGAGCAGTACATTGGACAAATGATGATCGCGCGCCTCCGCCTTCGAAATTTTGCCCTCCCTGACCAGGCTTTCGACATAGGAGTGATCGGTAGTGCGTTCGGCGCAGTTCGGACCGTCGAAGCGATAGAGTCGCGAATCGCCGACATGCGCCCATACCGCACTACGCTCCGGTGTGATGACAAGGACTACCAGGGTGCTGTGCGGTTTCTTTTCGGAGGAAATGGCAGACAGCTTGATAATCGTGTGAGCGTCCCTTGCAATCGTTGCAAGCATGGTGGGGACATCATCCGTTTGCGGGGAGAACAGGTCAAAAGTCTGTTTAGCGGTGCGGAGAACCTGTTCTGCGGCGAGAGCGCCGCCACTGAGCCCACCCATACCATCCGCCACGACGGCCATCAGGTACCCGGGCGCCTTAGGCGCAGTAAACAGGCCGATACGGTCCTGCTGCTCGTTGCGGTCACCGATATGTTGCGCAGTTCCTGCTTCAATCTTGTATTGGCTCATGCGTAAACGTAGATTAGACTTTCTTATGAAAAATTATTGCATGCACAAAAAGCTGTCCTTGGTTTTGTAGGTTTTTGTTACATCTCCCTATGCTGATTATGCTGATAGCAGCACCCGGTTATCACAAAATAAGCATATAGATGGCTGTTCGATAAAAATTGTTTCATTAGTGCATCGTCGTTTCATTTATTGTAGGGCACATCTTTTCACTGCTAGGCTTTGTGCCTTTTCCCTCTTAAAATAACGGGTTATCGCATTCCTCCAATCGGCCATGATTCCAACTGAAGACATACAGCGGCGCATAATCGAGTTAGAAGTTGAGCATCGCGACCTCGATGCGGTGATCGATTTGCTCACGCGGGACGTGCTGCACGACGAACTTCAGGTACGTCGCCTGAAAAAGCGAAAACTTCAGTTGAAGGATCATATAACATTGTTGAAAATGCAACTAATTCCTGACGTGCCTGCATAATTACGCTCAGAAATTTCTCCAGATTGCCTGCTTTGACCGACCAGATCTCCCAGTCCGCTTCGCCTGCTTCCCATCCGCCCTCGGAAAATCACGACGCTGATATTGCCCGGCTGTTCGACGCCACCGGCCCGCTCAGCCAGACTGTCGGCGGTTTTCGTCCGCGCCAGTCGCAGACGGAAATGGCCAAGGCAATTGCCGGTGCTATCGCCGGTCGCCAGACGCTGATCGCAGAGGCCGGAACAGGGACTGGAAAGACTTTCGCCTATCTCGTGCCGGCGCTGCTCTGGGGCGGCAAAGTCATTTTGTCGACTGGCACCAAGAATCTGCAGGATCAACTTTACCTACGCGACATTCCGACTGTGCGCAAGGCGTTAAATGCGCCTGTGTCGGTTGCCTTGCTAAAGGGGCGCGCCAATTACGTTTGCCATTTTCATCTCGAGCGCACGCTGCAAAACGGCCGGCTGACGTCGCGCGACGATGTTGGTTACCTGCGTGAGATATCGCGCTTCATGAAGACCACCAGTTCCGGTGACAAGGCTGAACTGTCACGCGTGCCCGAAACCGCACCGGTCTGGAATCTTGTCACTTCGACGCGCGACACTTGCATGGGCGCGGAGTGCCAGTATTATCAGGACTGCTTTGTCATGAAGGCGCGCAAGGAAGCGCAGCAGGCCGACGTGGTGGTCGTCAATCATCATCTGTTCTTTGCCGATGTCGCGCTGAAGGACAATGGCGTCGCCGAGTTGCTGCCGTCGGCAAATACGATCATCTTTGACGAAGCCCACCAGTTGCCGGAAACCGCCACGCTGTTCTTTGGCGAGACCGTCTCGACTTCGCAGGTGCTGGAACTCTGCCGCGACGTGCTGGCGGAGGGCCTCGCGCATGCGCGCGACGGTGCAGATTGGGCCAAAGTTGTCGCTACGGTCGAGCGCGCCGCGCGCGATTTGCGGTTGGCCTTCCCGCAGGATATCGTCAGGTTTGCGGTTAACCAGATTGCGCCGTCGAGCGCCTTCTTCCCCGCGCTGGACAAGCTCCGCGAGGAATTGCAGGGCATGACCGATGTGCTCGAGACGCAGGCCGAGCGTGCGGAGACGATAGAACAATGCCGCTCGCGCGCCATCGAGATCGGCAACAAGCTGGCCGCATGGAATAACGCCCAAAGCGCTGCCGCCGGCGGTGATAATCCGCACGACAAGGTACTCTGGGTCGAAGCTTTTTCATCGTCCCTGCAGTTGCACCAAACCCCGTTATCGATCGCTCCCATCTTCAACAAGCAACGCGAAGGATCGCCGCGAGCGTGGATATTTACGTCCGCAACCCTGGCGGTCAAAAACGACTTCAATCATTACACGTCGCAGATGGGCCTATGGAACGAGCCTGCGCAGTCTTGGCCAAGTCCTTTCGACTATGGCAACCAGGGCTTGCTGTATGTGCCGGACAATTTGCCGCAGCCGAATTCCTACGAATACACCGATGCCGTCATCGACGCCGCTTTGCCGATGATTGAAGCAGCAGGTGGACGGACCTTCCTGCTGTGCACGACGATACGTGCGGTCAATCGCGCGGCGGAACGTCTGCGCGAAGAGTTTGAAAAACGCAAGCTGCCTTTCCCGCTCATGGTACAGGGTGAGTCGGGCCGTACTGAATTGCTCGACCGGTTCCGCGCCGCCGGCAATGCCGTCCTGATTGGAAGCCAGAGTTTCTGGGAGGGCGTCGATGTGCGTGGTGAGGCGCTGTCGCTCGTCATCATCGACAAACTGCCATTTTCACCACCGGATGATCCTGTACTGGCAGCCCGTATCGACGCCATGGAAAAGAAGGGTTTGAACGGATTCGTGCACCACCAGCTGCCCGAGGCGATCATCAACCTGAAGCAGGGTGCGGGCCGCCTGATACGGGATGAACGCGATCGAGGTGTGCTGATGATCTGCGACCCGCGGCTGATCTCCAAGCCATATGGTCGCCGCATCTGGCAAAGCCTGCCACCGTTCACACGCACACGTGATCCCGAGGTGGCAAAGGCTTTTTTCGACAAGCAAGCTGTGGATGTCGAGCCCGCACTCCAGGATTGACAGGCGTGCGGATCCTGAAGCGAGCCGGATACAGTCGGCTGCAGACATGCGCAATCCGGCACCAAACCTCGCTACACTGGCAACGTCATACCTCCCGTTAGCCTGCCTGAGGAGTGCCCCTGCCCGATCCCGCCGTTTCCCTGATGCCGGTGCGTTCCGCTGAACTGGTTGTCGGCAAGCCGTTGCGTGAAACCATCTATGACTGGCATGGCAATGTGTTGCTTGCTGCGGGATACGTTCTCGAGAATCAGGTGCAGGTCGACGAGCTGATCGATAACGGCTTCATCAAGGATTCGGCCTGGGATTTGGTCCCGCCAGCGCCGCGCTCGTCAATGCCAATGGCACAGTCGAAGAAACCCGTCGTGGCCGAGCCGCCGAAAGAAGAAAACAACGCCGGCAAGGACGTGATTGTCGCCATGGACGATGTACGCTGGTATGTCGGCGAAACCCTCTATCTTCAGTTGATCGACAATTCGGCAGTGCGATACACCGTGCGCATGATCGGTTTCGTCAAGAACAAGACCTTGAGCGTGACCGCGCCGGTCACGGACGGTAAATTTGAATTTGTCCGTGATGGGCAAACCTTCATCGTGAGGGCTTTTTCCGGCAAAAAAGCGTATGCCTTTGTCACGGCGGCGGTGAAGTCCGTACATTCGCCGCATCCTTACCTGCATCTCGCTTATCCGAAGGAAGTACGCTGCACCGTGGTTCGCAAGGGCATCAGAGCAGAAGTCGAAATTGTCGCGGCCGTATCGCTTGGGTCTCCTGAGCGGTCTTGCGCGGCCATCATCACGGACCTCAGTATGGGAGGTGCTTCTGCGACGATCAAGCAAATGATCGGGTCGAAAGGCGAAGAAGGTCAGATCAAATTCAAGGTGCGCGCCGTTGGGCAGGATGAATTTTTGAACCTCAAGATGGTCTTGCGCTCAGTGGGGCCGTCGGAAAACGGTGAAGGTTTCAAGCACGGCTTCGAATTTGTGGATGTGTCTATCCACGACCGACTGATTCTGTCTGCCTTTGTCCATCAGACCCTCGCAGAAGGGGATTGAAAAGAAAATCTCCGGCACGGGTGGCCGGAGCGGGTGAAGTCCTATGGAGATGCCGGTGTGCTTCAACGGTTGCTCAAGCTGATCAAGCTGATCAAGCTGATCAAGCTACTCAAGTATTTCCCTGCATCGTGATATTCCAATCGTATCCGGAGAAGCCGGATCGGTTCGGGACACCGGTCCAGGACGCCATCTGCCCCGAACCGGACTGCCTTACCTCTGCGGCTGAATCACAACCTTGCCGGTCACCTTGCGTGCCGCCATGTCGTTGAGTGCTTGTGCAGTCTCCGCCAATGCATAACGGCCAGAGATATGCGGCCGGATTTTTCCTTCCGCCATCCAGGTCATCAGTTCACGCATCGCGGCCAGGTTAGCCTTCGGCTCGCGGCGCGCAAATTCACCCCAGAAGACGCCGACGATCGATGCGCCTTTGAGCAAGGACAGGTTCAGCGGCAACTTCGGAATTTCACCATTGGCAAATCCGACCACGAGGTAGCGGCCGCGCCATCCGATCGAGCGGAACGCCGGCTCTGCATAGATGCCGCCGACCGGATCATAGATCACGTCCGGACCTTTGCCGTCTGTCGCCGCCTTGATGGCTTCGCGCAAATCCTGTGTGGAGTAATTGATCGTTGCATCCGCGCCGTGGTCTTTGCACACCGCCAGTTTCTCATCGGTGGAAGCCGCTGCAATGACGCGTGCGCCGAGTGCCTTGCCGATTTCGATTGCTGCAAGTCCTACACCGCCGGCGGCACCCAGGACCAGCATGGTTTCCCCCGCTTTCAATTGCGCACGGTCCACGACGGCGTGATGCGAAGTGCCATAAGTTAGTGTGACAGCGGCAGCGGTATCAAAATCCAGTCCGGGTGGCATAGGCATGACGAGTTGCGCGGGGACAGCGATCTGCTGCGCAAATGCGCCTTGGCTGACAAAGGCCAGTACCTTGTCGCCAACCTTTACGTTCGTGACGCCGTCACCGACTGCGCGAATCACACCGGCCAGTTCGCTTCCCGGGGTGAAAGGCAGTTCCGGCTTGAATTGGTACTTGTTCTGGATGATCAGTACGTCGGGAAAATTCACGCCCGCTGCCTGTACGTCGATGGCCACCTGGCTTGGGCCGGGAACCACATCCGGCAGTTCCTCTACAACCAGAGTATCGGGAAGTCCCCATGTTTTGCAGAGGATCGCTTTCATTGTGTCTCCTTATTGTCAGTCGTTGTCAATGGTTCAAAAAAGAACGGTCGTTTTATTCTAGGCTTATGCCGCAAAATGTCAACATCGCGGCTGTTTACGATGCGGAGCGCAGCGATCCATCAGGTAAAATTCCCGTATGAAAATTCTTGTTAGTAACGACGACGGATATCTGGCGCCAGGTATCGTGGCCTTGGTCGAAGCACTGAGCCCGATCGCGGAAATTGTCGTTGTCGCACCCGACAGCAACCGCTCAGGCAGTTCCAATTCATTGACGCTGAATCGGCCACTTTCCGTGCAGCGCGCAGAGAATGGCTACTATTTTGTCAATGGTACGCCTTCCGACTGTGTACACGTTGCTCTCACAGGCGGGCTTGCCTTTAAGCCGGACCTGATTGTCTCAGGCATCAATCAGGGGCAAAACATGGGCGATGATACGCTCTACTCAGGAACGGTCGCTGCTGCCACCGAAGGCTTCCTTTTCGGCATTCCGGCGATCGCATTTTCACAGGTCAACCCGGGGTGGACGCATCTGGATTCGGCGGCCCGCATCGCCCGGGAGTTTGTGGAAAGACGTTCGGGTGTCCTGGCCGGTCCGTATCTGTTGAACGTGAACATTCCCAACCTGCCTTATGAAGAGATCAAGGGACTTGCGGCAACGCGTCTTGGCAAGCGGCATGAATCCGAGCCTGTGATCAAGACAAAGGATCCGCACGGCCGCGAAATATTCTGGATCGGGCCTGCTGGCAAGGCAAAAGATGCGGGAGAGGGCACCGACTTTCATGCGGTCGCCAACGGATTTGTCTCGGTGACGCCGCTGCAGATCGACCTGACGCATGGCGCCCAGTTGGAACTGCTCAGGCGAGGATTGTCATGACGGACAAGGACAAGCGCTTTCCCTTGCCGCTGTCATCCGTAGTGGAAAAATCCCGCAAGGTCGCGCAAACGACCCCCGCATCACCCAAGGTCGCGACGCCGCAAACGGCAACCCAGAATGCCGCCCGCAATATGCAGCGCGCACCGGTGTCATCCACGCTGCCGCCTGCGGCACCGCCACGGGCTGCGCCGCAGGTTATCCCATCGAACAGGGCAAACGCACTCGTGTCCGACGCCGTGCGCACCGCCATGGTAACGCGTGTCGCCAAGCAGGGCGTCAAGGATAGCAAGGTACTCGCCGCGCTGGACGCCGTGCCGCGCCACATGTTCGTTGAGCCCGGGCTGTGGAGCCAGGCTTACATTGATGCATCCTTGCCCATTGGTCATCATCAGACCATTTCACAACCGTACATCGTGGCACGCATGATTGAAGTCATGCGTGCCAATAGCAATGGCGGTGTACTGGGCAAGGTGCTGGAAATCGGTACCGGCTGCGGCTATCAGGCTGCCGTCCTGTCCCTGGTGGCAAAGGAAGTTTATTCCATTGAGCGCATCAAACCCTTGCATGAACTCGCCAAATCCAACCTGCGGCCGTTGAGGATTGCTAATATCCGGTTGCAGTATGGAGATGGTATGCTTGGGCTTCCGCAAGCGGCACCTTTCGACGGCATCATCCTGGCCGCCGCAGGGATGGAGGTGCCACAGGCTTTACTGGACCAGATGAGTATCGGCGGCAGGCTGGTTGCACCGGTCGGCGCACGCCATCAGGTCCTGCAACTCATCGAACGCGTCAGCAAATTCGAGTGGATCAATACGACACTTGAAGACTGCCATTTCGTCCCCTTGCGCCCGGGTGTCATGTGAACCTGGCGCCAGTTGGAGTGCGACTGCTGTCGCAAAATGTTAATAGTATGAGAATGAGAAAAATACGTTTGCTGTTTATCGCTGCCTTGCCCGTGTTGTTAGCCGCCTGTACGGCGGCGCGCGGGCCTGCGCCCGTATATGACCGACCGGTGACCCCACGGGTTGTCGAGGCGCCAAAACCGCCTGCTCCGGCAGTCGTCCCGCCCGCCGTTCCGACAGGGCAAAGGACTGAAAACCGAGGCTACTACACGGTACGCAAAGGGGATACGCTGCTGCAGATTGCGCTTGATTTCGGTCAGAATTATCGCGATCTGGTCACCTGGAACAATCTTGCCAATCCGAACGACATCAAGGTTGATCAGCAATTGCGCGTCCTGCCGCCGGATGGTTCTCAACCGCCTGCCAATGCCACTGTGAGCCCGGGTACCGAGGTGCGTCCGCTACCCGGCGCAACGGCCGGATCAACGGTCCACAAGACCGGCCCGCGCGGGGAAAAGCGGCCGTATTCCGATGCCGCGCTCGCGGAGATGCAAAAGCCGGAATCCGCCACCACCCCAAGCGCACCGGCAACGGCCGCCATCCCGAAACCCGAGGTGCCAAAAACGGCTGAGAAAACGCCGGAAGTGCCGCAGGCACCGGGGACTGAAGACGACAACATTGCATGGATCTGGCCGGCGGAAGGACGGGTCATTTCCGGCTTCAGCGAGGGCAGGCGTGGTATCGATATTGCCGGCAAGATGGGGCAGCCGGTTGTAGCGGCGGGCGCGGGTAAAGTGCTGTATGCTGGCAGTGGAATTCGTGGTTACGGCAATCTGGTGATTGTGAAACACACCAACAATCTCCTGTCCGCGTATGCCCACAACAAAACCATCTTCGTCAAAGAAGATCAAAATGTCAGCAAAGGTCAGAAAATTGCAGAAATGGGTAACTCCGACACCGATGAGGTGAAACTGCATTTTGAAATACGTCAGCAAGGTAAACCGGTCGATCCCTCAAAATTTTTGCCAAGCCGCTAAATGAACCGCAACCCTCACGATCCGCTGGATGATGATGCATCGCCGGATGACATGTCCGAAGGCATGTCTCTGCATGGAGCCGGCGACGGTGATGGGCCGCTGATCGACGACGTGGATGCGGAGCAGGGGGAAGGGGTGATCGTCCCGGTGGCGGACCCGGTCGATGAACTCAAGACAGTCCTTGCTGCCGAGCTTTCCACCGACACGACACAGCACTATCTCAACCAGATCGGTGCACGTCCGCTGCTCAAGGTGGAAGAGGAAGTACATTACGCTACGCTGGCCAAGCAGGGTAATTTCGAGGCTCGTCAAAAAATGATCGAACACAACCTGCGCCTGGTTGTCTCGATTGCAAAACATTACATCAATCGCGGCGTCGTGCTGCTAGACCTTATCGAAGAGGGCAACCTCGGTCTAATGCGCGCCATTGACAAGTTCGAGCCCGAACGAGGCTTTCGCTTTTCCACCTATGCGACGTGGTGGATCCGCCAGAGCATCGAGCGTGCAATCATGAATCAGGCACGTACCGTGCGTTTGCCGGTGCACATGGTGCGGGAACTCAACCAGATCCTGCGCGCCAAGTATCACCTTGAAGCGCAGCATCATGACGGCAAGGATGCCACTGCGGAGGACATTGCCCATTTGGTCGACCGCCCGGTCGAAGATGTGCAGGACATCCTGGCGCTGTCCGAACACGCCACCTCACTCGATGCACCACTCGACAACGACCCACAGGCCAGCCTGATGGATATGCTGCCCGGGGATGCGGACGACGGACCGGATTCTCGAGCGGAACATCACGAAATGATGGGCCTGGTGCGTGACTGGCTCAAGAAGCTCCCGGACAAGCAACGCATCGTAATCGTGCGTCGCTTTGGCCTTGATAACGACGATCCGGCAACGCTGGAAGAACTTGCATCCGAAATGAGCGTTACCCGCGAGAGGGTGCGGCAGATCCAGCAGGAAGCGCTGGTCAAACTCAAGCGCGCGCTGACCGCCCGCGGCGTCGGCAAGGACGCCTTGTTGTGATTCCAGTTTTGGTGTTTGACATCGAGACGATTCCCGATGTGGAGGGCTTGCGCACCTTGCATGGGCATGCGTCATCCATGACTGACGAGGAAGTCGCCGAAGCCGCCTTCGCCGCGCGCCGCGAAAAGACCAAATCCGATTTTCTCCCGCATCACCTGCATCGTGTCGCCGCTATCTCCTGCGTCTTCCGCGATGACGACGGTTTTCGCGTCCGGTCGCTCGGGACGCTGGAAGACTCCGAATCCAAGCTGGTGAACGACTTCTTTCGCATCATCGACAAGTACACGCCGCAGCTGATTTCCTGGAACGGCTCGGGCTTTGACATGCCGGTGCTGCATTATCGGGCCATGATCAGTGGCGTGACTGCGTCCCGCTATTGGGAAATGGGTGACGAAGACCGCGACTTCAAGTGGAATAACTACCTGAGCCGCTACCATACCCGTCACCTCGACCTGATGGATCTGCTTGCCCTGTACACCGGTCGCGCGAATGCGCCGCTTGATGACCTGGCCAAACTATGCGGTTTTCCAGGCAAACTTGGTGTGGACGGTTCCCAGGTCTGGAAACTGTTTACCGAAGGGCACCTGAAGGAAATCCGCGACTATTGCGAAACTGACGTGGTCAATACCTACCTGGTGTATTGCCGTTTCCTCTTGATGCGCGGTGCCATGACCAAGGAAAGCTACGAAGAAGAAATGGCGCTGGTGCGCGATTCGTTGGCCAACCTGGATGGGTCTCACTGGAAGGAATACCTGGCCGCGTGGTAATCTGTGCGCCTGCGCACATTTCTCAATCTTCTCTTTTATGTCGGGCGCGCCCGTCCGGCATTTCAAATTTTTCTATGCAGCACAGCACGATTGTTATTGAATCCCTCGACATGGAAGGCCGCGGAGTCGGTCATTTGCAGAACGAGGACGGTACCCCCGGCAAGGTCATTTTTGTCGAAGGGGCATTGCCCGGCGAGCGTGTGAGCTTCCAGTCATTTCGCAAGAAGCCGAAATGGGAAGCCGCCACACTGACCGAGTTGCACAATGAATCTGCGCTAAGGGTCACGCCGAAGTGTGTGTATTTCGGCACCTGCGGCGGCTGCGCCATGCAGCATCTGGAACCATCCGCTCAGGTGGCGATGAAGCAGCGTGTCCTGGAAGATAATCTTTGGCATATTGGCAAAGTCCGTGCTGAACGGATGTTGCGCCCCATTTATGGGCCGACCTGGGGGTATCGCTATCGCGCACGCCTGTCGGTTCGCAATGTGCAGAAAAAAGGTGGTGTGCTGGTCGGCTTTCATGAGCGCAAGTCCTCATTTATTGCTGACATGAAGACCTGTGAAATTCTGCCGCCGCATGTATCGGCCATGCTCGTGCCATTACGTCGTTTGGTGGAGTCGCTATCAATCTTTGACCAGATGCCGCAGATTGAATTGGCTGTCGGCGAAAACGTCACCGCTCTGGTATTGCGCATCATGGCACCGCTGACGGTGCAGGACGAAGCATTGCTGCGTTCTTTTGCCGATGAGTACAAGATACAGTGGTGGCTGCAGCCCAAGGGGCCGGACACGGTCTATCCTTTCTATCCTACCGATGTCGAACTGAACTACGTATTGCCGGAATTCGGCGTAAAAATGCCGTTCAAGCCCACCGATTTCACTCAGGTCAATCATCACATCAACCGTGTACTAGTGGCCCGCGCATTGCGTCTGCTCGATGTACAGCCGGAAGACCGTGTCGCTGACCTATTTTGCGGTCTTGGCAACTTCACCTTGCCATTGGCAACGCAGGCCCGCGAGGTGGTTGGTATCGAAGGCAGTACGGCGTTGACCGAGCGCGCGCTCGACAATGCAAGAACCAATGATCTCGACAAGAAAACCAGTTTCCATTGTCGCAATTTGTTTGAGGCAAAAACCGAAGACTTTATTGCTCTTGGCAAATTCGATCGCATGCTGATCGACCCGCCGCGCGAGGGCGCGATGGATGTATGTCAAGCAATTGTCGGATTGGCCGAGTCACACGCCGACATGCGTCCGAAGCGCATTGTCTATGTGTCATGCAGTCCTTCGACCCTCGCGCGGGACGCTGGCTACCTGGTGCATCAGGGAGGATATCGATTAATGCAGGCTGGAGTCGTCAACATGTTCCCGCACACGGCCCACGTGGAATCGATTGCCGTATTCGATTTGCCGGAAGAGTCTGTCTGATTGGACCGATCGGACCGGCAAGGAGCAACAAAAAAGCCGACCATCTGGTCGGCTTTTTTGTTTGTGGACCGCGAGAGTGTTAATCGCGATTGCCGCCGGCAATACCCAGCAAAGCAAGCAAGTTGGTGAAAATGTTATACACGTCTAGATATATCGCCAGAGTCGCAGTGATGTAGTTGGTTTCACCACCATTAACGACCTGCTGCACATCGTAAAGGATGTAAGCCGAAAAGATAGCGATAGCGAGCACCGAAATTGCCAGATACAGGGCTGGCATTTGCAGGAAAATATTGGCCAGTGCCGCAACCAGAATCACCAGTACGCCGGCAAACAGCCATTTGCCAAGCCCCGAAAAGTCACGCTTGGAGACAGTGGCAATCGTTGCCATGCCGGCAAAGATTGTCGCCGTGCCGCCGAACGCAGTCATGATCAGTTGCGGTCCATTCGAAAAGCCCAAGGTATAGCTGATCAGACGGGAAAGCATCAACCCCATAAAGAAGGTGAACCCGAGCAGAATTGCGACCCCCAGCCCTGAATCCTTGGTTTTTTCGATTGCATAGAAGAAGCCGAAGGCGATTGCCAGAAAGGCAATGAAGCCGATCATCGGGCTTCCAGAGAAGAGCGAAAAATTGAACTGCACGCCCACCCACGCACCGAGCACAGTGGGGATCATGGAAATGGCAAGCAGCCAATAGGTATTGCGCAGCACACGATTGCGTACGGCCAGTACGTCGGTCGTTGCGCCATAGGTGTGTTGAATGTTTCGTTCCATATTGCCTCCGGTGAAGTTACTTGCTACGTTACCGAACAATCACAGTACTGATGAGTATTCACGAGTACTGAAAATATTAACAGTATTGACAGCATCGCGTGCGAGTAAACGTAAAATTCTAAGATGCGCGGAACCAAGCGAAGTTCGCCCCCTCAAACCGCTCTGGCTTTGAGGAAACCCCTTGTGAAAGGGCTTTCGTGCTAAAATAGAAGGTTAGTTGATTTCTTAATTATTAACCTTAACCCTTTCTTTTTATTGGAGTTTTTACAGATGGCAATCGAGCGCACCCTGTCGATCATCAAACCGGACGCAGTCGCAAAAAACGTGATCGGTCAGATTTACACCCGTTTTGAGAACGCTGGCCTGAAGGTCGTCGCCGCACGCATGGCGCAACTGTCCCGTGCTGAAGCAGAAGGCTTCTACGCAGTGCACCGCGAGCGTCCCTTCTTCAAGGATCTGGTCGATTTCATGGTTTCCGGTCCAGTCATGATCCAGGTGCTGGAAGGTGAAAACGCAATTGCCAAGAACCGCGAACTGATGGGTGCAACGGATCCGAAGAAGGCAGACAAGGGCACGATCCGCGCTGACTTCGCTGACTCCATCGATGCCAATGCTGTGCACGGCTCCGATGCCGAAGAAACGGCAAAGGTCGAAATTTCGTATTTCTTCCCCGCACTGAACGTTTATTCCCGCTAATTAAAACCCCGTTTGCCCTGACCGCCTTTCATGATCGGGGCAAACAACATGATGAAGACTTGCCATGACGGACCTCACCAATCTGCTGGATCTCGATCCCGCGCAACTCGTTGCCTACTGCGGCGAGTTGGGTGAGAAACCGTTTCGCGCCAAGCAATTGCAGCGCTGGATCCACCAGTTCGGCGCCAGCGATTTCGATGCAATGACCGACCTTGCGAAGTCCTTGCGCGACAAGCTCAAAACACGCGCGACGATTTCTGCCCCCGCAATTATCAGTGACCATACCTCTGCCGATGGCACCCGCAAATGGCTGCTTGATGTGGGGCAGGGCAACGCGGTCGAAACCGTATTCATTCCCGAAGAGAACCGCGGTACGCTGTGCATCTCGACACAAGCGGGCTGTGCCGTCAATTGTCGTTTCTGTTCAACCGGGAAGCAGGGCTTTAACCGCAATCTGACAGTCGGAGAAATTATCGGCCAGTTATGGATGGCTGAATTTGAATTGCGCCGCACCAAGGGTATTGAGCCTGGTCCCAAAGGCGAACGCCAGATCACCAATGTGGTGATGATGGGAATGGGTGAGCCCCTGCTCAATTTCGAGCCGACCGTGACAGCGCTCAAGCTGATGCTGGACGATAACGCCTATGGCTTGTCACGTCGTCGCGTGACCCTGTCCACAAGCGGCGTGGTCCCGATGATGGACAAGCTCTCGCAGGAATGCCCTGTCGCACTGGCTGTCTCGCTGCACGCGTCCAACGATGCGCTGCGCGATGGTCTGGTTCCTCTGAACAAGAAGTATCCGTTGTCCGACCTGATGGCGGCCTGCCGCCGCTATCTTGAATTTGCTCCGCGCGACTTTGTTACCTTTGAATATTGCATGCTCGACGGCGTCAACGATACCGACCAGCATGCACGTGAACTAGTTGCGCTGGTACAGGATGGCGCAGAACCGGTGCCATGCAAGTTCAACCTGATTCCTTTCAATCCTTTCCCTGAATCGGGACTGAAGCGATCGAATAATCCGCGGATCAAGGCGTTTGCCCAAATCCTGATGGATGCCGGCATCGTCACCACCATTCGCAAGACGCGCGGCGACGATATCGATGCCGCATGCGGCCAACTTGCCGGCGAAGTGCAGGATCGTACCCGCGTGCAGGAGCGTATGCAAAAAATGGCTGAGTACCAGAAAAAATTCGGTAAAGATTTTGGTCGTATCGTCGAGGTGCCGCGGTGAGGAGCATCTTGATGCGAAGGTGGTATGCAGCGACAGCCGCCGCCCTCATCCTGTTGAGCGGCTGTGCGGCTACGCCCGGTGCGGGAAGCGGGCAGGGTGAGTTGCCTACAAGTTCAGATCAGACGGATAACCAGAAACGGGCGCGTATCCGCTTGCAACTCGCGGTCGGCTATTATGAGCAGCGCCAGCCCGCGGTGGCATTGGACGAACTCAAGCAAGCTCTTGCGGCTGACCCGGATTTTGCCGATGCCTATAGCATGCGCGGTTTGATTTACATGGACATGAGCGAGAACAAGCTGGCGGAAGATAACTTTCAGCACGCGCTCCGCCTTGCTCCGAACTCGCCAGACTTCAATAACAATTATGGCTGGTTCCTTTGCCAGACCGGGCGCGAGCAGCAATCCATCAGCTATTTCGACACAGCACTGAAGAATCGGTCGTATCAATCGCCAAACAAGGCATTGAACAATGCCGGTATGTGCAGTATGAAACTGAAGGACAAGGTTGCGGCCGAGCGCTATTTTTCCCAAGCCTTTCAATACGACCCGGGCAATCCGTCGACCAACGTCAATCTTGCCCGGCTGTATTATGAACGTCAGGACTATGAGCGTGCCCGCTTCTATATCGGGCGGGTAATGAAGGCGGACGTGATGTCCCCGGACGTGCTGTGGCTCGCGATCAAGATCGAACACAGACTCGGCGACCGCGCGGCGGAAGCAAGCCTGGCTACCCAACTGCGTCGTCGTCACGCCGGATCCGCCGAGTATGCGGCATATCAACGTGGAGCATTCAATGAGTGAGCCGGGAGTCAATGATCCAGCGATGCCTGAGCATATGCCCACCGATCACGCCGCCCCTGTTTCACCCGGTGCGCAGCTTGCTGCTTGCCGGCAGGAGCGCGGGTGGACCATCGAACAGGTTGCCAGTCATCTGAACCTCGCGCCACGTCAGGTGGCGGCAATTGAGGCGGATGACTATCCATCCCTTCCCGGCATGGCGATCGTGCGCGGTTTCGTCCGCCAGTACGCCAAGCTGCTCAAGATCGATGCTGCGCCGCTGCTGGCGTCTTTGGGTGGCGAAACCGTATTGGCGCATGAATCGATCCGGCCGCGTCAGTCGCTGTCCACACCGTTCTCGGAGGCGAGATTGCCGTCGATGACAGAACGCCATGCCTCGTCGTCGCGCTGGGTCCTTGGCGCCTTGCTGCTTATCGTGGCTGGTGCAGTGGCGTGGGCTCTGCTCAAGGACAAGAACCTTGCCGACATGTCTGATGCTGCGACATCACAGGTCAAAAGTGGCATTGCGCAGATGACGTCGCCGGTTGGAACCTCTCAGCCCTCAGATGCAGCTTCGGCACCGGCAACGAGTGAACCTGCGGCGTCGGTCGAAGCGGGCAGCCCGGTTTCAGAACCGGCACACGAGGTGGCGCCCGCGACCACAGGCACCAATGGCTCTTCCGCTACGCCCAGCCAGGCTGGTCAGTCGGGCGCCGTGCAATCAGCAATGCCAGCCGCAGATGCAACCTTGGCGTCTCCCGGCAAAGATGCACTCGTAATCAAGGCTAGGCAGGATTCCTGGCTTGAAATCAAGCCCGAGGGTGCTTCCAAACCCGCAGTGTCGCGGCTCATGAAGGCCGGCGAATCGGAAACATTCGAAGTTACCGGGCCCGTTTCCGTTGTAATTGGCAATGCCTCGGGCGTCGACGCAAACCTGCGTGGCTCTGCCATCGAGCTTAAGGCCCCCGGCAGTGGCAACGTCGCCCGTCTAAAGCTGAAATAAGACCCGTATGCCGATAGTTAATTCTCCTATTACTTCCGGTCCGCTTGTGCGGCGTGTCAGTCGCGGCGTCGCCATTCGCTATGGCACTCGGGAAGTGCTGGTCGGCGGCAACGCGCCGGTGGTCGTGCAATCCATGACCAATACCGATACTGCCGACGCCATCGGCACGGCCATTCAGGTCAAGGACCTGGCACGCGCCGGCTCGGAACTGGTACGGATCACAGTCAACAATCCTGAAGCCGCCGCCGCGGTTATCGCCATTCGCGAGCAGCTCGACAAAATGGGCATCGACGTGCCTCTGGTTGGCGACTTCCATTACAACGGCCATAAGCTGCTTACCGATTTTCCCGAATGTGCACAGGCGTTGTCCAAGTACCGCATCAACCCGGGTAATGTAGGGCAGGGCGCAAAGCGCGATACGCAGTTTGCGCAAATGATCGAAGTGGCATGCAAGTACGACAAGCCGGTTCGCATCGGCGTCAACTGGGGCAGTCTTGACCAGTCGCTGCTGGCGCGCATCATGGATGAAAACGCACAGCGTGCCGAGCCGTGGTCGGCACAAGCTGTCATGTACGAAGCGCTGGTCACTTCGGCCATTGAAAATGCGCAGCGCGCCGAAGACATCGGCCTCGCGGGCGACAAGATCATCCTTTCGTGCAAGGTATCCGGGGTGCAGGATCTGATTGCCGTATATCGCGAACTCGCACGCCGCTGCGATTACCCGTTACATCTCGGATTGACCGAAGCCGGCATGGGCAGCAAGGGCATCGTCGCATCGACAGCCGCATTGTCCGTTCTCCTGCAGGAGGGCATTGGTGATACGATCCGCATCTCGCTGACGCCCGAACCAGGTGGCGACCGCACCAAGGAAGTCGTGGTCGGCCAGGAAATCCTACAAACCATGGGGTTGCGTAAATTTACGCCCATGGTAATTGCCTGCCCCGGCTGCGGTCGCACCACCTCCACGGTGTTCCAGGAGTTGGCCGACAGGATCCAGACTTACCTCAGGGACCAGATGCCGGTATGGAAAAAAGAGTATCCCGGTGTCGAGAACATGAATGTCGCCGTGATGGGTTGCATCGTTAACGGTCCAGGCGAATCCAAGCATGCCAACATCGGCATCAGCTTGCCCGGCACCGGTGAGTCGCCTGCGGCCCCCGTATTCGTCGACGGCGAAAAGAAAGTCACACTGCGCGGCGATCATATCGCCGAAGAATTCCAGGCCATTGTGCTGGACTATGTGAAGACACGTTATGGTAAAGAAGCGGCTGCCGCTTGAGGCACCGCGTAGAGAGCGTTCACTGAAACAGAATGTCAGAAAATAAAAAAACAGAAAAAATCGTCGGCGTAAAAGGGATGAACGATATCCTGCCGAGCGATGCAGCGCTGTGGGAGCTGTTCGAGAATACCGTGCAATCGGTCCTCAAGAGCTATGGCTTCCAGCAGATCCGTACGCCTATCGTCGAACCGACCGCCTTGTTCGCACGCGGCCTGGGTGCCGTCACGGACATCGTTGAGAAAGAGATGTACTCTTTCGTCGATTCCATGAATGGTGATCACCTGACCCTGCGCCCGGAAAGTACCGCCGGCGTGGTGCGCGCCGCGCTCGAACACAACCTGACCTATGACGGACCAAAACGTCTGTGGTACATGGGTCCGATGTTCCGCCACGAAAAACCGCAGCGTGGCCGATATCGCCAGTTCCATCAGGTAGGAGCCGAAGCACTCGGATTTACCGGTCCTGATGTCGATGCTGAATTGATCATGCTGTGCCAGCGCCTGTGGGATGATCTCGGCCTGCAAGATATCCGGCTCGAGCTGAATTCCATCGGCAATGCGGACGAACGCGGCCGTCATCGCGCCGACCTCGTCGCCTACTTCGAACAGCACAAGGAACTGCTGGATACCGATGCCCAGCGTCGCCTGCAGTCCAATCCGTTACGCATCCTCGACACCAAGAATCCGACGATGCAGCAAATGGTCAATGCGGCTCCAAAGCTGCTCGATTATCTCGGTGAGGAATCGCGTGCCCACTTTGAAGGCGTGCAAAAAATCCTGCGCCACAACAATATTCCATTCACTATCAACCCACGCCTTGTACGCGGCATGGACTATTACAACCGTACCGTGTTCGAGTGGGTTACCGACCAGCTTGGTTCGCAAGGAACAGTTTGCGGCGGCGGACGCTATGACCCCCTGATCGAAATGTTTGGTGGCAAGCCCACGCCGGCGTGTGGCTTTGCGATTGGTGTCGAACGTCTGCTTGAACTGCTGAAAGCCAATGGCGAGCAATACGCACCCAATCAGTGCGACGTCTACGTTGTGCACCAAGGCGAAGCGGCACAGCTTCAGGCCTTCGTGGTGGCGGAGCGTTTGCGCGATGCCGGCCTTGATGTGATTCTCAACTGCGCCTCGTCCTCCGGCGGAAGCAGCTTCAAATCCCAGATGAAACGTGCCGACGCCAGCGGCGCTGGGTATGCGGTCATCATCGGCGATGACGAAGTCGCTCAGGGCGTTGCCGCGGTCAAGAATCTGCGTGCAGCCGAAACCGACAACAATCAAGTCACCGTCCCGCTCGAATCGGTCGCCGTCCACGTGCTCGACCAGATTGTCTGCGGTGACGAATGCGACGATCCGACTCACCACCATCATCACTGAGCAGAAATATCATGGCATACGATCTCGAAGAACAAGAACAACTGGCGTCACTGAAGTCGTGGTGGAGCCAGTACGGCAATCTCGTCACCTGGCTGCTCATCATCGCACTTGCCGCTTATGCAGCATGGACCGGATGGAATACCTACCAGCGCAATCAGGCTACGCAAGCCGCGCAGCTTTACGAAGAACTGCAAAAGGGTGTCACCGCAAAGGACAATCAAAAAGTGCAGCGCGCAGCCGGTGACATCGCTTCTCGCTTCGGCAAAACCGCCTATGCGCAAATGGGAGCATTTGCCGCCGCCAAAAGCGCCTTTGAAGCGGGTGATCTGAAAGCGGCCAAAACACACCTGCAATGGGTCATCGATCACGGTAGCGACGAGTACAAAGCCATCGCAAAAATCCGCCTCGCCGGCGTGTTGCTCGACGAAAAGGCCTACGATGACGGACTTAAACTGTTGTCCGGAGACTTCCCTGAGCAGTTCGCCGGTGCGGTCGCCGACCGCAAGGGAGATATTCTCGTCGCACAATCCAAGATCGAAGAGGCAAGGGCTGCATACAAGACGGCTCTCGACAAGACAAATGAGCAAAACCCGGCACGCCAGTTGATCCAGCTGAAACTGGACGCGATCGGCGGCGCAGCCAAAGCGGCAGCCTAAAATCAAAAATCAAAAACAAGGGGAAACAATGCGTATTGCCGTAAAGCTTACCTCCGTGGGAATGCTTGCCGTCCTGGCTGGCTGTTCGTCGCTGAATCCGTTCGCCAGCAAGCCGGCACCGCGCAATCCGCCCGCCGCTCTCGAGCAGTTTCAGCAAACCATGGCCGTGCAGACGGCGTGGTCGACATCGGTAGGCAGCGCTGCCAATTTCGTGTTTACGCCCGCCGTCGTTTCCGGCAGCGTCTTTGTTGCCGCAGCAGATGGCACGCTCGCCAGGATTGATGCGGCCAACGGACGTACCGACTGGCGCGTCAATGCCGGCGCACCGCTTACCGCCGGTGTAGGCAGCGACGGGACCACCGTCGCGGTCGGTGCCGAAAAGGGCGTGCTGATGGCATTCAATGTCGATGGCAAGTTGCGCTGGAAAGCGCAGGTTTCCAGCGAGATTCTGTCGGCGCCAGCGGTGGGCCAGAACCTTGTTATCGTTCGCAGTGTTGACAACCGCATTGCAGCCTTCGATGCGGAGAGCGGAAGCCGCCGCTGGGTTGCGCAACGCCCCACACCACCGCTGACATTGCGCACGGCTCCCGGCATCATCATTGATGGATCGAATGCCTATGTTGCCATGCCGGGCGGTCGTTTGCTGGCGCTGGCGTTGACCAATGGCGGTCCGCGCTGGGAAGCCGCAGTCGGTGACCCGCGTGGCACGACTGAACTTGAACGTATCGCCGATTTGTCGGGTTCCCCGATAGTGGCTGGCCAGGATGTCTGTGCCGTCGCTTACCAGGGGCGTGTTGCCTGCTTTAATGCAGTCACTGGTGCTCCGCGCTGGGGCAAGGAATTGTCGAGTGATGTCGGTCTCGGGCTGGATGAACGTTATGTTTTTGCCGCGGATGAACGCGGCACCGTCACGGCCTTCTCCCGTGACTCTGGATCGGGCGCATGGCGTACCACCAAGCTGGCCAACCGCGGACTGTCCGCACCGGTCGTCCTGGGACGCGCAGTTGCCGTTGGCGATAATCAAGGTTACATCCATTTTCTGTCGCGCGAAGACGGTGCAATGCTTGCACGCATAAGCACCGACGGTAGTCAGGTCACGGCTGCAGTGCCGGTTACCTCGACCCGTGCGATTTTTCAAACCAAAGCAGGAACAGTGGTTGCCCTGGCAGCCGAGTAAGAATCAATGAAGCCGGTAATTGCATTAGTAGGCCGACCCAACGTCGGCAAATCCACATTGTTCAACCGGCTGACCCGGTCGCGCGATGCCCTGGTCGCGGACCTCCCTGGACTGACACGCGATCGCCATTACGGCGAAGGCCGTGTTGGCGAACGTCCATTCCTTGTCATTGATACCGGCGGTTTCGAACCGGTGGCCAAGGAAGGCATCATGCATGAAATGGCCAAACAGACAAAGCAGGCGGTTGCCGAAGCCGACGTCGTGGTCTTCATCGTGGACGGACGCCAGGGCATGACGCCACACGACAAAACCATCACCGACTTCCTGCGCAAATCCGGCAGGCCAGTCATGCTGGTCGTGAACAAGGCGGAGGGCATGAAATACACCTCCGTGACAGCTGACTTCTACGAACTTGGCCTTGGTGACCCCTATGTCATTTCCGCTGCGCACGGCGACGGCGTGGTGGACCTTGTCAATGAATCACTGGATATCGCATTCGCACAGCGCCCACCGGAACCGGAAGCTGAATCACCGACGGCGCGAGGCATCAAGATCGCGATCGTGGGCCGACCAAACGTTGGCAAATCGACGCTCGTCAACACCCTGCTCGGGGAAGATCGCGTTATTGCTTTCGACATGCCGGGTACCACCCGCGATTCCATCGAAATCCCGTTCGAGCGCGAAGGGAAGCAGTACACCCTGATCGACACTGCGGGTATCCGGCGGCGCGGCAAGGTTTTCGAGGCAATCGAGAAATTTTCCGTAGTCAAAACCCTGCAGTCCATCTCCGAAGCCAATGTCGTCCTGCTCTTACTTGATGCGCAGCAAGATATCTCCGAGCAGGACGCTCACATTGCCGGATTTGTCCTGGAGTCTGGCAGGGCATTGGTTGTCGGCGTCAATAAATGGGACGGGCTGACTTCCGACAAACGCGATGAAATCAAGATGGACATGGAGCGCAAGCTCAGCTTTCTGTTCTTCGCCAAATTTCACTTCATTTCCGCATTGAAGGGCAGCGGCATTGGTCCGCTCATGAAGTCCATCGATTCAGCCTACGCAGCCGCCATGGCCAAGCTGTCTACGCCACGACTCACACGTGCGTTGATTGAAGCGGTCGAGCACCAGCAACCACGTCGCAAAGGATCGATCCGGCCGAAGCTTCGCTATGCGCACCAGGGCGGGCAGAACCCGCCGATTGTCGTTATCCACGGTAATGCGCTGGACGCGATTGACGACAATTACAAGCGTTATCTGGAGAAACACTTCCGCGAAACTTTTTCATTGGTAGGCACTCCATTACGTATCGAACTACGTTCAAGCAAAAATCCTTTTGCCAGGGATGAAAAGTAAGATTTGCGCTTGGATCGTACTTGGCAAACTGCGCCTAAATCGATTACAGTCGTAGAAACATTATCAGAGAGGCACTTGAAAATCGTCAGGTTGTCTCCAACTCCATATCACAACAACACAACGGAGCTGTCATGAGCAATAAAGGGCAACTGTTACAAGACCCCTTCCTCAACGCCTTACGCAAAGAGCACGTCCCCGTCTCTATCTACCTCGTAAATGGCATCAAGCTTCAAGGTCATATCGAATCGTTTGACCAGTACGTCGTACTGCTCCGCAATACCGTGACGCAAATGGTGTATAAGCACGCCATTTCCACTGTGGTACCGGCGCGCGCAGTGAATATCAACGTTGAATCTGACGCGGAATAAGAGATCGCTACCTCGGCCACACACCTCATTCGCGCCGCATTAGTCGGCGTCGATTTCGGCAAGGGCGACTTTGCCGCAAGCCTGGAAGAGCTCTCGCTGTTGTCAAAATCAGCAGGAGCCGACCCCGTTGTTACAATCACCGGAAAACGTTCCAGTCCTGACGCCGCACTATTCGTCGGATCAGGCAAAGCCGACGAAATCGGCGATGCAGTTGCACGTGAAAAGCTGGACCTCGTGATTTTCAATCACGCGCTCTCGCCGGCACAGCAGCGTAATCTGGAGCGTCATCTCAAGGTGCGTGTTATCGACCGTACCAGCCTCATTCTCGATATCTTTGCTCAGCGTGCACAAAGTCATGAAGGCAAGGTGCAGGTCGAGCTCGCTCAGTTGCAACATCTGGCCACGCGCCTGATTCGCGGCTGGACTCACCTTGAACGACAGAAGGGTGGTATTGGCTTGCGGGGGCCTGGCGAAACGCAGCTTGAAACCGACCGCCGCTTGCTGGGCGACCGTGTAAAAGCCTTGCGCGTCCGTCTTGATAAACTGCACCGCCAACGCGAAACGCAACGACGTGCCCGTGGCCGCAACAATACTTTCTCGGTATCACTCGTGGGGTATACCAATGCTGGCAAGTCGACGCTGTTCAACTCGCTGACAAAGGCCCAGGCATATGCAGCGAACCAGTTGTTCGCGACTCTCGACACCACATCACGCCGTATCTATCTGGGTGAAGCGGGTAACGTGGTCATCTCCGATACAGTTGGTTTTATCCGCGAACTGCCTCACCAACTGGTTGCGTCATTTCGCGCGACGCTTGAGGAAACTGTTCATGCGGATTTGCTTCTGCATGTGGTTGATGCCGCCAGTCCAGTACGGATGGAGCAGATCGAAGAGGTCAACAACGTTCTTACCGAAATTGGCGCCGATCATATTCCGCAGATACTTGTCTGGAACAAGATTGACGCTGCAGGACTTGAACCTGCTTTGGAGCGTGATGAATATGATAAAATCCGCCGTGTTTTCATCAGCGCCCAGACTGGGGCCGGCCTTGATCTGCTGCGAGAGGCAATAACCGAGTTCGCGAAAGAAAACGCTGTATCGCAAGTTGACCGTCTTCCCGTACCGGACCAGCGTAACGAAGCCGGGCCACCTCCATATGTAAGTGGCTCCCACGTAACTGGACCGCATGACAGGTAGACGGTAAGCGCACGTCCATACAGCGAAAAGGCGGAAATGGGAAGTTACGCCTTGCGTAAGAACGCGTCAAGCAAGCGGTAATCGTGCAAACTGAATGTCATCTCAATCATTGCAAATTATTAACATAAGCCGGATAGCGAGAGAATGCCTGTTCCTCTAATTAAAAAAATCGGCCTCAAGTTTTCTTTGAATGACCCGCGCTGGGGACGTGGTTCCCAAGACAATGGTCAAAACAATAATCAGAACCAGGACGGCAAGCGACCAAATGATGGTCCGCCCGACCTCGACCAATTGTGGCGAGAATTTAACCAGCGTCTCAATCGTCTTTTTGGTAATCGGGGGGGAGGTCGTGGTGATGGTGGATTTAATCCTGATATGAAGGGCGCCGGCATAGGCTTTGGTCTCATTGCGGCAATCGTGGCGTTTCTCTGGCTGGTAAGCGGGTTCTTCATCGTTCAGGAAGGTCAAACCGCCGTGGTCATGACTTTCGGCAAGTATAGCCACATGACTCCGGCCGGCTTTAACTGGCGTTGGCCAACGCCGATTCAAAGTCATGAAATCGTCAACGTCTCCCAAGTACGTACGGTTGAGGTGGGATATCGTTCCAGTGTCCGTAACAAGCAGGCAAAAGAATCGCTGATGCTGACGGATGACGAAAACATCATTGATATTCAGTTTGCGGTTCAATACAAACTCAAGAGTGCTGCGGACTGGGTATTTAACAATCGCGACCAGGAAGAGATGGTGCGTCATGTTGCGGAGACTGCGATTCGCGAAATCGTGGGCCGCAGCAAGATGGACTTCGTCCTCTATGAAGGACGTGAAAAAGTCGCCTTCGATGTCAGCCAGGTAATGCAGCAAATCACCGACCGCTATAATGCCGGTGTCCAGATCACCAATGTCACCATGCAGGGCGTGCAACCTCCCGAACAGGTACAGGCTGCATTTGACGACGCGGTCAAGGCAGGTCAGGACCGCGAACGCCAGAAGAATGAAGGCCAGGCATACGCGAACGATGTCATTCCGCGCGCACGCGGTGCGGCATCGCGTCTGCTGCAGGAAGCTGAAGCATATCGTTCCCGTGTCGTGGCAAATGCCCAGGGTGACTCGGAACGCTTCAGGCAGGTGCTCGGTGAATACCAGAAGGCGCCAGCCGTCACCCGGGATCGCCTCTATATCGAGACCATGCAGCAAATCTTTACCAACACCACCAAAGTGATGGTGGATAGCCGCACTGGAAGCAATCTCCTTTACCTGCCATTGGACAAACTAATCTCGCAATCGGCGACTGATGCCGCACTCCCCAAGCCCGGCGCTCCGGCAGCCGGACAACAGTCTTCTGGAACTTCGGCGGCAACCGAGCCGTTGCAATCAATGGAAACACAAAGGCAGAGAGAGTCCCGTAGCCGTGACGGGCGTGATTCGCGTGAACGGGAGACCCGATAATGAATCGCATCGTCTCTTATACAATTGCCGCGCTGATCCTGCTGTCGGTATTAATGTCGACTTTGTTCGTGGTCGACCAGCGCCAGTATGCAATCGTCTTCGCTCTTGGCGAAGTCAAGAAAGTGATCAACGAGCCTGGCCTGCACTTTAAACTGCCACCGCCATTCCAGAATGTCCTGTTCCTTGATAAGCGTATTTTGACTCTGGATACGCCCGAGGCCGATCGTTTTATCACGGCTGAAAAGAAAAACATTCTGGTCGATGCCTACATAAAATGGCGCATTATCGAGCCGCGTCTCTACTTCGTCAGTTTTACCGGCGATGAGCGCCGCGCTCAGGATCGCATGTCACAAATCGTCAAGGCTGCACTGAACGAGGAAATCACCAAACGCACCGTGCGTGAAGTCATTTCCGGCGAACGTGGCAAGGTAATGGCCGCGATTCAGGAAAAGGTGGCTGCAGAAGCCAAGCAGATTGGTGTCGCGATTGTCGACGTACGGCTCAAGCGCGTCGATTACGTCGAACAGATCAACAATTCGGTATACGACCGAATGAAGGCTGAACGTGTCCGTGTCGCCAACGAATTGCGCTCGACTGGCGCAGCCGAGTCTGAAAAAATCCGGGCCGATGCAGACCGCCAGCGCACGGTGATTCTTGCCGAAGCATACCGCGAGGCTGAGGGAATCCGTGGCGATGGTGATGCCAAGGCAACGCAAATCTATGGCCAGGCGTTTGGTCAGAATCCCGAGTTTTTCAAATTTTATCGCAGTCTTGAGGCCTACCGGTCCAGCTTTAAAAACCGCAGTGACATCATGGTGCTTGATCCGAATTCTGAATTCTTCAAGTACTTCAAGAACACAGGGCCAGGAGTGGCAGCGGCAGCGGCGTCGGCCAAGAAATAAAGGCGGATCCGAGCAACACTTTGCTACTCCCAATGGGAATGATGCCTCGAAGAAAGGTATCATTCCCTTGGTCATTACCGGCCACGTGCCAAATCGTCGAATGCAGTATCGCCTGTCGATTAGACAGGCATGTTTTTTTATGACTACATGCTTGCAGTACTGAAGCAATCCGAATTTACTTTACTGCTGTTCCTTTCCTGTCATGCCGAACTGGCTACTTCCAGAAAACATTGCTGACGTACTACCGTCTGAAGCCCGCAAGATCGAAGATTTGCGCCGCAAGCTGCTTGATAATTTCCGTTCCTACGGTTATGAGCTGGTAATGCCGCCGATGCTGGAATATCTCGAATCCCTGCTGACTGGTGCCGGTCAGGATATGGATCTGCGCATTTTCAAGCTCGTCGACCAGCTTTCCGGTCGCACGATGGGGGTGCGGGCTGACATGACAACGCAGGTTGCCCGTATCGATGCGCATTTGCTGAACCGACGTTCGGTGACGCGCCTCTGTTATGCCGGAAGCGTACTCCACACGCGTCCCTCCGGGCTGCATGCGACGCGTGAACCATTGCAGATCGGTGCAGAAATCTATGGACACGCCGGCCTTGAAGCGGATGCGGAAATCCAGGAGCTCGTCCTGGCGTCACTGGCGCTGGCAGGTATATCGCAAGTGCGTCTCGATCTTTGCCACGTTGGTGTCCTACGCGCAATTATTGCGGAAGACGACAGCGCAAGAAATCAGGATGCGGCCCTATTTTCACTGCTGGAATCCAAGGACGTTCCGGGGCTGATGACATTGTCACGTGACTTTAGTGTTCAGACCCGCGAAGCGTTGCTTGCATTGCCGGGATTGTACGGCGACGCGACCGTAATTGACCGCGCCCGTGAAGTGTTACCTAAACTAGCGGGTATTACACGTGCCCTTGACGAACTCGCACTCCTGGTCAAACAGGCAGGCGATGCCAGTGTGACGGTGGACCTGGCCGACCTGCGTGGCTACCACTACCATAGCGGCGCCATGTTTGCGGCTTATGTGCCAGGTTTACCGAACGCAGTGGCGCGAGGTGGCCGCTATGATCACGTAGGGGAGGCGTTTGGGCGGGCACGTCCGGCCACAGGTTTTTCCATGGACTTGCGTGAACTTGCACGTCTGATGCCCGGAGCGGAACGCAAGCAAGCGATTCGTGCACCATGGGGTACGGAACCGGCATTGCGCCGAAAAATTGGAGAATTGCGTCAGGCCGGCGAGGTTGTCATCCAGACCTTGCCTGGCCACGAAAACGAGCAGGACGAATTCGACTGCAACCGTGTGGTCGTTTTTGAAAACGGAAACTGGATTCTTAAAACACTAGGTTAAAAGCATGGCAAAGAATGTCGTTGTCATCGGCACCCAATGGGGCGATGAAGGTAAAGGAAAGATCGTCGACTGGCTGACCGATCACGCACAAGGTGTTGTGCGCTTTCAAGGCGGACATAACGCCGGGCATACTCTGGTGATTGGCGGTCAGAAAACCGCACTCCAGCTGATCCCCTCAGGCATCATGCGCCCGGGCGTCGCCTGCTATATCGGCAATGGCGTTGTCCTGTCGGTGCCTGATCTGCTTCGTGAAATCGACAAGTTGCAAGCGAGCGGCGTTGAAGTCGTCTCGCGCCTCAAAGTGTCGGAAGCCTGCCCCGTCATTCTGCCGTATCACACCGCTCTCGATGCGGCACGTGAAATGGCGCGCGGCGCGGCAAAGATCGGTACTACCGGTAAGGGTATTGGACCGACCTACGAAGACAAGGTCGCCCGTCGCGCGATCCGCGTTGCGGATCTGCTCAATGAGGGTCGTTTCGCCGAGAAGCTCAAGGAAAACCTTGATTATCATAACTTCGTTCTTACGCAGTATCTGAAGGCGGAACCGGTCGATTTCCAGAAGACTCTCGACGACGCGCTGGCGACTGTGCCACGCCTCGCGCCAATGGTGACGGATGTCTCCAGCGCGTTGTATGCGGCGTATAAGGCGGGTGGTCACCTGCTATTCGAGGGCGCTCAGGGCAGCTTGCTCGACGTTGACCATGGCACTTATCCATTTGTTACATCGAGCAACTGCGTCGCAGGCAATGCGGCAGCGGGTTCCGGCGTCGGCCCCAACATGCTGCATTACATCCTTGGCATCACCAAGGCGTACACCACGCGTGTCGGCTCTGGGCCATTTCCGTCGGAATTGCCGACCGACCAAGGAATCGGCAAGCACCTCGCCAGCGTTGGCCACGAATTCGGTACGGTCACTGGCCGTGCCCGCCGTTGCGGCTGGTTTGATGCCGCCTTACTGCGCCGCTCGGTGCAGATCAATGGTGTTTCCGGCATGTGCCTGACCAAGCTGGACGTGCTCGACGGCCTTGAGTCGCTCAAGCTGTGTACGGGCTACAAGCTTGATGGCAGGGAAGTCGATATCTTTCCAGTGGGTGCCGAAGATGCGTCACGGTGCGAACCGATCTATGAGGAAATGCCGGGTTGGAGCGAGTCCACCGTTGGTGCCAAGTCACTGGCGGCACTGCCGGCGAATGCGCGCGCCTACGTCAAGCGCATCGAGGAGTTGGTTGGTGTTCCGATCGACATGGTGTCCACCGGACCGGATCGTGAAGAGACCATCGTTTTGCGCCATCCGTTTGCATGATTGCATGAACTAAAAACTACAGAAAGCGAAATCGTCATGTCGAACGATAAGGATCTTTGGGTTTCCTGGGACGAATACAACCACGCGATCGTGGACCTTGCGCGCATGGTTCACGAGTCCAATTGGCAGTTCGACCAGGTGTTATGTCTCGCTCGCGGCGGTTTGCGTCCTGGCGATGTATTTTCGCGTATCTTCGATGTGCCCCTAGCGATTCTGTCGACTAGTTCTTATCGGGAAGAAGTCGGGAAGGTACAAGGCTCACTCGACATCGCAAAACACATCACCATGACACGTGGCAGTCTTTCCGGCAAAGTGTTGCTCATCGACGATCTCGTCGATTCGGGCGTTACTCTGGAAAAGGTGCAAACGCATTTAAAGGAAAACTTCCCCGGCGTCACTGAGGTGAGGTCGGCAGTTATCTGGTGCAAGGCTTGTTCCTCGGTACGCCCAGATTACTATTTGCAGTACTTGCCGAACAATCCCTGGATTCATCAGCCTTTTGAGGAGTATGACAGCCTGAATCCGCATCAGCTTTCAGCATGGCTTAAAAAAGGTGAGCCGTCCTGAACTGATTATGACCTGAACTTGCCAACTGTTTCATACTCAAAAAACTGTTGAATAACAGTCCGGTGAATCAGAATGGCATGGAATGCAAAAAGCCCGTTGGATTCGCCAACGGGCTTTTTGCATTGTAAGTATTAGTCTTGGGGCTGGCCCACTGCGCCGCATGAGGGCAGACGTGCGGCCTGCTATGGCTGCGAAAGATGCTGGTGATTTGTAATGCCTGAACGAACATGTCTTGCCAACGATGGGTAGAGCAATGACTTGCTACGGAAATGGAGTGATGATGGAAGTCGGTGAAGACCGCACCATAAAGCTGTCGATAGATAAAAAGCGTTTGGGCAAAAGAAAAGGTCCGCCGAAGCGGACCTTTTCTAACAACCTGGTGCCCAGAAGAGGACTCGAACCTCCACAGTGTTGCCACCGCTAGGACCTGAACCTAGTGCGTCTACCAATTCCGCCATCTGGGCTGCGAAAGACCAACATTATAGCGGAAAAACAGATCGTGTCAATTCCATGTGAAAAGACAGAAAAGCAAGAACACAAGCGCGGCGTTAGGTAAATACAACGGTAGTCCGTTACACTAACCCTTAAATAAATTAACAACGAACTGAAACACCCAGTTGAGCCAATTTACTTACACAATTCCCAGCCGGGAGGAAATCCTCGGCATATTGCGCACCGCGGCTGGTCCGCAGGATGTGCAATCCCTCGCTACGGCACTGAACGTCAAACCCGATGAAATGGACGGCCTGACGCGGCGCCTCAATGCCATGGAGCGCGATGGTCAGATCAAGCCCGGGCGCAACGGCCATTATCAGCTTGCTCATCAGCCGAATTTTATCGAGGGTCGCGTCATCGGCCATCGCGAAGGTTACGGCTTTCTCGCACCGGAGGACGGTAGCGCGGACATCTTCCTTCCCGAGAAGGAGATGCAGAAAGTGCTGCATGGTGACCGCGTACAAATTCGTATCGTAGGCACTGATCGTCGCGGGCGTCCGGAAGGCACCATTGTTGAAGTCATCGAGCGCGCAAACCGCTACGTCATCGGACGTCTGCTCAATGAGAACGGTGTCTGGGTGGTGGCGCCCGAAGACAAACGCATTGGTCAGGATATCCTTCTGCACGGCGCACCAGGACAAGCGAAGGCCGGACAGGTAGTCAGCGTAGAACTGATGGAGCAGCCCTCACGGTACACGCAGCCTGTCGGCAAGATCGTCGAAGTGCTGGGTGATATCGACGACCCCGGCATGGAAATCGAAATCGCCGTACGCAAATATGGTGTGCCGCATGAGTTTTCCGAAGCCGCGAAGAAGATGGCGGCCAAACTGCCGGGCGAAGTGCGCGATGCGGATCTTGCTGATCGTGTGGACTTGCGCGACGTGCCGCTCGTAACCATCGACGGTGAGGATGCCCGCGATTTTGACGACGCTGTCTATTGTGAGCCTGTAAAAATCGGGCGCAGCAACGGCTATCGTCTGATCGTGGCAATCGCTGACGTCAGCCACTATGTAAAGCCGAATGACGCACTAGACAAGGATGCGCTGGAACGCAGCACGTCGGTATATTTTCCCCGTCGCGTAATTCCAATGCTGCCGGAAAAATTGTCGAACGGCTTGTGTTCCCTGAATCCGGCAGTTGATCGTCTCACGCTTGTCTGTGACGCGGTGATTACTGCCAAGGGCGATATCAAAGCGTATCAGTTCTATCCGGCCGTCATCCATTCAGCCGCGCGTCTGACCTATACCGAGGTCGCTGCGATACTGTCCAATACCAAAGGGCCTGAGGCAGCAAAGCGCCAGATTCTGGTGCCGCATTTGCTGCACCTTAATGAAGTCTTTCATGCTCTGCTGCAAGCAAGGCATGCGCGTGGCGCAATTGATTTCGAGACCACCGAGACCTACATCGTCTGCAATGCAGCCGGCAAAATTGAAAAGATTCTGCCGCGTACGCGCAACGATGCGCACCGCCTGATCGAAGAATGCATGCTGGCCGCAAACGTTTGTGCGGCCGACCTGCTGGCACGTCACAAGCATCCCGGCCTGTACCGTGTGCATGCGGGGCCAACCAAGGAAAAGCTCAATCAGGTACGTACCTTTCTCAAGCAGATGGGCCTGCATCTTGGCGGTGGCGATACGCCGGCGGCCTCTGACTATGCGGAACTGATCCCGAAGATCAAGCTGCGTCCTGATGCAGTTTTGTTGCAAACAATGCTGCTGCGCTCAATGCAGCAAGCAGTTTACAGCCCCGACAACCTGGGACACTTCGGTCTCGCCTATGAAGCCTACGCACATTTCACCAGTCCGATCCGTCGTTACCCGGACTTGCTGACGCACCGTGCCATCAAGGCTATCCTGCAAGGCAAGCGGTATGAACCCAAGGGAATCGAGACCAGCGAACTGAACACCATGCTGTCACCTGCGGCACGCCGCATGGCGGCAGAGGACAGAGCGAATGGCAAGACCAAAAAAGAGGGCGACCTCGCCGTTTGGGAATCGCTCGGTATCCATTGTTCCGCCAATGAACGTCGCGCCGACGAAGCTTCACGTGATGTCGAAGCTTGGCTGAAGTGCTATTTTGTGCGCGACAAACTGGGTGAGGAATTCACAGGCACAATTTCGGGTGTGGCACCCTTTGGGATCTTCGTCCAGCTCGACGCGCTGTTTATCGAAGGATTGGTGCATGTGACCGAACTCGGTGCAGACTATTTCCAGTACGACGAAGTGCGTCACGAATTGCGTGGCGAGCGCACTGGTATCCGTTATCAGCTGACGGACCGTGTCACAGTACAGGTAAGCCGGGTGGACCTCGACGCGCGCAAGATCGATCTGCGGCTCGTGACCGAAACGGATATTCGTACGACACTCAAGAACGAGGCACGCCGCGCCGAAGCGGAGCAGCAATCGCGCGAAAAGAAAAACCAAGCCAAGGCCAAACCCGCTGCAAAGAAAAGCAAAGCCGCAGCACCGGCTAAAGCCAAGGGCGCACGTACGGGCAGCACGGCAAGCAAGTCTTCGCGCACATCCAAGACCAGCGCAAAAACCGGAAAGAAGAAAAGATAGCAATGAAAAGTAAAATGATTTTCGGTTTCCATGCCGTAACCGCACGACTGCGCCATGACGCGTCTTCGGTTGAAGAAATCTATGTTGATGCGAGTCGCCACGACCGGCGCATGCAGGAGCTGCTGAAGGCGGCCGAAGGCGCCAAGGTCAGGATCATCCATGCCGACGATCAGCGTCTCGATGGGATGGTGGGTACACGTCGCCATCAAGGCGTTGTAGCGAAAGCAGGCGAACTGTCCCTGGCGCGCAATCTTGATGAACTGCTCGATGGCATAGAAGGACCACCGCTGTTGCTGATTCTGGACGGCGTTACCGATCCGCACAATCTAGGCGCCTGCCTGCGGGTTGCCGATGGCGCCGGCGCGCATGCCGTGATCGCTCCCAAGGATCGCGCCGTAGGCCTGAACGCGACTGCGGCCAAGGTGGCCAGTGGCGCAGCCGACACGGTCCCATATATCACGGTGACCAACCTTGCCCGTACGATGAGAGAGCTCAAGGAGCGCGATATCTGGCTGATCGGCACGACCGATGATGCGGAAAAGGATTTGTATGAAGGAGACTTCTCCGGTCCGGTTGCTTTGGTCATGGGCTCCGAAGGCGAGGGCATGCGTCGCCTGACCCGCGAAAACTGCGATATCCTTGTCAGTATCCCCATGCATGGGGCGGTGGAAAGTTTGAATGTCTCGGTAGCGTCAGGCGTTTGCCTGTACGAGGCACGGCGTCAGCGTATTGCAGCGTCCTGACTTGCAGCGGCCTGACAGGGCAGGTATGCCGGACGCTTTGGTCCGTGCGCCTTGCCAGGACGATTTCAATTTGATTTCGAGCTCATATGTTCAGCCGCATCCGCGAAGACATTGCCAGCATTATTGAACGCGATCCCGCTGCGCGCACCAGTTGGGAGGTGTTGACCTGCTATCCCGGGCTGCACGCGATCATCATGCATCGCTGGGCGCACTGGTGCTGGCTGCATGGGTTCAAGTGGCTCGGACGGTTTATATCGCAGATTGCGCGCTGGCTGACGGCAGTTGAAATCCATCCAGGCGCAACCATCGGACGCAGGGTATTCATCGATCATGGTTTTGGGGTCGTCATCGGCGAGACGGCGGAAGTGGGTGACGACTGCACGATTTATCAGGGCGTCACGCTTGGTGGCACTTCGCTTAGCAAGGGTTCCAAACGACATCCTACGCTTGCACGCGGAGTAATCATCGGCGCAGGTGCCAAGGTTCTTGGCGGCTTCACGGTAGGCGAGGGTGCCAAGGTCGGATCCAACGCCGTGGTCGTCAAGGAAGTTCCACCCGGCGCGACAGCGGTGGGCAATCCCGCCCACATCGTGCAAAAGGATGTTGGCAAGCAACGCGAGGAAGCAACCGCGCGCGTGTTTGCCGCTTACGGTGTTACCCTCAGTAGCGGCGAAGATCCGCTGTCGACCGCGCTCCATAAGCTCATCGACCATGCCGCAGCGCAGGATGAGCAAATGCAGAAAATTCTTGTCGCATTGAAGAATGCCGGCGTCGGGTGCGAGGGCATGCCGGATACATCGCGTCTCAACCCTGACCAACTCAACAAGCTCGTTGAATGAAAGAACCGTCGTGAGTGAAACGACTGATACAACTGAAACCGCGGAGCCCCGTCGTGACGGGCTTGACGTGCTCGATCCTTTTGAGGTGCGTGTACTCGCCGTCCTCGCCGAGAAAGAAGCGCTGACTCCTGATAACTATCCCTTGTCTCTCAACGCGCTGACCAACGGCTGCAACCAGTTATCAAGTCGCGATCCGGTGATGTCGATTTCCGAGGATACGGTGCAGGATGTCCTTGAGCGCCTGGTGCAGAAGAAGCTGGTGTCCGAGGTGCGGCAGGCCGGCGCTCGTGTCGCCAAGTATGAACACCGAATGCGGATGAAGTGGTCGCTTGAGCAGGACAAACTTGCCGTGCTGGTGATCCTGATGCTTCGCGGCATACAGACCGCCGGTGAAATTCGCTCACGCAGCGGACGGGTTCATGATTTTTCGACGGTTGGCGACGTGGAAACTGCGCTGCAGTTCCTGATCGATAAATATCCGCCGGTGGTTGCCCGGCTTGCACGGGCACCGGGTACCAAAGAGACACGCTATGCGCATTTGTTGTCCGGCGTTGAAGTGCTGGAACGTCAGGAAGTGGCGGCAAGTTTTTCAACAGGCGTTGAAACACCGCGACAGGAACGGATTGCGCAACTCGAAGCGGAAGTGCTGAAAATGCGCGGCGAGATGGATGCGTTGAAGGCGCAGTTTGAAGAATTCCGGAAGCAATTCGAATAAGCGGAATCAGGCGCAGACCAAGGACGCGGGTTATAGAGGGGCTAGGCTCCCAAAATCCCGCAAGCAAGGTCAAGTGCGCGAGGCAATTCAAGTGCCGTCGAAATGCGCCTGGTGCATCTTCTGACATGTATCAGCGGATTTTTTAATCAGCCTGTTCATCGACGACACTTCCGTCGATCCCAAATCGCTTGATCGAAGCGTCCCGATAAATGCCGATCCAGCCTCCGCGCATTGGCTCGGCATCACAATCCCAATCCGGTAACACGTAGCGCCATCTGGAAAGACCACTGACCACATGCTTGTGCGCCGCAGGGCGGTGCGTGTGTCCGTGGATCATATGTGTTGCCTGGGTCTGCGCAAATACCGCATCGATCGCGGCAGTGTTGACATCCATGATGTCGTATGACTTGTTTTTCTGTGCATCGCGGCTGCCGGTTCGCATGCCATCGATAATCGCCTTGCGCTGAGCAAGCGGCATCGCAAGAAATTGCCGCTGCCATTCGGCTTGCCGGACCATACGACGAAATTCCATGTAGGGTAGATCATCGGTGCATTCGGCATCGCCATGTAGCAAGACTAGCCGCAGTCCGGCGATCTGGGCGATAAATGGCTCATCCAGCAGTGTCAGGCCTGCAGCTTCGGCGAAGCCGGATCCCAGCAGGAAGTCACGGTTACCGCCTATCCAGCAGATCGATGTGCCGGCGTTACGCACGCTTCGCAACGCGTCGACGATTTGCCGGTGAAACGGCGCATCGAGATCATCATCTCCCGCCCAGTATTCAAATAGGTCGCCAAGCAGATAAAGCTGCTCGGCGTGAACTGCATGCTGGCGAAGAAAATTCAGGAAAGCCTCGGCCGTGCGTGGCAGCGTAGGCTGCAAGTGCACGTCCGAAACAAAAAGCGCAACCGGATAAGGTTGCGCTTTGTGCGATGGTTTGGTCATCGAGTTGCGGGATCAATAAAGGGAGACAGTCTTAGACCACTTCCGCTTTTTCGATCACGACGTTCTCTACCGGTACGTCGGAGAACATGCCGGCGCGAGTTGTCTTGACGGACTTGATCTTGTCGACGACGTCCGTACCTTCGACAACCTTACCGAACACGCAATAGCCCCAGCCGTCCTGGCCAGGGTAGTCCAGGAAGCTGTTGTTCTTTACGTTGATGAAGAACTGCGCCGACGCCGAATGCGGATCCGACGTGCGTGCCATGGCCAAGGTGTAAGGCTCGTTCTTCAAACCGTTCTTTGCTTCATTCTCTACCGGATCGTTCGTCGGCTTTTGCTTCATGCCGGGCTCAAAGCCGCCACCCTGGATCATGAAGCCGTCGATCACGCGATGGAAAATGGTGCCGTCATAGTGACCGGCGCGTACGTAGGAGAGGAAATTTTCTACCGTCTTCGGCGCCTTTTCCGCGTCGAGTTCGATCTTGATGTTGCCGTGATTGGTGGTGAGGATGACAGCCATGATGGTCCCTTATGAAAGTTGGTTTTACTTGACGATGTTGGCCGATTCGATGATCACGGGTTTGACCGGAACATGCTGAAACATGCCGCTGTTGCTAGTTTCCACCGCCTTGATCTTGTCGACGACGTCGGTGCCTTTGACGACCTTGCCGAACACTGCGTAACCCCAGCCGTCCTGACCAGGGTAGTCCAGGAAGCTGTTGTTCTTTACGTTGATGAAGAACTGCGCCGACGCCGAATGCGGATCCGACGTGCGTGCCATGGCCAAGGTGTAAGGCTCGTTCTTCAAACCGTTCTTTGCTTCGTTCTCTACCGGATCGTTAGTCGGCTTTTGCTTCATGTCCTTGTCGAAGCCGCCGCCCTGGATCATGAAGCCGTTGATGACGCGATGGAACACGGTGCCGCTGTAGTGGCCTTTCCTGACATAATCCAGGAAGTTGGCGACCGACTTTGGTGCCTTCTCCGGATACAGCTCAAGAACGATATTGCCCATGTTAGTCTTGAGTGCAACCTGCGGATTGTCGGCTGCCTGGACGCCATGGACGGCGGCCGTCATTGACAGAGCGGCAACCAGCCGGATGAAATGTCGACGTGAAGATGGCATGCGTGCTTCCTTTTCTCTTTACAGGGAATTTCCGATTGTGTATCTTCCATGGCCCTTGCCGTAGTGCAGTACCCGCATCGCGAGCAGGGGCTTCGATGTTATACTGCGGCGAAACCGTGCATTTTATCAAAATAAGCATGACAAAAGGGTTTCGGCGCCGCTATTGCATTCCGTCATCCGACACCTCGGATGTCGCTGTGCAGGAGCAGGCCAATCGCGTGACAAGTCGTGACAAGTCCATAGCCGAAACGGAAAACCGCCCATGACTGCTCTCAAGATCTATAACACGCTGGCGCGTGACAAGCAGGCTTTCGTGCCAATGCAAGCCGGTAAGGTACGCATGTATGTATGCGGCATGACCGTATACGATTATTGTCACCTCGGCCATGCCCGCGTCATGGTGGTCTTCGACATGGTCCAGCGCTGGTTGCGCGCGTCCGGTCTGGACGTGACGTATGTCCGTAACATCACGGATATTGACGACAAGATCATCAAGCGTGCGGTCGAAAACAAGGAATCCATCTCTCAGTTGACGCAACGCTTTATCCAGGCGATGGACGAAGACGCCGGCGCACTCGGTGTGCAGAAACCCGACCATGAACCGCGCGCAACACAATATGTGCCGCAAATGCTCGGCCTGATCGAAAAACTCGAGCAGCATGGCCTTGCTTACAAGGCGAGCGATGGCGACGTCAATTACTCGGTGCGCGATTTCCCCACTTACGGAAAACTGTCCGGCAAATCACTCGATGATTTGCGCGCCGGCGAACGCGTCGAACTCAATACAGGCAAGCGTGATCCGCTCGACTTCGTCCTCTGGAAGGCATCCAAGGAATCCGAGCCCGATGAAGTGAAATGGGATTCAAAGTGGGGCAAGGGCCGCCCTGGCTGGCATATCGAATGTTCGGCGATGAGCAATGAGCTGCTCGGTGAACAATTCGATATTCACGGCGGCGGCGAAGACCTGCAATTCCCGCATCACGAAAACGAGATCGCCCAGTCTGAAGGCGCGCATCAGCACACCTTCGTTAATTACTGGATGCACAACGGCTTTATCCGCGTCGACAATGAAAAGATGTCCAAGTCACTGGGCAACTTCTTCACGATCCGCGACGTGCTCAAGAAGTATGACGCGGAGGTCGTTCGTTTCTTCATCTTGCGCGCGCATTACCGTAGTCCGCTCAATTATTCCGATGCCCATCTGGATGATGCGCGCCACGCACTGACGCGTCTCTACACCGCATTGAAGGACGTGCAGCCGGATGGCCATGCGCTAGACCTGAGCGAGCCGCATGCAGTGCGATTCGCCGAGGCGATGAATGATGATTTCAATACGGCGATCGCTATCTCAGTCCTGTTCGATCTCGCCAATGAAGTCAACAAGACCAAATCACCTGAACTGGCGCGCCAACTGAAAGCGCTTGCCGGTGTTATCGGACTACTGCAACGCACACCGCAGGAATTTCTGCAGGCTGGCCCCGCCGATGCGGCGAGCGGTAGCCTGAGTGAAGACCAGATCGTGGACCAGATTGCGGCACGCGCCGAAGCAAAGAAAGCCAGAAATTTCGCCGACGCGGACCGTATTCGTGCAGAACTGCTTGCGGCAGGCATCATCCTTGAAGACAAACCCGGTGGATTGACCGAGTGGCGAAGGGCCTGAGCAGCATGACCGAAACCCGACAGCCCACCGGGGGCATTGGTGTGCCCGCGTACTGGCAGGATGCAAAGGAAGAGTTGATGAAGCGCGATCGCATCATGCGCAAGCTCATTCCCCAATTTGGCGACATGCATCTGATCGGCCGGGGAGAACCCTTCACGACACTCGCACGTTCCATCGTCGGCCAGCAGATTTCGGTCAAGGCGGCCGACGCCGTCTGGCAGCGTTTCCTTGAATCCTGTCCGAAATGTACGCCGGCCCAGGTGTTGAAAGCCGGCCCCGAAAAGCTGGCATCCTGCGGCTTGTCGAAAAGGAAAGCTGAATATGTCATCGATCTTGCCGACCATTTCAAGGCCAAGCGGGTCCACGCCGACAAATGGACGGAGATGGAAGACGAAGAAGTCATCTCGGAACTGATCCAGATCCGTGGAATCGGACGCTGGACAGCCGAGATGTTTTTGATATTTAATCTGCTTCGGCCAAATGTGTTGCCTTTGGACGATGTTGGTTTGCTGAAAGGTATCAGCGTCAACTATTTTTCCGGCGAGCCGGTATCGCGCAGCGACGCGCGAGAAGTTGCCGCAAATTGGGAACCATGGCGTACAGTTGCAACCTGGTATTTATGGCGCAGCCTTGATGCTGCGCCGGTAGTGTACTGATTTAAATAATGGGTGCTTGGTAAATAAAACAGCAATTAAGTAACTTGGGGCCAAGCACCTGTGGCGCAATTAGCAAAGACGTAATAAGCATAAGACAACGAAGCGGACAACCCAACCACCTCGTGTTGATTGATAGAAGGAAGCACGATGAGCAAAACAACTTTTCTCGGATTTGAGCAACCGATTGCCGAACTTGAAGGAAAAATCGAAGAACTGCGTTTCGTGCAGGATGATTCGGCTGTCGACATCTCGGAAGAGATTGACCGCTTGTCCAAGAAGAGCCAACAGCTCACCAAGGATATCTACGCCAAGCTGACCCCATGGCAGGTGTCGCAGATTGCACGCCATCCCCAGCGCCCTTACACGATGGACTACGTGAATGAAATCTTCACAGATTTCCACGAGCTTCATGGTGACCGTAGCTATGCGGACGATCTGTCGATCGTCGGCGGCCTCGCGCGTTTCAACGGACAGTCATGCATGGTCATCGGCCACCAGAAGGGCCGTGACACCAAGGAGCGCGCTTTGCGCAACTTCGGTATGCCCAAGCCTGAAGGCTATCGCAAGGCAATGCGTCTCATGAAGGTCGCTGAAAAATTTGGCCTGCCAATCTTCACTTTTGTCGATACGCCTGGCGCTTTCCCTGGCATTGATGCGGAAGAACGCGGACAGTCTGAAGCCATCGGTCATAACCTCTATGTGATGGCTGAACTCAAGGTGCCGTTGATCGCTACCATCATCGGTGAAGGTGGTTCTGGCGGCGCGCTGGCCATTGCGGTTGGCGATGCCGTGCTGATGCTGCAGTACGCAACATATTCCGTGATTTCGCCGGAAGGCTGCGCCTCCATTCTCTGGAAGACGTCCGAGCGCGCCTCCGATGCGGCCGACGCGCTGGGCCTGACCGCACACCGCCTGAAGGCCATGAACCTGATCGACAAGATCGTCAGCGAACCGCTGGGCGGCGCGCATCGCGATCCCAAGCAGATGGCAGTGCTGCTCAAGCGCGCACTTGCCGATTCGCTGCGCCAGTTCCAGGGTGTCAAGACCAAGGATCTGATTGCCGCTCGCCATGAGAAGCTTCTGAGCTACGGCAAATTCAAGGAAATCAATTCGCCGGAATAAAACGATGAATGCAGACACCGGGACAGCCGCCGGGGCTCCGGGCCTGCAGGACGTGTTTGAGCGCGCGCTGGGAGCCATCCTGGCGCGCGTTGTCGTTTCAACGGACAGCGCGCCACAAGGCACAGCGCTGACAAACTGGAGGACGATCGCAGTCGCCTATAGCGGTGGCCTCGATTCCGCTGTCCTGCTTCAACTCGCGCATGGTTACGCCCAATCGCATGGGCTCGTGCTGTACGCCTTCCATATCCATCACGGATTGAGCCCGAATGCCGACGCGTGGAGCGCGCATTGCGAAAAACAGTGTGCCAATGCGGGCGTGCATTTCTGCGTCCGCCGGGTTGAGCTTGCCGATCGTCACAAGCAGGGTACCGAGCAGGCTGCCCGCATCAGCAGGTACGCAGCGCTGGGCGAGTTGTGTAGAGAGCAGTCGATCCCCGTTTTGCTCACGGCTCATCATCGTGATGATCAGGCTGAGACGGTGCTGCTGCAACTCCTGCGCGGATCCGGTGTGGCTGGGCTATCGGGCATGGAAATGGTGAATACCGCACCCAGCCTTGTGGGTGATGATGCGTTGCTGATCGGTAGGCCGCTGCTGGACATATCGCGTCAGACCCTGGAAAGCTATGCAGCCCATTACGGCATCGCGCATGTCGACGATGAATCCAACAGCGATCCACGGTATGCGCGTAACGCTTTGCGACACAAGGTAATGCCTGTACTGGAAGCTCATTTCCCGGGTTTCCAGCAGCGCTTTGCACGCTCGGCGCAGCATGCGCAATCGGCGCAGCGTCTGCTCAATGAGCTCGCGGCGCAGGACCTCGCTGCCTGTGCTGATGGGGAAACCATTCGCCTAAGTCAATTAGGCCAACTGACCGACGATCGTATCGACAATGTGCTGCGGTACTGGTTTGCGTCGCGCGGTGTGCGCATGCCGGCGACAGCGTGGCTAAGCGAGATGCGGGAGCAATTGTTCAGCGCCAAGGAAGACGCCAGGATCCGCGTCACGCATGCCGATTGCGAAATCCGGCGTCACAGGGATCGCGTATTCCTCACGCCGCGACAAGACGACACCGATTTTGATGTTCCGCCTGCGCCATTTCGTTGGAATGGCGAAGCGGCAATCCGGTTTCCGCAGTTTCGCGGCACACTCCATTTCGAGGATGCGGAAGAGGGCGTCGATGCCGAATGGCTCCGTGCCCAGGCGTTGGAATTGCGCCTGCGTAGCGGCGGCGAACGGCTCAAGCCTGCGGCCAACCGCTCGACACGCAGCCTGAAGTATCACTATCAGGCACTGGATATTCCGCATTGGCAAAGGCTGCGTCTGCCAGTGGTGACAACGGACACGCATCTTGTCTTTGCCGCAGGCATTGGCATGCACTGGATTAGTGACGTATCGCTCGTGGCAAACTCTTCTCATGCCGGTCAGGCAATACGCTTGCGCTGGGAACACGATCACTCCTGAATTTTCACCGGAATTTGCCTTGTTATGCCGATGGATCGTCGAAATTCCAGCGCAGCGCTCTTGCCTTTGAAGCTCTTAGCGGGTAAAGTAAAGGGTTGATTTTTATCAAAATTTCTCCTTTTCTCAGCGTACCTTTCCCACCTTATGGCTTTAATCGTCCACAAATATGGCGGCACTTCCATGGGCTCGACCGAGCGCATCAAGAATGTCGCCAAGCGCGTCGCCAAATGGCATGACGCTGGTTATCAAATCGTCGTCGTGCCATCGGCCATGTCCGGCGAAACCAACCGCCTGATCGGCCTTGCGAAGGAAGTCATGCCGCAGCCCGATCCGCGCGAGCTTGACATGCTGGCATCCACCGGCGAGCAGGTCTCGGTTGCCCTGTTGTCCATGGCGCTGCAGTCCATAGGCAAGCAGGCGGTCTCGTACGCCGGCTGGCAAGTGCCGATCAAGACCGACTCCGCATTCACCAAGGCACGTATCCAGTCGATCGACGACGTGCGCGTGCGCAAGGACCTCGACGCAGGGAAGGTTGTCATCATCACCGGCTTCCAGGGTATGGACGATGCCGGCAACATCACGACGCTAGGCCGTGGCGGCTCCGATACCTCGGCCGTGGCCGTGGCAGCCGCGCTGAAGGCGCAGGAATGCCTGATCTACACTGACGTCGATGGCGTGTACACCACCGACCCGCGTGTGGTTTCCGAAGCGCGCCGCCTGAACACTGTGACATTTGAAGAAATGCTCGAGCTGGCATCGCTGGGTTCCAAGGTTCTGCAGATCCGCTCGGTTGAGTTTGCCGGCAATTACAGGGTCCCTACGCGCGTGCTGTCGTCGCTAACCGACCCGCTCATGTCGCTGGAAGAAGAAGCCAACTCCGGCACCCTGATTTCGTTTGAGGAAGATACACACATGGAACAAGCCGTCATTTCCGGTATCGCGTTCAACCGCGATGAAGCAAAGATCACCGTACTGGGCGTACCCGACAAGCCGGGCATCGCTTACCAGATCCTTGGTCCGATTGCCGATGCCAATATTGAAGTCGACATGATCATCCAGAATCAGTCGGTCGAAGGTAAAACCGACTTCACGTTCACAGTGCCGCGCGGCGAATACGCCAAAGCGATGGACGTGCTCAACAAGAGCGTGAAGGAGCACATCGCTGCCGCCAGCATCAATGGCGACACCAAAGTGTCCAAGGTATCGGTGGTCGGCGTCGGCATGCGTAGCCACGTTGGTATCGCCTCCCAGATGTTCCGCACGCTGTCGGAAGAGGGCATCAACATCCAGATGATCTCCACCTCCGAAATCAAGATTTCCGTGCTGATCGACGAGAAATACATGGAGCTCGCGGTGCGTGCCCTGCACAAGGCATTTGATCTGGAAAAAGCTTGATCAATCTCCATTGATTGCATTGTTCCATTGACCAAGTCCCCGTGAGCAGCTATCATGCGGGACTTCACTAAAGCGTGTGGCAACACCGCTTGATGTGTGGAGACGTGGCCGAGTGGTCGAAGGCACTTCCCTGCTAAGGAAGCATATGGGCTTAAACCTGTATCGAGGGTTCGAATCCCTCCGTCTCCGCCAGTATTTAAAGCCCTAGTATCAAGGGCTTCTCCAAAAAAGAAAAAAGCAATTTGCCGCCATGTCACGGCAACTTCACAAAAGCCTCCATTACGGAGGCTTTTTGGTTTTAGCCATGTTAATTCAACGTTTCTAATGGCTTAAGCTAATGCAATATAAATGGATTGCACCAAATATTGCGAGTGGGTCATTGCCGACTGCATTTTGCGCAGCCTGTGAAATAGTTGCAACTTCAACCTGCCCACCAGGCAAGCATGACGTGGAGGGTGCTGCAGAAGTGAGTTACGTTCCGCTAAGGTCGCTATCTCTGGATCGGCGACAGTTGTATTGCAGAAAGCCGAAATATGTGGAGTCACTCTTCGGGTGCTGTCCTTTCCCGTATTGAAATGTCTATTCTCGTTCTTGGCGTTGTTCAATGGGAGCGGTTGCTGTCTACGTAAAGCTACGCTACCATACCGACACTTTCTTTCTTGGCCAGTAAGTATATGCAACGAATTGTCTTGCGTGCAAAACTCCACCGCGCTGTGGTGACTCAATGTGATCTTCACTATGAAGGATCCTGCGGTATTGATGAAGACCTCCTTGAGGCTGCTGATATCCGTGAATTCGAAAAGATCGAACTTTACAACGTGAATAACGGTGAGCGATTTTCCACATACGCGATCAAGGGAAAACGCGGTACTGGTGAAATTTCGTTAAATGGCGCGGCGGCACGTAAGGCCCATCTTGGAGATCTTCTTATTATTTGCACTTATGCTCCAATGACAGACGCTGAATTTGCAGAGTATTCGCCAACAATTATTCTGCTTGGAGAGGGAAACAAGATCGTCGGTCGAAAGTAATGGGTGTTCTATTAGAGCGCTTTCGTCCTTGACTGAGTCAGTCAAGATGAAAGCATCTAGTGTTATTTGAATAGTGAACAGGCGGCTGTGTAGCCAAAGCGGCACACGGTAGCCATGAATACGCCGCACTGTTTCTGTCCATCGCGGCGTCTCAATATTTTTCGGTGCCTTCGGCGCTATCAACATGCCGCTTGCGTCCAAGGATCGACGATAAATTTATACGGCCTTCCTTCGTAAGTCCGCTTCGTTGTCATCCTTTTGATCGACGCCCAGAAAGTCGTTATTTTTCTTCCGTGTCGGGCTTGTCCATCATTTTCTGGGGACCTGCAATTGCCCCAAAGATGACGCGCCGAGATAAAGTGTTGCGGCATGACTACAGCTTTGGGTCCTCTCTCATGAAAATTGGCGCTTGGCAGAATCTTTGCCTTCCTCGCATCGTACAAGATAGTAGCGCCCCGTCAATTCATTTCTGACAGTGTTCAGAATGATCGCTCCAAAAAAGCTACCTAAAGGAAATGGCTTCTTTTAAATTTGACGAGAATGAAACAGTCGTGCCGAAGCGAAAAATTACACGTAATTTACCTCTAGAGCCGGGTAAATGGGCGCAAATCGTCTCGGCTGACATTCCGCTTGTATTTTCTTTACACGGTATTGTGCTTGTGCATTGCTCTTATATTGGGCACAGGCTGCTCTATAGAGTTATTACTTGAATCTCGAATTAGTGCTGCTACTGCAGGATCATTTCGCGTAAGACGAATTCCTACATGACGATTCTATTTTTACCGACGGTAAAAATGGTCAGTTACCTATTTCCCTAAAGTAATATCGCGGTCAGAATGAGTCTCGCAAGCTTTACACGCAAGCATTTTGATTTACATCACCAGGACGGGAAATGATCGCAAACGACATAATGGCTGAAATTCGTGATGCAAACTTAAGCTATTTGATGCTCGCGCAGCAGATGATACGTTCCGATAAGGCGACTGCGATTTTCCGCCTGGGCCTGAGTAGCGATATCGTTGATCTGCTTGAGAGCTTGAATAATTCGCAGATCCTGAAACTCGCAAGCAGCAACATGATGTTGGCGCGCTTTCGTTTTGATGACCGAGCGATCCTTGGTATGCTGACGAACTATAGCCGGGACCGCGAATTATCAAATCTGCATGCGTCTATTTTAATGGCCGGTCAATCTAATGAACAAATCTCGTAATGAGAAGTTACATTGTTAGTCCACATAAAGCATCCACGAGATCAGAAGATGGCTAAGAAAAGCGTGGTTACGGAAGTAAACGAGATCCAGCTCGCAATTGAATTAATCAACTTAGGCGCTCGCCTTCAATTGCTCGAGTCGGAAACCAGCCTTTCCCGCGAGCGATTGCTCAAGTTGTACAAGGAGCTGAAAGGCGTGTCGCCCCCGAAGGGGATGCTGCCTTTTTCAACGGACTGGTTTATTACATGGCAGTCGAATATTCATTCTTCGCTGTTCATTAATATTCACAAGTATCTGGTTCAACATGCCGGGATTTCCGGCATTGAAGCAGTTATTAAGGCGTACAAGCTGTATCGCGAACAGATCGAAATCGAGATCGGCAGCGAGCCTGTGCTTTCGCTAACCAGAGCATGGACGTTGGTGCGGTTCTTTGAAAGCAAAATGCTTTCAACCACAGCTTGCAATAAATGCGGTGGCGAATTCGTGGTTCATAAGCTTGATTTGCATGACCGCTACACTTGCGGCCTGTGCCATATGCCTTCACGTGCCGGAAAGACCAAGAAGGCGAAGAGTACAACGCCTGTTCTTGCTGAATTGTCTGCGGTATAGGCGTCGGATACCGCTATTCGGAAATGCGTTCTGCAGTCATTGCAGGCTGGACGGCGCTAGGCACCACTCAATGATCCATGCACCACTTTTTAGGGCAGTAGCGATACAGCTTGTGTCGCTACTGCTCGTCCAGATATCTGTTAATGCTTTCGCAGATCCGCAAAATGAGCCAGTCAAGACCGTTCTTGCCGCATTGGCTCAGGGAGCGATAGCGGCTGCACTATCCCGCCTATTCCGGCTTGCGACATGGTGGCTTGCTATCCAGGCGGTTTTTCCTATCGCTTTAGTTGCAACGCTTTCTCTTCATTTACCTCCAAATATCTTCCTGGCGGTTTTTATCGTCCTCGTCGCTCTTTACTGGAGCACTTTCCGCACGCAGGTGCCGTTTTATCCGTCGGGTAAAGCAGCGGCGCGTGCCGTTGCGAATCGTTTGCCAATGGATCGGGCCATTAGCTTCATTGATATTGGAAGCGGAATGGGGGGGCTTGTGCTTCATTTGGCTTCACTTCGGCGGGGCGACAGATTCACAGGGGTTGAAATCGCGCCACTTCCCTGGCTTATCAGTGTGCTATGCCGGTGGAAGAGACGCAGCAATGCTCGATTTATAAGGTCCGATTATGAATGCCTTAACTTCGGAGCATATGAGGTCGTCTTTGCCTACTTATCACCGGTCGCGATGTCCGCAGTCTGGATCAAAGCGCGCAATGAAATGCGGGCCGGAACGCTGTTTCTCAGCTACGAATTCGAGGTTCCTGGTGTTGTCCCCGATATAATGGATGTCCCCGTTGGGGGCGGACCGACGCTTTACGGCTGGTACATGTGATTTACGGGTGGTCTGACTACGCATGCGACATCAACGGGGCGGCACGCGAATCGTTGCGACATATAAGGTAAGAAGCTCATTGCATATTTTCCTGAATCGGATCCACCTCCCTTAAGTTATATTGCTTCAGGCCGTAACCGAAGTGAAAGCCGGCATTCAAGCGTCTGTTCATGCATTTACGAACGCTTGGTGCTTGGTATTCTGGAGGCCGATTCCTGTATCTACCGACGGATAGAATTGCCGAAACCTTTAAAACGGAGTATGTCCCTTTGTTAGTCATTCTCGGATATTTGATTGTCACGGCCTCCGTGTTTGGCGGTTTTGCGCTTGCGGGCGGACATCTTGCGGCCCTGTTTCAACCGCTCGAACTCCTTATGATCGGAGGCGGCGCGATCGGCGCATTCTTTGTCGGGAATAATGGCAAGTCCATCAAGGCAACGCTCGCTGCGCTACCAAGCCTGTTCAAAGGCTCCAACTATACAAAAGCCCGGTACATGGACCTTATGACTCTCCTGTTTGAGCTGTTGAGCAAGGTTCGCAAGGAAGGCCTCATGTCCATCGAGGGCGACATCGAAAGTCCGGAAGAAAGCCCGATCTTTGGGAAATACCCCAGCGTACTCGCGGACCATCACATCGTCGAATTCATGACCGATTATCTGCGTCTGATGGTGTCCGGAAATATGGACGCGTTCCAGATCGAAAATCTGATGGACAATGAAATTGAGACGCACCATGCAGAGGGCGAAATTCCGGTGCATGCGGTTGCAAAGATCGGAGACGGCTTGCCAGCCTTTGGCATCGTTGCAGCCGTCATGGGAGTGGTGCATACAATGGAATCGGTTGGTTTGCCGCCGTCCGAGCTCGGCATGCTGATTGCTCACGCGCTCGTTGGTACTTTTCTGGGTATTTTGCTTGCCTATGGATTCGTCGGGCCACTGTCGACGCTGCTCGAGCAAAAGCTGCATGAATCGTCGAAGATGTTCCAATGTGTGAAGGTTACGCTGTTAGCCAGCCTGAACGGTTACGCACCTGCACTCGCGGTAGAGTTCGGTCGAAAAGTTTTGTTCTCGACAGAGCGTCCCTCGTTTACCGAGCTGGAAGAACACATCAAACAATCCAAATCGAAATAGGCGTGCAAATGCGTCGGAAAATGTAAGCGGGAATCCAGATGGCAGACGAAGGATTGCGGCCAATAGTCGTAAAAAAAATCAAAAAAATCGGTGGCGGACATCATGGTGGCGCCTGGAAGATTGCATATGCAGACTTCGTTACTGCAATGATGGCGTTCTTCCTGCTCATGTGGCTGTTAGGCTCAACGGCAAAAGGTGATCTGCAAGGTATTGCCGAATACTTCAAAACGCCGCTAAAAGTTGCAATGGCAGGAGGCTCGGGTAGTGGTGACAGCTCAAGTGTCTTGCAGGGAGGCGGGCGGGATCTTACGCGCAAGGAGGGCCAAGTCATGAAAACCGACCAAGACCCGGGGCCTAAGCGTATCTACACGCCAAGTTCCTCAAGTCTGGAGGCGGCGCAAGCCGAATTGGCGCGCGCAGACATGTTGCGGCTAAAGGCATTGAAGGAACGTATTGAGGCCGCAATTGATGCCCGGCCTGTGCTAAAGCAATTTAAGCGACAGCTATTACTCGACCTTACTACAGAAGGCTTGCGCATACAGATAGTTGACGAGCAGAATAGGCCGATGTTCGCCCTTGCCAAGGCCGAGCTGCAACCATATACGAAGGAAATTCTGTTCGAAATCGGGCATGCGTTGAATGAAGTGCCCAATCGGATCAGTCTCTCGGGGCATACCGACGCAACGCCATATGCCAGCGGAGAAAAGGGGTACAGCAACTGGGAACTGTCCGCTGACCGGGCAAATGCTTCAAGACGGGCACTGATATCGGGCGGCATGGACGAGGGCAAGGTACTTCGGGTGGTCGGCCTATCCTCGGCAGTGTTGTTTGACAAACAGGATCCCGTCAATCCGATAAATCGGCGTATTAGTATTATTGTAATGAACAAGAAGGCTGAAGAGTCCGCATCAAAGGACGGCGGTACGGTGGAAGTTTCGAACGAGGCGCAAGCCAAGCAGGAATTGGCTAACGTCGCGGGAAAATAAGATAACAAAGGCGCCTTGTAATAGACGAACCGGTTAGTAGGGGACGGGACATTCATGACAAAAGAGAAAATGTTGGCATCCCAGGTCAAGGGCTTGTTATCCAATCTTTCGGACCACGGTACGCAACACCTGACCGAAGTCGAGACAGATCTGGCGCAGACCAGTATTTTGCTTGGTGAGGCCATCGAGAAGCTTGGAGCAAGCTTCATGGCAATGCATGAGGCTGTGTCGGCGCAACAGTCGGCCATAGATCTGCTGATTTCCAGCGGGACTCCTTCGTCGGAACTTGTAGAGCAACTCAGGGCCTCGCAATCCGAGATTGGAGAACATATCAACTCGGCCATCACCGGACTTCAATTCCAGGACATGACCAGCCAGCTCATCGGCCGAACAGTCCGGCGTGTTACTGGGTTACGCGACGTGTTGGGCGGAGTAGGCTCCGGTAGTGCCGGCATTTCGGAGTCGGACGTGGACGGGATCGTCGAGACGCTCGGCACTCTAAACAAGGTGCTGGATGAGCAGAGCGGAAAACTTGAAAGCGCACTGTGGCAAGCGGTACGGCAGACTCACATGGAGAGCGGCGAGATCGAACTGTTCTAGCCACGAATACAGCATTCAGCTATAACCGATAAAACCAGATGGCTTGGGCTCACGCCCGTATTACAAAATCAGCAGGAGCAACAATGGCAAAGACGATATTGGCAGTGGATGATTCAGGCTCTCTTCGACAAATGGTCGTTTTCAGTCTGCGCGCTGCCGGCTACCAGGTGACAGAAGCGGTCGACGGACAGGATGGTCTAGACAAGGCAAAAGCGCAGGTTTTCGATCTGGTGCTGACCGACCAGAACATGCCACGTATGGATGGATTGACGTTGATTCGTTCTTTGCGCGGCCTGGCCACTTATCAGAAAGTACCGATTCTTATGCTCACTACCGAGTCGAGCGACGAGATGAAATCGAAAGGCCGTGCGGCCGGCGCAAACGGCTGGCTGGTCAAGCCTTTCGATCCGCAACGCCTCACCGAAGTCGTGAAAAAAGTGATCGGCTGAGTTGTGTCGTTCAGCCGCAGCAAGCAATCGCGTAAAGCGTAGATGACGGAGTTCAATAATGACCATTGATATGAGCCAGTTCTTTCAGGTGTTCTTTGATGAGACTGAAGAGCTCCTCGCAGAAATGGAAAAGCTGCTCCTTGCAATTGACGTGTCATCACCCGACGAGGAAGAGCTGAATGCCATCTTTCGTGCCGCACATTCGATAAAGGGTGGCGCGGGGACGTTTGGTTTGACGGACCTGACGGAAGTGACGCATGTTCTTGAGTCACTGTTGGACAAAATACGCAAGGGAGAAATGACACTGTCAGCCGACCATGTCGATGCATTTCTTGTGGCAAAGGACGTTCTCAAGATGCAGCTTGATGGACATCGTCTTCATACGCCGGTCGACCAGGACGCTATAGGCAGTGCGAGAATGGTACTCGAATCCTTGTCGGAGGGTGGAGTGCCTCTGGCGTCTCTCGACATACGGCAAGTAAATGCGCGCTCCGTTCAGGGAGCGCGCAATGAATCGGGCCGCAGATTTCGCATCGAGTTCCCGACAGTCTCCGAACGTGACCGCGACGCGCTTGCCGCAGAACTTGGTTTGCTTGGTCAGATTGATGTCGAGTCTGGCGAAGGTGGAAAGGGCGTATTTACTTTGACAGGTAACATCTCCCCGGACGACATTGTCTCAATATGTTCTTTCATACTCAATCCTGATGACCTCGGAATTTCTGAAGTGCCCGCCGTTCGAGCAACGACCGCTGCCGAAGAAAAAGCCGCTCAGGAAGAGGCCCAGGGATATGGTTTTTTCGAACCACTGAACTCAGCGATATCAAGTGCCACGCAAGCCGCTGCTGAAAAAGCGGCGCAGGAAGAGAAGCAGGGATATGGATTTTTCGAACCGTTCGAGCCACTGGCACAACATGCAGCGGCAAAACGCGAACCGTCGCACGCCGGCGATGCTGCCATGGAGGTGGCAGCCGGGGCACAAGCTGCAAATGCCGAAACATCCGCGTTGGATCACGCTCATGCGACAGCCCCAGCTGATCGAAAGTCTGTTCCAAAACGTGAAGCGGACAAAGGTGGGCACAATTCGGAAACCTCATCTATTCGTGTCGGCATCGAAAAGGTCGATCAACTCATCAATTTGGTCGGTGAACTCGTGATCACCCAGGCGATGATAGAGCAGCGTACCAGTTCGCTCGATCCGATGCTGCACGAACGACTGCTCAACAGTGTAAGCCAGTTGACGCGCAACACCCGTGATTTGCAGGAAGCCGTGATGTCGATCCGCATGATGCCGATGGACTATGTGTTCTCGCGTTTCCCGCGCATGGTGCGCGACCTTGCAACAAAGCTCGGCAAGCGCATCGAATTCGTCACGCACGGTGCTGCGACCGAACTCGACAAAGGCTTGATCGAACGTATCGTCGATCCGTTGACCCACCTGGTTCGCAACAGTATCGATCACGGCATCGAAATGCCAGAGGCGCGCCGAGCCACGGGCAAGAGCGAAACGGGTAAGCTGTCCTTGTCGGCAGGGCATCAAGGCGGCAATATCGTGATTGAAGTGACGGACGACGGTGGCGGCCTCAATCGAGAAAAAATTCTGGGCAAGGCCAAATCGCAAGGTCTGGCCGTGTCGGAGTCGATGTCGGATGCGGACGTTTGGCAACTGATCTTCGCACCTGGTTTTTCGACCGCCGATACCGTCACGGACGTTTCCGGCCGCGGCGTCGGCATGGATGTGGTCAAGCGAAACATTACCGCGATGGGAGGCGTGGTCGACATCCGCTCTGCAAAGGGTTTCGGAACCACGATTTCCATTTCACTGCCGCTTACCCTTGCTATTCTTGACGGCATGTCGATCAAGGTCGGTGAGGAAATCTACATACTGCCGCTCGGTTATGTGGTCGAATCGCTGCAACCGGATCCGGTCGACGTCAAGGAAATCAGCGGCCAGGGGCGCGTGGTCAAGGTGCGCGGCGACTATCTGCCGCTGATACCGCTGTATCAGATGTTCGGCATTGAGCCACGCTTTACCGATCCTGCGCAAGGCATTGTCGTCATTCTCGAATCCGAGGGAAGGAAAGCCGCGCTGTTCGTCGACGATCTGGTCGGCCAGCAGCAGGTCGTCGTCAAGAATCTCGAATCCAATTACCGTAAGGTCGCGGGCATTTCCGGCGCTACCATCCTGGGCGATGGCGGCGTCTCGTTAATTATCGACGTCGCAGCGCTGCTGCGATCCAGCCGTCAGCTCGCTGACGAATCCATTTTTTCCTGAAAGGGACCTAGCCATGACACAAGCGATTCAAATGAATACTCCCATCACCGGAGAAAAATCCGACCGCGATATCGCCGGCCAGGAATACCTTGCCTTCACCCTTGGCAAGGAAGAGTACGGTATCGATATCCTGAAAGTTCAGGAAATTCGCGGCTATGAAACCGTTACCCGTATCGCCAATGCACCCGACTTCATCAAAGGCGTGGTGAACCTGCGCGGCATTATCGTGCCGATCGTCGACATGCGCATCAAGTTCCAGCTTGGCGAACCGACCTACGATCAGTTCACTGTCGTCATCATTCTGAATATCGGCGGACGCGTCGTCGGTATGGTGGTCGATAGCGTATCGGACGTCATTACCCTGTCGCCTGAACAAATCAAGCCGGCGCCGGAAATGGGCACCGCGCTCAACACCGATTACCTGATCGGTCTTGGCACCATCGATCAGCGCATGCTGATCCTGGTGGATATCGATCGTCTGATGTCCAGCGCCGAAATGGGTCTTATCGACAAGATCGCTGCATAACGGCGAAGCAACTGCAAAAAATTAAGACCGCAAAGACGGTCGAATCAACATCCACGGAGAGACAACAAAGGCAGGGCGGCGACGTACTGGCCTGACCGATAACAATAAAGGGTAGGGACAAATGCTTAAAAATCTTACGATCAAGTCACGGCTGGTGTTCGTGATCAGTTTTCTTTCGCTGCTCCTGGTGGGCAGCGGAGTTGTCGGCGTATCGAGTCTGAGCTCGGCAAACAATTCATTGAGGACGATTTACGATGACCGGATGGTTCCCATCAGCCAGCTGAACCAGATTGTGCGCATCGCGTCGGAAAACCGCATGGCTGTAGCCGAGTCGATGAACGGCGATCCCGCCGTTGTCACGAAGCGAATGGACGATGTTGATCGCAAGACTGCAGAAATCGATAAGGTCTGGATCAGCTTCATGTCGGCCAAACTGAGCGTGGAAGAAAAAAGCATGGCCGACAAGTCGCTGGAAAGCCGCAAGAAGTATGTCGCCGAAGGCTTGAAACCAACGGTCGATGCTTTGCGCGCGGCGAACGTTCAAATGGCGATGGAATTGATGCAAGGGCCGATGAGCCAGCATTACAACGTTTTTCAGGAGCATATCGATGGCCTGATCAAGATGGAAGAAAAGGTTGCTCGCAGCGAATTCGAAAAAACCCAGTCGCTCTATCTTACTGTCCGAAACATTTCCATCGTCGCCATGGTGCTTGGCGTCGGCCTTGCAGCCTTCATCGGCATGTGGCTGATTCGCGCGATCTCGAATCCGCTTAATGAAGCCGTCCGGATTGCGCGCAGCGTTTCCTCTGGCGATTTGTCGCAAAAGATCGAAATCAAATCCAATGACGAGACCGGTCAACTACTGGCCGCACTCAAGGTAATGACCGACAGCCTCTCGCATACCGTCGATCAGGTGCGTATCGGTACCGATACGATTGGCGTTGCTTCTCGCGAAATCGCCGCCGGCAATGCCGATCTTTCGGCCCGTACCGAATCCCAGGCCAGCTCGCTGGAAGAAACTGCTTCGTCGATGGAAGAATTGACTTCCACGGTCAAGCAGAATGCCGAAAATGCGCGCCAGGCCAACCAACTGGTTGTGTCGGCTTCCGACGTGGCAATGCGCGGCGGCACGGTGGTCGGGCAAGTGGTCGAGACTATGGGTTCGATCAAGGAAAGCTCGCGCAAGATTGTCGACATTATCGGCGTCATTGATGGCATTGCGTTCCAGACCAATATCCTTGCATTGAATGCTGCGGTGGAAGCTGCACGCGCGGGCGAACAGGGCAGGGGCTTTGCAGTGGTGGCAGCGGAAGTGCGCAATCTGGCGCAGCGTTCCGCAGGCGCAGCGAAGGAAATTAAATCTCTCATCAGTGATTCGGTGGAAAAGGTCAATGTGGGCAGCAAGCTGGTCGACGAGGCCGGTCAGACCATGGATGAGATCGTCACCTCGGTCAAGCACGTGGCCGACATCATGAATGAAATCACGGCAGCCAGTCAGGAGCAAAGCGCAGGCATCGAGCAGGTCAATCAGGCTATCAATCAAATGGATGAGATGACCCAGCAAAATGCCGCGCTGGTCGAACAGGCAGCCGCTGCTGCGGACAGCATGCAAACCCAGGCTTCAACGCTTGCCCAGGCGGTGGCTGTTTTCAAGCTCGACTCTGCCGGACAATCCAGCATGCTGCAACATGCAGCACCTGCTGCTCCTAAAGCAGCGGTACCGGTGAATCAGGCGGCAACCGCTGCCCTGGTTCGACCTTCCGCCAGCAAGGCGGTACAGAAGAGATCGGCATCGCAACCGGCGGCCCGCTCCAGGCCGGCGATTCCGGCTGGTAACGGAGATGATTGGGAAGAGTTTTGAAGCGGTTCTGACTCGCTCGCGCAGCTGACCGTCGTGCGTCCGGAACGGCATTGCAGTAAGGCGAGGGCTCCTTGTCATACCAATCCCGACCCATAACGTGACAAATGAAATCGATGGTTTTTTTCGACTGGCAAGACACAGGAGGAATCAATAGCGGGTTATTGACGCCGAGTGCAACGCAGGCAGGTGGATAAGGGTGTGGTGTCATGAGTCACAGTAGAATTTCGTATCTACGCACCTGGGCATGCTCGCAGTCGGCGTCATCACTTTTGCGCTGGGCGCTTTTATTGCGATCTATATCACGCGCATAATCACAGCGCCGCTGGAACGGACCGCGGCCATTGCCGACACGATCGCCAGCGGCGATCTGACGACGCAAATCGATGTCGCAGGAAAGGATGAAGCAGCTCGTCTCGCGCATTCATTGAAGGTAATGCAGGTAAATCTCGTCAGTGCCGTCAGCAACATCAAGCAGAGCACCGAAACGATGGCGGTTGCCGCACGCAAGATTGCATCGGGCAACGCAGACCTGTCATCCCGAACCAAATCCCAGGCCAACTCGCTGGAAGAATCTGCTTGACCATGGAAGAATTGACTTCCACGGTCAAGCAGAATGCCGAAAATGCGCGCCAGGCCAAGCAACTGGTTGTGTCGGCTTCCGACGTGGCAATGCGCATCGGCTGATCATTTCCTAAAAGTCTTAAGTTCGTTATGTTCTCGACGGGCCGAATACGGCGCCACCGCAACATGACAACGTGCGCCTGGTTCAAGTTTCTTGCCGGTTTGGTATCGGCAACGCCCCTTCTTAACGGCAGCAAGAATCCCTTCGCAACAAAATGTGGTGCAGCGAATCCATTTTTCTGCAAAGCATGGTTTTTTGCCGCTTTCTGATGGCTTGCTTCATTGCTTCAAGGTAATATATTTAAAGTTCCTGTCATTGCATTTTGCAGGTAACTGGAAATCGCAAGATTATGAGCTACATATAACAACACCCTTGAGTCGGAGGCGGTACATGATAAATCTGCGAAATCTGCGTATTGGTGCACGCCTGGGAGTGGGTTTTGGTGTCATTCTTGCCATTCTCGTACTCAGCATCGTGATCGGTAACGTACTCACGACAAACAACAAGAAAAAGCTGATCGAAGGCCTGGAACATTCGAATATCAAAGGACAGCTTGCCGTCACAATGAAAAGCGCGTTGCTGGAAGGCGGTGTGGCCATGCGCAATATCGGTCTGCAATCCGATGTGGGCGCGATGCAAAAGGAAGAAACGCGCGTCAAGGCTCAAAACAAACGCTACGATGAAGCACGCGACAAGCTAAGCGCGCTTGGCTTGACGGATGCGGAAAAGAAAATCCTCACCGAGATTGCTCGGCTCGATCAGGAAATTGCCGCACCGTTCAAGGAAGCAATCGGACAGGCGCTTGCCTTTAACAGCGAAGGCGCATCCAAGGTCATTGCCAGTCGCATCGACCCGCTGAACCAGCAAGCAGTGGTGGAAATGGACAAGCTAGTCGCGCTGCAGCAAGCAGCGGCGAATGACGTGCTCAGTGGCTCGCTGGCGGACGATAATCGTCTGTTGGTATTTCTGTTCGCATTGGGCGCAGTGGCGCTTGCTGTCGGCGGGTTGTTCGCATTCGTGATTACCAAAAGCATTACCAGCCCGCTCAATCAGGCAGTGGCGGTGGCAAGCCGCGTCGCGACCGGAGATCTGACTTCGCGTATCGACGAAAGCAGCCGAGATGAAATCGGCCAGTTGTTCAATGCCTTGCGCCAGATGAACGGCAGTTTAGCTGAAATCGTCGGAAACGTACGTACCGGCACTGAAAACATCGGCGTTGCTTCTCGCGAAATCGCCGCCGGCAATGCCGATCTTTCGGCCCGTACCGAATCCCAGGCCAGCTCGCTGGAAGAAACTGCTTCGTCGATGGAAGAATTGACTTCCACGGTCAAGCAGAATGCCGAAAATGCGCGCCAGGCCAACCAACTGGTTGTGTCGGCTTCCGACGTGGCAATGCGCGGCGGCACGGTGGTCGGGCAAGTGGTCGAGACTATGGGTTCGATCAAGGAAAGCTCGCGCAAGATTGTCGACATTATCGGCGTCATTGATGGCATTGCGTTCCAGACCAATATCCTTGCATTGAATGCTGCGGTGGAAGCTGCACGCGCGGGCGAACAGGGCAGGGGCTTTGCAGTGGTGGCAGCGGAAGTGCGCAATCTGGCGCAGCGTTCCGCAGGCGCAGCGAAGGAAATTAAATCTCTCATCAGTGATTCGGTGGAAAAGGTCAATGTGGGCAGCAAGCTGGTCGACGAGGCCGGTCAGACCATGGATGAGATCGTCACCTCGGTCAAGCACGTGGCCGACATCATGAATGAAATCACGGCAGCCAGTCAGGAGCAAAGCGCAGGAATTCAGGAAGTCAGTCAGGCCATCACCCAGATGGACGAAATGACCCAGCGTAACGCCGCATTGGTTGAAGAAGCCGCCGCCACCGCCGAAAGCATGCAGGCGCAGTCGAGTGCACTGGCTCAGGCAGTGGCTGTATTCAAGCTGCGCGACGGCGATGCTGCGATGCCCAGGCCAGTAGCCGCGCCCGCGGTCACTCCGATTGCGGTTGCTGCACGACTAGAACGTGCGCCGGTGGTGCCAAAGGCGGTAACAAGGAACAGGCCGTCAACACCGGCTTCAAATGCGACGCAAGTCGCGAAGCAGGCGCCACGCCTTCCCGCCACGAGTGGCGATGACTGGGAAGAGTTTTGATGTACGGAACAGTACAGTCCGCTTAAGAACGCAGTCAGTACTGACGATAAAGATGATATAAGGTCGGCAAGGACAAGCCTGCCGAACGGCGCCAAATCGATAGCAATCAGGAGCAAAGTAACATTGGAGGCCGAATGAATATCGTGAAGCAGATGCCGATGCGCTCTCTTGCCATCGGCGCAGGTGCTGTAGCCACTGGAACGGCTGTCGCAGGCTTGGCGGCTTGGGGCGGTAGTGAGAGTGTTGGTCCGGTGATGTCCGCCGCTATTGCGTCGATAACGGCAACTGGTGTGGCGTTCTTTTCGCGACGTGCACAGGGCGGTACCGATGCAAGCATTCTTCGCGAAGTCGGCGACGAAGTCGATCACATCATGATCGGTGCTGCGGAAACCTCTTATTTTGTCGATTCCATCAAGAAAAAAGTCGATCTCGATCTTCAGATAACCGAAGATATCGTGGGACGCGCCAATCAGACCGTAGAGGCGACCAAGCAGATTGCCGCCAATGCCGAACTGGCGTCCAAGGTTGCCGCAGATGTGCGCAGCGAAAGCGTCGCAGGGCGCGCCGAAGTCGATCAAGGCCTGCAGCGTATCAATAATGCACGTCAGGATGCGCAAACCGCATCGCAACTCATGAGCGCGCTGCAGGAGAAATCGCGCCGCATTCATGTAATTACTGAAGTGATCAACGAAATTGCCGCCCGCACCAATCTGCTTGCGCTGAACGCGGCGATTGAAGCGGCGCGTGCCGGCGAACATGGACGCGGTTTTGCAGTGGTCGCCGGCGAAGTGCGACAACTGGCGCAGCGCACCAAATCGGCCACCGATGACATCGGCATCATGGTCAAGGAAATCAATGAGGAAGCGGAACGCGCTGCCGCTGGCATGAGTTCGCTGACTATCAAGGTAAGCGACGCCGCGCAGAACGTCGAACGTGTGCACGGGTTTTTGGGCAACATCGAGCGCTCAGCCGGCGTATCGGAATACGAGATCCAGCAAATTGCAGGCGCATCCCGTGAACATGTTGAGACAACGCATGCGATCGCGAGTGCGGTATCGCGCATTCGTGACGGCATGCTTGCTACGGAAGACGAGTTGCCGCGTGTTGCACAATCGGCGATGCTCTTGTCGGAGCGGGGCGAAATGCTGTTTCAAGCAATGGCGCGTTCCAATGCCGGCACATCGCATGATGCACTGCGCGAAGTTGCTCAGCATGCGGCGCACGAGGTCGGCAGGTTGCTCGAGCAGGCGATTGCCACCGGTCAGATCACCGAAGCAGCGCTATTCGATCGTACCTACAAGCCGATCCCGAACACCAACCCACAAAAGCATACGACAACCTTTGACAATTTCACCGACCGCGTACTGCCGGCAATCCAGGAACGCATCCTTGAACAATGGACTCAACTTGCCTATGCGGGCGCAGTGGACAATAACGGCTACTTCCCTACCCATAACAGGAAGTTTTCCAAGCCGCTGACAGGCGATTACGAAACCGACCTAGTCAACAACCGGACCAAACGGATTTTCAACGATCGCACCGGCTCGCGCTGCGGTTCGAACACCAAACCCTTCCTGCTTCAGACTTACAAACGCGATACCGGTGAAGTGATGCATGACCTGTCGGCTCCGATTTACGTCAACGGCAAGCATTGGGGTGGTTTTAGGCTGGGCTATCGTTCAAGCGCGCCGGTCGCTGCAGTGACCGCAACTGCGGCCAAGGCGACTAAGACAGTCAAGCCGGTTAATACACGGCCCGCCGCGGCAACTGGTACGGCAGCTAAGCGCTTGTCCGTCAGAAAAGATAAGTAACTTGTATAACGGAATGGCTTGAGATGACTTTGGTGCGACAAATCAGACCGGATGCCTCAAAGGAATTCGAGTTTACGGTGCGTGATTTTGACAGGGTGCGTGCGTTGATACATCGACGCGCAGGGATTGCGCTTGCGGAGAGCAAGCAAGAGATGGTGTACAGTCGTCTTGCTCGCCGACTGCGCGCAACCGGCATCCGCTCTTTCCAGACGTATCTGGACCGCCTGGAAAGTCGGCCCGATGATGACGAGTGGGAAGCATTTACCAATGCGCTGACCACGAACCTCACTTCGTTTTTTCGCGAAGAACATCACTTCCCGATTCTGGCCGAGCATGTGCGCAAAGCCAAGGAACCCGTCACGGTATGGTGCTCCGCCAGTTCCACCGGCGAGGAACCGTATTCGATAGCAATGACGCTATGCGAAGCACTGGGCACAGCGGCAACCCAATCGCATGTAATCGCGACCGACATCGACACCAATGTGCTGAATGCGGCTTCTGCGGGAACTTATACGATGGACCGGCTGGACAAGATGAATCCTGAACGGGCGAGGCGCTTTTTCCTGAAAGGCAAAGGCGAGCATACAGGGTTGGTACGAGTCCGTCCCGAATTGCGCCAGATGGTCACTTTCAAGCAATTGAATCTGCTGTCCGATGATTGGCCGGTGAGCGGGCAGTTCGACGCGATTTTCTGCCGCAACGTGATGATCTACTTCGACAAGCCGACGCAGGGAAAAATACTTTCCCGATTTGCGCCGTTGATGAAGCCGGACGCCTTGCTGTTCGCCGGCCATTCGGAAAACTTCTTATATGTCTCGGATGCCTTCAAGCTCCGGGGTAAGACCGTGTACGAACTTGATCCAGCGAAGCAGGCGCATCGCATGCAACGGCCGGCCGGAGTGACAAACAAGCCATGAATCTCGGAATCGAAGAACATTTCGCAACCAACGTCTACTACGATCGCACCTTCGATTGCGACGCAGCTAAGATTTTGCCCGGCGAGTATTACTACACATGCAAGGACATGATGATCGTGACTGTGCTCGGGTCCTGCGTATCGGCTTGCATACGTGACCGCGTCACAGGCATAGGTGGCATGAACCATTTCATGCTGCCCCATGGGGGGGGAGAAAGCGATAGCCCAGTATCGGCATCCATGCGGTACGGAACCTATGCGATGGAAGTGCTGATCAATGAGCTGCTCAAGGCGGGCGCGCGACGTGAGAACCTGGAGGCCAAAGTCTTTGGCGGCGGCAATGTATTGCGCGGTTTTGTTGCCATCAATGTTGGCGAGCGAAATGCATTGTTCGTGCGCGAATATCTGCGCGCTGAAAATATCCGCGTGGTTGCCGAAGACCTTAACGACATCCATCCCCGCAAGGTGTATTTCTTCCCACGCTCCGGCAAGGTGCTGGTGAAAAAACTCAAGCAACTGAATAACAACACGCTGGTAAACCGCGAGCAGGATTACGCGAGTCGCCTGCAGGCCACACCTGTGGCTGGCGATATCGAACTGTTTACTTGAATCGTTTTTGCTTCGAATAGACTTACCATGAAAACAAAAGTATTGATCGTTGACGATTCTGCGCTGATCCGCAGCGTCATGAATGAAATCATACGCAGGCAGCCGGATATGGAGGTGGTGGGCGTTGCGCCGGATCCCATCGTTGCGCGTGAACTCATCAAGCAAACCAATCCCGACGTATTGACGCTGGACGTGGAAATGCCCCGCATGGACGGGCTGGATTTTCTTGAAAAGCTGATGCGTCTGCGGCCGATGCCGGTGGTGATGGTGTCTTCGCTTACCGAACGCGGCTCTGAAATCACCTTGCGTGCACTGGAGCTCGGCGCCGTCGATTTTGTGACCAAACCCAAGCTCTCGATCCAGAGCGGCATGCTTGAGTATGCCGAACTCATCACGGACAAGATCAGAGCGGCGGCAACAGTTCGGGTAAAGGCTCGTACCGTCAATCAGTCGGATCCGAATCGCATGCCGGGCGAAAGCCTGCCTTTGGTCCGCAACCCGCTTACCAGTAGCGAAAAACTTATTGTGATCGGTGCGTCGACGGGCGGAACGGAGGCCATCAAGGAATTTCTTGTTCAGATGCCTTCCGACTGCCCTGGATTGTTGATCACCCAACACATGCCGGAAGGTTTCACCCGATCATTTGCCAAGCGGCTGGACAGCCTGTGCAAGATCACGGTGCGCGAAGCCGAAGGCGGAGAGCGGGTACTTCCAGGGCACGCCTATATTGCGCCCGGCCATTCTCATTTGCAGCTCGTGCGTAGCGGTGCAAACTATATGACCCAGCTGGATGGGGGACCTCCGGTGAATCGGCATCGGCCGTCGGTTGATGTACTGTTTGAATCGGTGGCTCGTTGTGCCGGAAAGAACGCTATCGGTGTCATCCTGACCGGCATGGGCAAGGATGGTGCGCTCGGCATGCTTGCAATGAAAAACGCGGGAGCCTACAACTTTGCGCAGGATGAAGCATCCAGCGTCGTTTTCGGCATGCCCCGTGAAGCGATTTCAGTCGGCGCAACACACGAGGTCGGGCCGCTGACGGCGCTTCCCGGCATGGCCCTGCATTATCTCGCTGTCAACAGCAGCCGTGCACTGCGCGTGTGACCAAGCTCTGTAAGGATTGAAACGGAGTTCGTACCTCGTTTCAATGTCGCTTTTGCGGCGTCGGCGGCAGTGACGGCATGCTTTAGGCACAAATTGATTTGTGGAACGATTATACTTAGCCTTCGATTCCGCGAAATCCGAAACGATCCGGTTGTAATATTTAACAGAATTTATGGAGTGATTCATGGCGAATCCAGATACAAAATTCCTCGTGGTTGACGACTTTTCGACGATGCGTCGTATCGTGCGCAATCTGCTGAAGGAATTGGGCTACTCGAATGTCGATGAAGCGGAAGATGGTGCCATGGCGCTTTCCAAACTGCGGACCGAACAGTTCGATTTTGTCATTTCGGACTGGAACATGCCAGTCATGGACGGACTGACGATGCTCCAAAACATTCGTGCTGATGCGGCATTGTCCAAGCTTCCCGTTCTCATGGTCACGGCGGAAGCGAAAAAGGAAAATATTATCGCCGCGGCGCAAGCAGGTGCGAATGGATATGTCGTAAAACCGTTTACGGCCGCCACTCTCGACGAGAAGTTGTCGAAGATATTCGAAAAAATCGGAGCCTAATTTGGATAATAGGGCTGTCACGCAGGTGGCCGGGGAAATCGATCTGACGGGTACTTCATCGGAGGCCGAGCGGGGCGTGCAGGATGAACTGCTGGCGCGCGTAGGCCAGATGACCCGGGTGCTGCACGAAAACCTGCGTGCCCTGGAGCTGGACAAAGCCCTCGAAAAAGCCGCGCACGACATCCCGGATGCGCGTGACAGGCTTGATTACGTAGCGAAGATGACAGAGCAGGCAGCGCAGCGCGTGTTGACCTCGACGGAAGCAGCGACACCTCTACAGGAAAGTATCGAGGCCGGCGCGGTGAATATGGCGCAGCAATGGCAGTCATTGCTGCAGCAGCCATTTTCGGAACACGATTTTCGCGCCATGGCTAACCAGACTATCAGCTATCTCGATTCTGCCCGCGCCAATGCCGGTGCCACCCGGCAGGAACTTCTCAATATCATGATGGCGCAGGATTTTCAGGATCTGACCGGTCAGGTCATTAAACGAATCACGGAGTTGGCGCAAGGAATTGAGCGACAGCTGATTCTCCTGCTTGTCGATTATGCACCTCCGGATGTGCGGCGCGACGTTGGATCGGGGCTGATGAACGGCCCACAGATCAATGCTGCGGCGCGCACGGACGTTGTGTCAAACCAGGCGCAGGTCGACGACCTTCTCGACAGCCTTGGCTTTTAACGGCTTGCTTCAGCAGCGTTGATCCGGCCGGCGCAACTTTGAAATATTGATCTTAAATCATGCAACTACAGAATTTTATCGTCCGGGAACCGCTACTCAACATGCAGGAGAGGGTAGTCGGTTATGAGCTTCGCTGGCAGCACGCGGACGCCACGGGCGCGACACCTGATGTGTTGCATGCCAGGCAGTTGCTTCAGTTCGTCGCAGCACAGCTTGCCGAGAAGGCGACTGACGCTGCTATCGGAGACTACCGGCTGTTCCTTCAAATTCCTGCGGCCTTGCTGAAGACAGACTTGCCGGTCGGGCTGCCGAGCACGGGGGTAGTGTTTGCATTGTCGCAGGACGAGGTGCTCGATGACGAAGTCATCGATGCGATGAAGCAGCTTCATGCGCAGGGCTACGGCTTTTCTTTCAGAAGCAGCGACTTGTCCGCATTTGACAAGTCGCTGCTTCCGCTTCTCTCCTATATCGAGGTTTCCAATATCCTCGGCGATTTCGAGGCGCAGATCGAGGTGCTACATGGATTCAATGTGCCCTCATCGGTTCGGATCATTGCACGCGACATCACGTCGTGGGAACAGTTCGAGCGGTGCACCTTGGCGAATCATTACGCCTTTGCCGGAAACCTCCATCTTTTGCCAAGGCCGGGCGTGCTCAACAGGGAGTTAAACCCGGCGCAAACCATGATCCTGCAATTGATGGAAATGGTCCGGAATGGCGAGGATGTCCCAAAACTGGAAGGGATTCTGAAACGGGATGCGGCGCTTTCCTACAAGTTGCTTCGATATATTAATTCGGCAGGGTTTGGGCTTGGCTGCGAAGTCCAGTCGTTAAGGCATGCAGTGACGCTTCTTGGCTATTCTCCGCTCTACCGCTGGCTTGGCGTGCTGCTGGCAGCGGCCACCACGACCGGCTATTCTCCGGTCCTGATGCAGGCAGCGGTGATTCGCGGACGCTTCGCAGAGTTACTCGGCAATTCGTTTTTGCCTAAACATGATGCCGAAAATCTCTTCGTTACCGGCATGTTTTCTCTGCTTGATCGCTTGCTTGGGATGCCGATGGACAAAGTACTCGAAAAGATTCAGTTATCCGACGCGGTGTCGCAGGCCTTGCTCTCGCGCGAGGGAATTTACGGGCCTTTCCTGGCCTTGGCTGAGGCTTGTGAGCTGGATTACTCTCGTATCGAGCCGATGGCGACTTCTCTATGCATCGGTGCCAACCAGGTGAATGAGGCACATCTGGCAGCCATGTCGTGGGCGCAGGCACTTAAGTTATAACTTGAGTTCTGCCGCAGACGCGAGCAGGCCCGAGTGCCATTGCACGCGCCTCATGCTTGCCTTCGCCTGCCGGTTTGCATTCGGCGCAACGAAACTGATAGCCGATCCAGCCTCTAACTGCGAGGACGGCATTTTGCCGATCCCATAAAGACCTGATCCGGAAGACCTGATCCGGATGCAGAATCAGCTTGCTTCTCCGCGGTAATGCCCGTCCATTCCCTCGGTCCTGCTTTCCCCCGAGGCGGCAATCAGGTCGATTTGCTGTCTAGAGCAGCTTCACCCTGGCTGTACCGCCGATCCCGGACGCTTTGCCCGCGGCACGGCGTTGCGCGGGGCCGCTGAGGCCTCTTTGCCATGGCTCTTCATGTCGTGTCGCCGCACCTTGTTCCGCGAGCAAATTGCCTCGGCCTCGACTGGCAAGTCAGGGCGAAACTGCTCTAAGCTTCCGCGAAAAGCGGGACCTTTCCATTCCTGTTCTCGTGATCGTCGCTCCCTATGGGGGACGATAATCGCACTCATTGGTCGTTAGAGCGTCAATTCAGTTGCTCTAGCGGTCTATCACAGGAGTCGGCAATGGCCGAAGGCAGCGATCAAGAGAAAACAGAATCAGCGTCACCCAGACGACTTGAACAGGCGCGGGAAGAAGGCGACATTCCTCGCTCGAGGGAATTGGTTACCTGCGCGGTCCTGCTTGCTGCAGGTGCCGGATTCTGGATCACAGGCGATGGCCTGGTACTGGGGATCAATCAGCTGCTCACAGCCGGAATGTCCTTCGACCGGAACGAAATTTTTGATTTCAACCTTCTGCTCATACGCCTCGGCGTTGACCTAGTCAAGGTGCTCATTGCATTTATACCTCTTGCTGCGCTACTGTTTATCGTGGCGCTCGCATCGCCAATGCTGATCGGCGGCCTGCTTTTCAGCGGGAAGGCGCTGATGCCCAATTTCGGGCGGCTTAACCCCCTGAAAGGGATAGGCAATATGTTCTCGGCGCGTTCCGGGGTAGAGCTCATCAAAGCAATTTTGAAGACCGTTCTGGTCGGTGTGGTCGCTTGGATGGTCGTTATCAGCGACATTGAATCGATGCTTGCATTGGGCGTTCAGCCAGTGAAATCGGGCAGCGCTCAGTTGGCGAGCCTCCTTTTATCGGGATTTATGGCGATTGTCTGTAGCCTGATTGTCATTGCTTTGATCGATGCACCATATCAGATCTGGTCCTACGCCAATAAGTTAAAGATGACACGTGAGGAAGTCCGTCAGGAATCCAAGGAGTCGGACGGCGACCCCCATGTCAAGGGACGTATTCGTCAGTTGCAACGCGAAATGGCGAAGCGCAGGATGATGTCGGAGGTGCCGACGGCCGACGTGGTCGTCACCAACCCGACACACTACGCGGTGGCGCTCAAATATGCCGACGGGAAGATGCGCGCTCCCAAAGTGGTCGCGAAGGGGGCCGATGCTGTCGCCGCAAAGATTCGTGAGCTGGCAAAAGAAAACAATGTGCCTTTGCTGGAAGCACCTCCGTTGGCACGTGCGCTGTATACCCACACCGATCTTGGAGATGAGATTCCCGAAGGACTTTACACGGCGGTAGCCGAAGTGCTTGCATATGTATTCCAGCTGCGCACTTACGCTAAGCATGGCGGTTTGCGTCCGGCAATTCCGGATCAACTTGAGATTCCGGCGGATCTGGATCCTCTCAACCCTGCTTCGAAATCATCCTCCGGTAAAGGATTGTCGCAATGAATGGCCTGCGATTGCCAGCCTGGCTTAGTGGCACAGTAACCAAAGGTTTGGCGGCGCCGATCCTGATCATCATGATGCTGGCCATGATGGTGTTGCCATTGCCGGCATTCGTGCTTGATATCTTCTTCAGCTTTAACATTGCGCTGTCGATCATCATTCTGCTAACCAGCCTTTATACGGTAAAGCCGCTTGACTTTATGGCTTTCCCCGCGGTTCTCCTGGTCAGCACGATGCTGCGTCTGTCGCTGAATGTTGCGTCCACCCGCGTAGTACTGACCGAAGGACACACTGGTCCGGATGCCGCCGGCAAGGTGGTCGAGGCGTTCGGCCACTTTCTTATTGGCGGCAACTACACTGTCGGTATCGTCGTATTCGTAATCCTGACGATCATCAACTTCATGGTGGTCACTAAAGGCGCAGGGCGTATCGCCGAGGTGGGCGCGCGTTTTGCTCTGGATGCGATGCCAGGCAAGCAGATGGCGATCGACGCGGATTTGAACGCAGGCATGATCGGTGAGCCGGAGGCCCGCCGTCGTCGTACAGAGGTCGCGCAGGAAGCCGAATTCTATGGCGCGATGGACGGTGCCAGCAAATACGTGCGTGGCGACGCGGTTGCCGGCATTCTCGTCACGATCATCAACATCGTGGGCGGCTTGGTGGTGGGGATGGTGCAGCACAATCTCGCTTTCGAGATGGCGATGAAAAACTACACGCTGCTGGCGATCGGCGACGGCTTGGTCGCGCAGATTCCCTCGCTGATTATTTCTCTTGCCGCTGGTGTGATCGTGTCGCGCGTCGGCGGAGAGCAGGATGTAGGTGGCCAGATGGTCGGCCAGCTTTTCGCCAAGCCGCAGGTGCTCAATGTGACTGCGGGAATTATTGGCGGTATGGGGCTGATTCCCGGCATGCCGCATTTCGCGTTCCTCCTGTTGGCCGCAGCCTTGGCCGGCGGAGCCCATATGCTCAGTCAACGTGAAAAGAAAGCGCAGGCTTCGGAAATCGCGCCCGAGGCAGCGGCAGCTGCGGCAACGGCACCGCCGGAGGTTGAAGAAGCGACTTGGCAGGATATTGTCCCGGTCGATACGCTTGGGCTGGAGGTGGGCTACCGCTTGATTCCACAGGTAGACAAGACGCAGGGCGGTGAGCTGCTGCGACGGATCAAGGGAATTCGCAAGAAGTTTGCCCAGGATGTCGGTTTCCTCGCACCGCCGGTGCACATCCGGGATAACCTTGAACTGAAACCCTCGGCGTACCGGATTACCTTGAAGGGCGTGGAGGTTGGCGGTGGCGATGCCTTTATTGGCCAATTCCTTGCGATTAATCCCGGCATGGTAACGGGCGCGCTTCCGGGTCCCGTTACAAGCGATCCGGCGTTCGGCCTTCCCGCGACATGGATCGACGGCGCCCTGCGTGATCAGGCGCAGGCGATGGGATATACCGTGGTTGATGCGAGCACCGTCATCGCCACCCATCTCAATCATGTAATCACGAGCCATGCGGCCGAATTGCTTGGCAGGCAGGAAGTGCAGCAGCTGCTTGATCATCTGGCCAAGGAGTCGCCGAAGCTCGTAGAGGATCTGGTACCCAAGATGATTACACTTTCCGCATTGCAGAAAGTGTTGCAGAACCTTCTCACCGAGGGTGTACACATCCGCGATATGAGAACCGTTATCGAGACACTGGCAGAGTATGCGGGCCAGGTCCAGGATCCCAACGAATTAACCGCAGTGGTCCGGGTTGCACTGGGACGCGCGATTGTTCAACAGATTTTCCCGAATAGCAACGAACTTTCCGTAATGACTCTCGATACACGCCTGGAGCGCCTCCTGATGCAAGCCTTGCAGGCGAGCGGGCCAGAAGGGGCGGGTGTCGAGCCGGGACTTGCCGATACGCTGATGGCCCAGGCCGAGCAGGCCTCCCGTCAGCAAGAACAGTTGGGCCTAGTGCCCGTATTGCTCGTTCCGGGGCCGTTACGCCCCATGCTCGCGCGCTTCCTGCGTCGCACCATCCCGCAGCTCAAGGTCTTGTCGCATGCGGAAATTCCTGATTCCAAAACCATTAGAGTTACCAGCTTAGTTGGAGCCCAAGCATGAACGTCAAAAAATTCCTTGCAAGCACTTCACGCGACGCATGGCGCCTTGTACGCGAGGCGCTCGGCCCCGATGCTGTCATTCTGTCCAATCGTGTGGTGAATGGGCAGGTCGAAATCCTGGCCGTCGCGGCAGATGACATGGACTCGCTCACAGATTCATTGGCCAAGGGGGATACCCACAATACGCCCGCGCCGAGAGCCAAGGCAGCTACTCCGGCATTTCAGCTGGCATCGGCGGGCTCCTCCGTGCCAGCTGCGCCAGCCGCAGCGGCGGCACCCGCGGCCCCGGCGAAGCTGACTCCACCTGCGAGGCCTGCAGCGTTGGCAGCCTCGGCTACAACACAGGAGACAGCGGCGGCTCCCGCTGCACGGGCGACACCCGTAACTCCGTTGCCATCGTCATCGGAGGCGGCCACTACGACAACAAAATCGCGAGGCGGGCTGCCCGCCGGCACCTCCATGGGCTCGAGCGGCGCCCGTGTCTGGCATCGGCCCGAAAGAGCAGTGGCGCCTCCGGCTGAAAGTCCTTCCGTGCCAGCCAGGACAACAGGCAAAGCCCCGACGGAAACCAAGGAAGTGCCGGTGATCGATATTGCGGCAGCAATGAATGAAATCCGCGCCGAGCTGATGGGTGAAATTCGTTCGATGCGCGGTCATATGGAAGAACAGCTGACCCAGATCGCCTGGAGCACGCCTCAACATGGCACGCCCGTAAAAACGCACGTGCTTCGCGAGATGCTGGCAGCAGGCTTTAGTGCAAGCCTTTCACGTTATCTGGCCGAAAAAGTGCCTGCGACAGAAAAAACCGACACTGTCATGAAATGGATAAGGACGGTACTTGGCCGCAACCTTTCCGTGTTGGGTAACGAGAGCCAGATACTGGACAATGGCGGCATATTCGCACTCGTGGGACCGACCGGCGTTGGCAAGACAACGACAACCGCCAAGCTCGCCGCACGCTGCGTCATGCGTCACGGTGCCGGTAAGCTCGCGTTGATCACGACTGACGGCTATCGTATCGGCGCCTATGAGCAACTTCGCATCTACGGCAAGATCCTTGGCGTGATGGTGCATTCGGTGAAGGATGAAACCGACCTCCGTATCGCACTGGAAGAACTGAAAGGCAAGCATACGATCCTGATCGACACGGTCGGCATGAGCCAGCGCGACAAGATGGTGGCCGAACAGATCGCAATGCTGTCTGGCGTCGGCACCAAGGTAAATCGTCTTCTCTGCGTTTCCGCCACGTCGAATGCCGAAACGCTCAATGAGGTAGTGCGTTCCTATCTCGGTGGAGGTCTGGCCGGGTGCATCATGACCAAGCTGGACGAAGCGGCGACGATCGGCGGACTGATCGATGTCGTCATCCGCAGCAAGCTGGATCTGTACTACGTGGCCAACGGCCAGCGTGTTCCCGAAGATCTGCACATAGCGAATCAGCACTATCTGATCGATCGTGCCTTCAAGCTCAAACGTGAAACAGAGCCATTCCAGTTTCAGCCCGCAGAATTGCCGTCCGTGATGGCCAACGCTACACGTGGCATGAACGATAAGGGCCTGAAAGAGGTCAACGTTGGTTAGTTTTAATTCTGACCAGGCCGAAGGCCTGCGGCGCATCCTTGGCGGTCCGAAGCAGCGTATCCTGACCTTTCTGTCTGCGACGCCTCCGGACGAAAAGGGCGCCATGCTCGTCAATCTTGCCGCCTCGCTGAAGCAGAGCGGACGCGATGTCCTGCTGGTAGACGCCTGTTGCAGCGCAACGGGAATTGCGGCCGGGCTGGATGCCGGCGCGATGGATCTGCTGCGGGCGTCACGTCACGAATGCACGATTGACGATGCCATTCACCAGATGCCGCAGGGATTTGGCATCACGGCGATGATGCCCGCGGGGTCCGGGTTCCCGGCCGCGGATTCGCACGAGATGCAGGGCTTGAGCGATGCCTTCGATCAGTTGGTGACGCGTGCCGATATTATCGTGGTCGATACGGAACTTCGAGCCGATGACTCGTTTCCTATTTCTTCCCTGGCGGACAGTGAGATCGTGGTGCAGGTCTCGACCAGCCCGGATTCCATTACCTCGGCATACACGCTGATTAAGCGCGTCAACAGCCAGTTGGGGAAAAGACCTTTTAGTGTCTTGGTGACCGGGGCGAGCGAGAAAGAGGCGCAAGTGGTGTACAAAAATATGGCGCAGGCGGCGAGTCGGTATTTATCGGTCAAGCTGAATTCGCTTGGCTCCGTGCCTGCGGATGAGCACCTTACACGTGCCTCCCGTCTGGGACGTGCTGTGGTCGACGCCTTTCCCCTGGCCGGTGCTTCGGTCGCCTTCAGGCGGCTGGCCGCGCGCTTTGCACCATCGGAGGGGCCGCCACCGGAATTTCAAGGGATCTCGCCGAATGGCGCCAAATTTGGAATGTAGCAAGGGCATTCGGTCATGTTGTCGGAGGAGGACATGTTGCATGCATCGAAGTAATTTGCCTAAAAGGGACGTCGTCCGCACGACGGGTCCATACGGCGTTTTGCGGGTAAATGGCGTTGCCCCGGAACGCGCAATAAAAAATGATGCATACAGGCTCTCAAATGTATACGGTTAGTGGAAAAGTCGACAAGAACGATATTCTTGCGCAGCATGTGCCACTGGTAAAACGGCTGGCCCATCACATGAAGGCAAAACTGCCGCCCAGCGTGGAGGTGGACGATCTCATACAGGCTGGCATGATGGGTTTGCTCGACGCGGTGAACCGGTATGAAGAAACTCACGGAGCACAGTTCGAGACCTACGCGGTGCAGCGTATTCGCGGAGCGATGCTCGACGAGTTGCGAGGTAGCGACTGGCTGCCGCGCGGGATCCGCCAGAACATGCGCAAGATCGAGACGGCGGTCAGCACCCTGCAGCAGCGACTCGGACGTCCACCCAATGAGACGGAAATCGCTACGGAACTCAAAGTGTCAGTGCTTGAATATCAAAGTATGCTGGCAGATGGCGGCGGCCACCAGTTGATCTACTATGAAGACTTCCATGACGAAGGAAAAGAAAATTTTATCGACCGCTATTGCGTTGACGAATCAGGCGACCCGCTCAACAGTCTGCTTGATGATGCGTTCCGACAGGCGCTGATAAAGTCGATAGAAGCACTTCCGGAGCGCGAAAAGCTCATGATGAGCCTTTATTATGAGCAGGAGCTGAATTTGAAGGAAATTGGTGCGGTGATGGGTGTCTCCGAGTCCCGGGTCTGCCAGTTGCATAGTCAGGCAATTGCCCGTTTAAGAACAAAACTGCGGAGCGACACATGGACTGGACCAGCTTAGCCGGAGTAGGGCTCGCGATTGCGAGCATCATTGTCGGCAGGCTGCTGGAGGGCGGACATATTCTGTCGCTGGTGCAGCCGGCCGCATTCGTGATTGTGGTCGTCGGCACGATGGGCGCGGTTCTCCTGCAAAGCGGCATGCCCGCTTTTATACGCGGAGTGAAGATGGCGCGGTGGGTTTTTTCCCCGCCTGCGGACAATGTGAACGGAATGATCCTGCAGTTGACCGGCTGGAGTGCCCTGGCGCGGCGCGAAGGCTTGTTGAGCCTGGAGCAGTACGTTCACACGGTGCGCGATCCATTCGTGGCAAAAGCGTTGCGCCTTGCGGTCGACGGTATAGACACTGAAAAGATCCGCACCATTCTCGATATTGAAATCTCTTCCTACGAAAGGCGCGAGCGCCAGGCTTTGAAAATATGGGAAGCCGCCGGCGGGTATGCACCGACGATCGGCATTCTGGGGGCGGTCCTTGGCCTGATTCATGTAATGGAAAACCTGGCCGAACCGAGCAGGCTGGGCAATGGCATCGCGGTTGCCTTTGTCGCCACGGTATATGGCGTCGGACTGGCCAATCTGGTGTTTCTTCCCATCGCAAACAAGCTCAAAATGATCGTCACCAATGAAGTGGCGCGACGCGAGATGCTGGCTGACGTTCTCTTGAGCATCGCCAATGGCGATAATCCCCGCGTGGTCCAAGAGCGCCTCGCAGCCTACGCGTAGAAGCCGCAACGATGGCCCGGAAAAAATACGAAGACGACGATAAGGACAATCACGAACGCTGGCTTGTTTCGTATGCCGATTTCATCACATTGCTGTTCGGATTCTTTGTGGTGATGTACGCGCTGTCGTCGGTCAATGAAGGCAAGTATCGCGTATTGTCCAATTCCTTGCTCAATGCATTCCGAATCTCTCCGGCTGTCAACGGCACCGAACAGATTCCGCACCCGGTTCTACCGAAGCCCGGCCCATTGCAGCCACGTACAAGCGCCATGCTCCGGCGCGAGAGGGAGCAACTGACACGCATTGCAGGCGATATACATACCGTGCTGGCGCCGCTTGTGGCTCAGGGAAAAGTGCGCGTGACACAAACCGATCATGGCATCACGGTCGAAATCAATGCAAGCGTACTCTTCGAGCCGGGCGATGCAAAGCTCGCGAGGGGAACCAGCGAGGCACTCAGGGCAGTAGCGGCCGTGCTGAAAAACGATCACCATGCGATACGTGTGGAAGGGCATACCGACAGCGTTCCCATCAACAATGCATCGTTTCCATCCAACTGGGAATTATCCGCTGTGCGGGCGAGCAGTGTAGTCAGGCTTTTTGTTGACAGCGGTATTACGGAAAGCCGGATGATGGCGGTCGGAAGAGGCTCGACTCAGCCGGTGGCGAGCAATGAAACAGCGGAGGGACGCTTGCGAAACCGGCGAGTTGCCGTATTGATTCTTTCCAGTCTGCCCGAGGAAGTTACCGAAGTGCCGCTGAGTACTTCAAGCGTAAAGTAACGCGGACGCCCTTGATCTTGATTCAGCATTCCGCTGAGTGCTTGCAGCGCAGGCCGTCGCAGTGGAAGTGTTGAATTGGCCTGATTTAGCTTGGCTTAGCCGATCACCAGACGGCGCCCGCCAATTTTTGTGGCTGTCTGACCATTCGGCCCGTAGACGTTTCCGCCTTGAGCATTGCCTTGCAATACGTTGAGCGCACTCTGGTTGCAGGCAATCTGTTGTGCAATCAACAGTCCATTGGTGCGATTTAGTTCTTTCCCTGCTTGCGCAAGCGAAAGCAGTTCGGTCCAGGTGCTACGATCATTGTCGGTAGCATCCGGACTGTTCATCCACGCCGTGATGCCCGACTCCGAGTTTTCATATCCCACAGTGCGCAACACCATGCTCCGGTGCCGCGCAAGTTCCGTCATCTGGGTCGCCACGCTGGCTTTTTCGGCAGTCAGTTTCGACATCCCTTCGACGTCGGCCTTGATCAGACAGGCTTCTTCCTGCTTGAGGAGTTGCAGCAAGCGCTGTGCAGCTTCGAGCTCTTTACCAAGGGTATCGGCAGGGATGGCCATGACTACGTGTCCTTATTGTTGGCGCGTCGAAATAATGTCGCGCACGCTGTCGATGAGGCCGTCTGCGATACGCTCAGGGTTGACCTGAAACTCGCCGTTCGCGATCGCGGCCTTGATCTTATTCACTTTGTCGGCGTCAAACACGCCAGCGCTTGTATCCTGCCTGGCCAGCGCTTGGGCCTTTGGAGAGAGCGTAACGCTATCGGACGGCGCTTTCTCGGTCGTGGACGTTTCGGACGCTTTACCGGGCCGCGATGGGGTACCGGCAACGCCTATACCTGCGGCTTTCTTGAATGAGTCATCAATTTTCACGGCATTTTCCTCGTTTCAAATGGGGCAAAGTGCCACCGTCTGGCTATCTATCGGCAGAATTATCGCAAACTTTAATGTCCGAGAAATAAACTTGCGCAAATAAATCAGAGATATTTATTGCAAAAAAATCAATGCGCGATTTCCACGATGCCACCCATTTTCGCCACGCCGCTAACGACGTTTCCGCCCGGCGTGCGGACTCTCGCCATCTGGCCGTCACCGGCATTATTTAGCGCCTGCCCTTCACTTGATACCTGAAATCCCGGTCCGTTTGTTATCAGGCGCACCGTCTGGCCTTGCTGCACGGCCTGCTCGATACGCAGATTATCCTGGCGCAGAGGGGCTCCCAGCGGCAATGAAGTGGCCAGCGTACGGCCGACGACTTGTGCCGGATCGGAAATGATCCCCGGTGGAAGCTTGGTCAGATCGCCCTTTAACTTCCTGATGTCGTTCGATTCCACGCGCTGTCCCTGCGAAAGCGGTACAGCCGACGCGATATACTCACCCTCGACCCGTACCGTTGCAGAAATGTAAATGGTCCATGGCGAAGGCGCCGTGCAGCGCACACCTACCGTGGTTCGTCCCCACGCTTTGCTGCCAGCGGGAAGGAATGCCTGCGGTGCGACACATGCGGGTAAATTCAGCCGCCGGTCGATCGCACCTACTGTAATACTCACCTTCCCCGGCAATCCGCTGGCCTGGAGGCTCAGATAGGACTCCACAGTCTGGTGCAGGACAGCATGATCCTGAGGCGGCGTGCGTTCCTGTGCGTGAGCAGCGGCGCACAGCAATAGTGCCAACACGGCAGTGGGGACTCTTGGAAAAGGTGACATCTCGGGTAAGGGACTTGACTCAAGGTGCATCTTACCGGCTCGGGTCTGGTGCAAAGGGAAGAACAGGCCGGATTTTTGTTGTCTTATCGAAAGATTGCGTTGCCCGGGCTATCCGTATGATCGACGCTATACAAATCCCGTGTCGGCTTGGTCTTTGGTGACGCGCCGCGCGGTTTTTTGAAGTCGTTATGAATGAAAGCCGATAAACCCTGGAGGTGGCGATGATCGGAAAACTGGACCAGACCCTGCGTTTTCAAGAGACAGTGCTGTCATTGCGTGCGCAGCGGCAGCAACTGCTTGCCTCGAATATCGCCAATGCGGACACCCCCAATTACAAGGCGCGCGATGTCGATTTTAGCAAAGCGCTCCAGGGAGCGTTGTCGCGCTCCGGATCGGTGGACGGGAGGCAGGCAAGCCCTGCCGGGCGAGGCAATCTGCTTATGACTTCCGGTGCTCATCTTCCTGTCACAGGCAAGCCAACTATCGGCGGGCTGGAGCCTCAGTACCGGACCAGCGCGCAGGGGAGCGTCGATGGCAATACCGTTGATATGGATGTCGAGCGCAATCAGTTCACCGAGAACGCCTTGCGATACGAAGCAAGCGTGACCTTCGTTTCGCATCAGATCAAAGGCCTGTTGACCGCCATTCAAGGACAATAATCATGTCGTTATTTAATATCTTCAATGTCGCCGGTTCGGCAATGAGTGCTCAAAGCCAGCGCCTGAACGTTGTCTCCAGCAATATTGCCAATGCCGACAGTGCCACAAGCGCCGACGGAAAGACATACCGTGCAAAGCAAGTGGTATTTGCCGCGGTGCCGGTCGGAGCGGCAGGCGCGACCGCGTCCGGTGTCAAAGTCCAGCAAGTGGTGGAGGACACTTCTCCACTCAAGATGGTGCATGACCCAAAACATCCCCAGGCCGATGAAAACGGTTATGTCGCGATGCCTAATGTGAGTGTGGTGGAGGAGATGGTGAATATGATTTCCGCGTCGCGTTCCTATCAGACGAACGTGGAAACCATGAACGCGGCCAAGACCATGCTGCTCAAGACCCTGACAATCGGTCAGTAACCGGAGGCTAACGAATGGCGACCACCGTACAAGACACCGGCATGTCGACCGCAGTGCTCGATGCAATGAATCCCAAGAAGAGCGCGGCCGGCAAGTCAACCGTGGAAGAAACGCAGGACCGCTTCATGAAGCTGCTGGTAACGCAAATGCGCAACCAGGATCCAATGAACCCATTGGACAACGCGCAGGTCACCAGTCAGTTTGCGCAGTTGTCAACGGTGACCGGCATCGACAAACTGAACGATACACTGGCATCGATGATGAGCAATTATCAGTCGGGGCAGGCATTGCAGGCGGCGAATATGATCGGCCATGGCGTCCTGGTCCCCGGCTCCAGAATTGAAGTCGTCAAGGGCGCGGGCCTGATGGGGATAGAGTTAAAGGACCCGGCCGACAAGGTGACAGTGACGATTCGCGATTCCGCAGGTCTGGAAATCCGCAAGCTTGAGCTCGGTGAGCAGAAGGCGGGAACAACGCCGATCGCCTGGGATGGGAAAAGTGAAAACGGCACACCTGTCGCCGATGGAAATTACAGCTTCCAGATAACCGCCACCCGCAACGACGCTCCAGTGACTGCGACGGCGTTGCAGTTCGGCGTCGTCGATTCGGTTTCAACCAACGCCCAAGGCGTCAAGCTTAACGTCGGCGACCTCGTCGGCGTCAATCTGGCGGACGTCCGGCAAATTCTTTGATCCAAGTGCAAGACACCAAGGGAGAATGATATGGCTTTTCAACAAGGTTTGAGTGGTTTGAACTCGGCATCAAAGACCATGGAGACCATCGGCAACAACGTTGCCAACGCTGGTACCGTCGGTTTCAAGAAGTCGCAGGCGCAGTTCGCGGATGTGTATGCAAGTTCCCTGGTGGGTAGCGGCGCATCGCCAATCGGCATCGGTACGAAACTCGCGCGCGTTTCGCAGCAGTTTTCGCAAGCGAATATTTCCGGGACAAACAACCCGCTTGATATCGCGATCAACGGAGACGGCTTTTTCCGGATGAGCAATGGCGGCGCCATCAGCTATACACGGAATGGCCAGTTTCAGCTCAACAAGGAAGGCCGCATTGAAAACGCGAGCGGTGCCGTGCTGACCGGCTATCCGGTCGTCAACGGCCAGATCTCCAATGGCGCACCGGCACCGCTGACGATCACCAATACCGCACTCGCCCCGCAGTCAACGGATGAGTACGACGTCAACCTGAATCTCGATTCCGGCAAGCCGATTATTGCGGCTGCGACCACGCCATTCGATCACTCCGATCCGGCGACCTACAGTAATCAGACCTCCGTCGGCGTGTACGACAGCCTGGGCAATTCGCATGTGCTGTCGACTTTCTACGTCAACAGGGGACCTGCGGCTCCCGGCGACGGCAATACCTGGGACGTGTATGCAACTTGTGATGGCGTACCCATTGGTTATGTTCCACCGGCCGCGGCGGTTCCACTGACCAGTATCGAGTTCAGCACAGGCGGCGTGCCGGTGACGGCGATTGCACCTGTGACGGCGAATCTTACTCTGACCAACGGTGCCACATCGCCGCAGGCAGTGTCGGTTAACTTCTCGGGAACAACGCAGTACGCGCTGGAGTTCGGTGTGCGCGATCAGACCCAGAATGGTTATACCGCAGGCAATCTGGTTTCCTTCAATCTGTCCCCCGATGGCAAAATCGTCGGCAGCTATACCAACGGCCAGACCAACGTGCTGGGCCAGGTCGCACTGTCGAGCTTTGCAAATCCGAACGGACTGAATGCAGTGGGCGACAACGCCTGGGTTGAAACGGCAATCTCCGGAGCGCCCCTGGTCAGCACGCCCGGCAATAGCGGCCTGGGCGTGGTCCAGTCTTCGGCGGTGGAAGAGTCGAATGTCGATCTGACGGCAGAGCTGGTGTCCATGATCACTGCGCAGCGTATCTATCAAGCCAACGCGCAGACGATCAAGACCGAAGACCAGATCATGCAGACATTGGTGAATCTGAGGTAAGTCGCTAACGCATGACCATATCTGATTGCGGTCCCCGGCTATCGATTTCAGCCGGGTGCCCGATCGTAGGGGAAACAAGATGGACCGTCTGATTTATACCGCCATGACTGGCGCAAAGCACATCATGGAGCAGCAGGCCACGGTGTCGAACAATCTCGCGAATGCGACCACCAACGGTTTTCGTGCGCAGCTCGATTCGTTTCGCGCCGTGCCCGTCATCGCTGAAGGCCTGCCGACGCGTACGTTTGTTGTTGACGCGACCGTCGGCTCGGATTTTCGGACCGGACCAATTCAACAAACGGGACGTGCACTGGACGTGGCAGTGCAGGGCGACGGATGGATCGCAGTAGAACGCGCCGACGGGTCTGAAGCCTACACCCGTCAGGGCAGTTTCAAGCTGAGTGAAAACGGACTGCTCCAGACCCAGAGCGGCTTGAATGTAATGGGTGACGGCGGCCCGATTACGATTCCGCCTGATGTGATCGTTACTGTGGCGAAGGACGGAACGATCTCATCCGTCCCTGCGGATGCCGGACCGGGCGTCAGTACCGTGATCGGCCGCATCAAGCTTGTCAATCCGGCCGAGGCATCCATGGTGCGCGGTGATGATGGCTTGTTCAGTGTCAAAGACGGAGAAGTGGCCGACGCCGACGCCAACGTGACACTCCTGGGCGGGGCGCTGGAAGGCAGCAATGTCAATGTGGTCGATTCGATGGTCAGCATGATCAGCTTGGCACGACAGTTCGAGCTGCACATGAACATGATGAAAAACGCAGAGAACAACGCCGCTAAAGCAGACCAGTTTCTCGCTTTGAGCTGATAACCCGGGCGTCACAATCGTGCTAGCGGGAATATTGAAACGCTTTCCGACGCCATCGCATATGCACAGGCGGCGGAAGTAACGCAGGGACTAGGAGATAAAATGATTCGTTCGCTTTGGATTGCCAAAACAGGCCTGGATGCGCAGCAGACGCAGATGGATGTGATTTCCAATAACCTGTCCAACGTCAGCACCAATGGCTTCAAGCGGTCGCGCGCGGTATTCGAAGACCTGCTGTATCAGACCATGAGGCAGCCGGGAGCGCAGTCGTCCCAGCAAACGCAGCTGCCCACCGGCCTGCAGGTCGGCACGGGCGTGCGTGCGGTTGCCACCGAACGGATTTTCACTCAGGGCAATCTGCAGCAAACAGGCAACGATAAGGATGTGGCAATCCAGGGCGCCGGTTTTTTCCAGGTCATGATGCCTGACGGGACCGCCGCGTATACCCGCGACGGCTCATTCCAGGTCGATAGCCAGGGACAGCTGGTAACCTCGAGCGGTTTCCCGATTCAGCCGGCCATTACCATTCCCAATGATGCGCAGAGCATCACCATCGCACGCGACGGTACGGTATCGGTGAAACAGCCTGGCTCGCCCGCGCTTACGCAGGTCGGCGCCTTGCAACTCGCAACGTTCATGAATCCGGCGGGCCTGGAAGCCAAGGGCGAAAATCTGTATGTCGAGACCGCCGCCTCCGGCAATCCAAACAATAACGTTCCTGGAACGAACGCCACCGGGCTGCTGACTCAGGGTTACGTTGAAACGTCAAACGTCAATGTTGTTGAAGAAATGGTCAACATGATCCAGACCCAGCGAGCGTATGAACTCAACAGCAAGGCCATTTCGACCTCCGACCAGATGTTGCAGCGGCTGGGCCAGCTCTAAAAATAATCGTTCGGAATTTGCGGCAATGAAAGATTCGACTCCACGCAGGAGCTTGCAATGAAGATGGAATTTCGCGGCGTGGTGTGCGCCGTTCTGCTTGGACTGCTGTCCGGTTGTAGTTCGACGCCGGAATCGATTACCCATCAACCGAGCGGAAGACCGACACTTCCTGTGGTGACGGCAGCGCCGACAAATGGCGCCATTTTTCAGGCAGGTGCCTACCGGCCGATGTTCGAGGACCGCCGCGCACGTCTGGTCGGCGATATTCTGACGATTGCCATCAGCGAAAGAACAAGTGCCGGCAAGAGCGCCGCCACGTCGGCCAGCAAATCGGGCAGCACCTCCACCGGGGTGTCCAAGTTGTTTGGAGTACCGGCCTCGACACTGGCGAAACTTGGCGTTGGCGCAGAATCCGACAATGAGTTTGAAGAGAAGGGCCTGGCGAATTCGAGCAACAACTTCTCCGGAACCATCACTGTGACGGTAATCGATACCCTGCCAAACGGTAATCTCGTCGTGAGCGGTGAAAAACAGGTTGCGTTCGACAAAGGCGTGGAGTTTGTCCGGTTTTCAGGTGTGGTCGGCCCGGATACGGTAGGGCGGGGGAATGTCGTCCCGTCAACCCAGGTGGCGGATGCCCGTATCGAATATCGTACCAACAGCAGGATCGACAGGGCGGAGCTGACTTCGCAGCTTGTACGCTTCTTCTTCAGCCTTGCGCCTTTGTAGGCCACTGTTATGACCATTACTTCTTTTCGTCCACCGGCATTCAAAAAATTTCTCGTCCTGGCGCTTACCGCCGGATGCATCGCTTTTCCGGTCAGCGCCAAAGCCGAGCGCCTCAAGGACATCGCCAGTATTCAGGGTGTGAGGCAGAACCAGTTGATGGGTTATGGTTTGGTCGTCGGCCTCGACGGTAGCGGAGACCAGACCACGCAGACTCCGTTCACTGTTCAAAGCGTGGTCAGCATGCTGCAGAACATGGGTGTCAATCTTCCGCCGGGAACGAATCTCCAGCTGAAGAATGTGGCCGCGGTGATGGTCACGACCTCCCTTCCGGCATTCGCGCAGCCGGGCCAGACGCTGGACGTTACCGTGTCCTCGATGGGGAATGCCAAGAGTCTGCGGGGCGGCACACTGCTCATGACGCCTTTGAAAGGCGCTGACGGCCAGATCTACGGCATTGCACAGGGCAATGTGCTGGTCGGCGGGGTTGGCGCCGCCGCAAATGGTAGCAAGGCTCAGATTAATCATTTGAGTGTCGGCCGCATCTCCGCCGGCGCAACGGTTGAACGCGCGGTGCCGAGTGCGCTCGGGCAGGGCGATGCCATTCACCTGGAACTGAATGACAGCGATTTTTCGACGGCGAGCAGGGTGGTCGCTGCCATCAACAAGCGCTTCGGTCCTGAAACCGCTGCCGCCATGGACGGACGAGTCATCCGCGTCCGAGCGCCATCGAGCAGCGACGAGCGGGTATCATTTTTGGGGGCGCTCGAAAGTCTGTCCGTTACGCCCGCACAGATGGCTGCCAAGGTGATCCTGAACGCCCGTACCGGATCGGTGGTCATGAACCAGGCCGTGACGCTCGACAGCTGCGCGGTCTCGCATGGAAATCTCTCGGTCGTCATCAACACCGATCCTGTCATCAGCCAGCCGGCGCCATTCTCCGGCGGGCAGACGGTCGTTGCGCCGGTTTCCCGGATCGACATCAATAAGGAACCGGGGCAAGTGCTGATGCTGAAGGGCGGTACCTCGCTCGCGGAAGTGGTCAAGGCGCTGAATGCCATCGGTGCCACGCCACAGGACCTGCTGGCGATTCTTCAAGCGATGAAAGCGGCCGGCGCATTGCGGGCCGAGCTGGAAATTATCTGATCCCGTCATGAGTATTCCCGTCAACCAGTCTTCCGGTCTTGCGATTGATGCCAAGGGCGTTGAATCCTTGCGTCAGTCCGCCCGGCAAAAATCGCCGGAAGCGCTGAAAGAAGCCGCCAAGCAGTTTGAAGCACTGTTCATGAACATGATCATGAAGAGCATGCGCGAGGCGTCGCCAAAGGATGACCTGTTCGATAACGATCAAACCCGCATGTACACCTCCATGCTCGATCAGCAGATCAGCCAGAATATGGCTTCCAGGGGTGTTGGACTGGCCGACATGCTGGTGCGTCAGTTGTCCGCGCACTCGGCAAGTCAATCCGCCCCGCTTGGAGCCGAGCAGGCAGAAGAGCCTCGCGATCTGAGCAATCTCTTGAAGAACCACTACAAGGAAAATCCGGTGCCGCTGGCGGCGCCTGTTTCCGATGCGCAGACCTCCGGCACCGAAAGCCACAAGGCGCAACCGGCTCATGTTCAGGCATTCCGGGACCGACTAACCGCACATGCGGAAGAGGCCAGTCGAAGTACCGGAGTTCCGGCAAAGTTCATGTTAGGCCAGGCTGCGCTAGAAACAGGGTGGGGCAAGAAAGAGATCGTCGGCCGGGACGGCAGCCCCAGTCATAACCTGTTTGGCATAAAGGCAGGCCCGGGCTGGAAAGGGCGTACCGTGGACGCGGTCACCACTGAATACGTCAATGGCGTAGCGCAAAAGCGCGTGGAAAAATTCCGCGCCTATGACAGCTATGCGGACTCGTTCAAGGATTACGCTCGTCTGCTGCGTTCCAATCCGCGTTATGAGAATGTACTTGCCAATGCAAGTGATCTCAATGGTTTTGCACAGGGCTTGCAACGTGCGGGCTACGCGACCGACCCCAAATACGCTGCGAAGCTGACACAGATAATTTCGCGAAACTTGTCTGGCTGACAATTCATTCCAAGCCGCGCCATCACAGTGAGCATGTTTTTTTCGGAATAGGCTCAAGTTTTACCTTTGGCTGCCGTTCACGAATGCATCCCAGTGTCGCGACACCAAGGAAGAAAAAATTATGGCCAATATCCTTAGTACCACGAACAGCGCTCTCGCAGCCGCACAGGCAGGTCTTGCCACCACCGCCCACAACATTGCCAACGCGAAGACGCCAGGCTACAACCGCCAGGTTGTGCTGCAAGCCGCGGTCGGCGGCCAGGACGAGGGCGGCGGATTTATCGGCAAGGGTACCGAAGTCATCTCGGTCCGACGTATTTACAACGAATATCTGGGTGCCCAGATCCGGGTAGGGCAGACTACCAAAGGTCAGCTTGAAAGCCATTACGCCCAAATTAATCGCATCAATAACCTGCTCGCCGATCCCACCTCCGGTCTGTCTCCCGTCCTGCAGGACTTTTTCAAGAGCGTCCAGAATTTGGCCGCGAATCCGGAAGCCAGAGGATCTCTGCTGGCCTCGGCTGAGTCGATGGCAAGTCGTTTTCAGAGCATGGATGGCCAGCTCCGCGAGCTTCGCGTTGCAGTCAATACAGAGATTTCGACCAGCATCACCGCCATCAATTCTTACACCCGGCAGATCGCCAATCTGAACGAAGCGATTGCGAATGCCCAGAGCGGCAGCGGTCAGATGCCCAATGACCTGATGGATCAGCGCGACTATATGGTCGGCGAACTGAGCAAGCTGACCAAGGTGACTGTGTCAAAAGACGGCAACAGCTACGGGATTTTTATCGGCAACGGACAGCCGATGGTCGTCGGTTCCACCGTATCGGAACTGGCAGCAGTCACCTCGCCGACCGACATCAGCGAGGTCACGGTTGGACTGGTGACCAATGCTGGCACTATCAATCTTTCCGAGAACAGTCTGCAAGGTGGGAAATTGGGCGGCCTGTTCGATTTCCGCGCCACTTCCCTGACGAATGCGCAGAATTCGCTGGGACGTATCGCTATTGGATTGGCCACCACCTTTAACGAGCAGCATCGACTCGGAAAAGATGCGACCGGGGCGATGGCCGGCGATTTTTTCCGCATGGCGCCTCCCGCCACAAATGCCAACATCCTCAACACGGGTAACGCGGTTCTCAACGCCAGCATTACCGATGTGAATGCCTTGAAGGCAAGCGACTATAAACTCAACTTTGACGGCAGCAACTACAGTGTCACGCGTCTGCGCGATAACGTGTCGGTAGCCTCGGTTGCAGGGCCCGGCTTTCCGGCGGCCGGCATTTCCGTGGATGGCGTAAATATCGCGGTTGCTTCCGGCTCCATGGCGTCGGGCGATCAATTTGTGATCAAGCCAACCGTCAATGCCGCTTCGTCCTTCAATGTGCTTGTTACCGATTCAAATAATATCGGCGCGGCCGCACCGATCAATACCTCCAGCCCGACGACCAATTCCGGAACAGGCGTGATCAGCGCAGGCACGGTCGACAAGCATTTCACGACCAGCATGACCGCGACCCCGACCACCTTGACTTTCGTGGCAAGTGTCCCTCCCACCATCCCCGTATCCGGGACGTTGAATGATTCAGCGACGTCTCCAGGCACCGGTTTCGGATTTGAGGTGAAAGTAACGCACAATGGCGTCTCGACTATCTATCCGCCAAACACGCCGGTCCCTTATGCGGCGGGCGCAACCGTGACGTTTGGCGCCAGCTTGGCCGGTCCTCCGGCCGACGTCGGCGGTATCAGCGTACAGATCTCGGGAACGCCAGGCGATGGCGACACGTTCACCGTCAAGAACAATCTGAGCATGTCGGGCGACAACCGTAACATGGTCCTGCTAGGAAAACTGCAGACTGCCACGGCACTTGACGGGAGTTCGGTCACGTTTCAGGGAGCGCTGGCCCAGCTGGTCAGTTCGGTAGGTAACAAGACGCATGAACTGCGGGTTGGCAGCGAAGCGCAGTCCAACCTTGTCGATCAGCTTCGGCTGGCACAGGAATCCGACTCCGGCGTCAACCTTGACGAGGAAGGGGCGAACCTGCTGCAGTATCAGCAGGCCTACGTCGCGGCCGGCAAGGTCATGCAGGCGGTCAAGGAAATGTTCGACGCACTGATATCGATCGGTCGCTGATCGCGGTCCGCACGAGTGAATTGCAGACGGGAAGTCAAATGTATTTAATCAGGTCGGGTCGATAGGAGCACGGAATCATGCGCATCAGTACAAACATGATGTATGAAATCGGCAGCAGGAAAATCGGTGACCTGCAGCACGGTCTGGTCAAGACCCAGCAACAGCTGTCAACGCAAAAACGCGTCCTGACACCAGCGGATGATCCCGTTGCCGCGGCCAGCATACTTGGAATCACGCAGTCCTTGTCGATGAATGAGCAGTTCGCGGTCAACCGGCAGAATGCCAAGAACTATTTATCTCAGGAAGAAAGTATTCTGCAAAGCGTGACATCTCTGCTGCAGGACGCCAAAACCCTGGTTGTCAATGCCGGCAACGGAGCAATGGAAGATTCGCAGCGAAAATTTTTGTCTGCGGAACTGCGGGGGCGGGTTGATGAATTGCTGGGACTGGCAAACAGCCGCGATGGTGCCGGTAACTTCATGTTTGGCGGTTTTCAAATTTCGTCGCAGCCATTTTCCGCAATCCCGACAGGGGCGCAATACAACGGGGACCAAGGACAGCGAATGCTTCAGATTGGCGCCTCACGCCATATTGCCCTGAACGATACGGGCAGTTCGGTATTTGAAAACATCAAAACGGGCAACGGCAGGACGCTGACGGCGGCAGTCGCCACCAATACAGGCGGCGGCATTGTGAGCGCCGGCGCGGTAGTCGACCCTGCCGCGTTGACCGGCCATAACTACACCATTGAGTTCTCGGTCGACCCCGTAGGTGCTGATCCCTTAGACCCGCTCGTGACAACGTACACGGTTCGGGACGAGGTCACGGGCTTTTATATGAATCCGGCAACCAAAGCATTCGATGTTGCTGCTCCCATTCCTTTGCCGCCCGCCGGCCCCCGCATACCGTATGTCAGCGGGCAGTCGATCACTTTTGACGGTGTGCAGCTCGACATCAAGGGAGCTCCCGCTACGGGCGACAAGTTCACACTTGAGTCAAGCGAGAATCAAAGCATCTTCGAGACGTTGAACACCCTCATCCAGACATTGGAGATGAATGCCGTCGGCGCTGCAGGACAGGCGAAACTCACTAATGGACTGAACGCTGCCAATAACAACATTGATAACGCTCTGGCGAACGTGCTGTCGGTGCGTGCCTCGGTTGGTACCCGACTCAAAGAGATTGATGTCCTGGACAGCACCGGCGATGACCTGAACGTTCAGTACACCGAGGCCATGAGGGCGCTGGAGGAAATCGATCTGGCAGAAGCCATCTCCAACTTCACGCAGCAGCAAATTACTCTGGAAGCTGCGCAGAAGTCCTTTCTTCAGATTTCCCGTCTGTCACTGTTCAACTATATCTGACGCCGGAACCAACGCAGTTTCATGCTTTCCGGATTGCGGATGTTGCCGGGCTCAAGGCAACATCCATTGACACCGAGCTTCGCAAGCGTCTGGCAGGCCGTTGAAAACTACTGCGCGTCCCGGTGTCAAGGACCGCAGTGCCCTGAATACGCTCGTAAGCGTGCGCTCTTCGGCCTCGACCTCGATCCGCCCCGGCACTTTTTTCAGCGGCTGGCTACCGGATCTTTGGAATCATCGTTATTGTAATCTGCCGCATTGCTTCAATCCCTTCGTAGAGTACGCGCACTATCGGCGTCGTAAGATAGGGAAGCGATAATGTGAGCATAATGAATCCGATGCCGATTGTGATCGGAAATCCAATGCCGAATAGATTCAGCTGTGGCGCCGCACGCGTCAGAATTCCGAGCGCCATATTCGTCATTAATAATGCAGCAACAATCGGCAAGGATAGCTGTATTCCAGCGCTGAAAATGCGGCCAGCCCATATGACCAGTTGCTGAAAGCCGCCGTCCGTTACCGCCGCCGTCGAGATCGGCAAGGTGGAAAACGTGTCGGCCAGGGTCGATAGAAGCACAAGATGAAGATTGGTCGCCAGGTAGATCATCAGGGTCAGCAGCGCAACGAACTGGCTGATCGCCGACGATCGCCCGCGCGTCTGGGGGTCGTAAAATACGGCAAATCCCAAGCCCATGGTCATGCTGCTGATTTCCCCCGCCAGTTCGATAGCGGCGAATACGATTCGCATGGCGAACCCCATCGCAAGTCCGATGATCAGCTGTTGCATAAGGATCAGCACACCCGGAAGGGAGAACGGGTCCGTCGCGGGCAGCGAAGGTACGGTAGGTGCGATGATCAACGCCAGCATCAAGCCAAGGCCTATTTTTACGCGCGCGGGCACGCTCACATTGCCAAAAAGCGGGGCGACAGAAACCAGGCCAAGGATACGTGTCAGCGGCCAGATGAACGACGCGATCCAGATATTCAGTTCGGCGCTGGTAAAGGAAATCATGTTTTAGCGCTGCGGCTGGCCTGCCCGGACTGATGGAGCGACTCGAACCGGTAGTTCATATGGCTATGGAGAAATTGAACGAACATCGCCGCACACCGAACTGACATCTTCATTTCAATAAAGGCAATGACGTGAAACACGATGAGCCGTGGCAGCCGGCAGTAGGTTTCATCCGATCATGTTCGGAATGTTGGTGAACATCTGTCGCATATAGTCGAGCATGATCGTCAGCATCCACGGGCCAGCCACGACCAACGCAACGAATATGCCGATCAGCTTCGGGATGAAGGACAAGGTCGTTTCGTTGATCTGCGTTGCGGCTTGAAAGATACTCACGACGAGGCCGATTACCAGTGCCACGAGCAGCATGGGCGCCGCAACCATCATGGTCACTTCCATTGCCTGGCGGCCCATCGTCATGATGCTTTCCGGTGTCATCAGTCGTCTCTCAGTAAAAACTTTGTGCAAGTGAGCCGATCAGGAGCTGCCAGCCATCCACAAGGACGAACAACATCAGCTTGAAAGGCAGGGATACGATGGCCGGTGAGACCATCATCATGCCCATCGACATGAGAACGCTTGCGACCACCATATCGATGATGAGGAATGGAATGAAAATGGCGAAGCTGATCTGAAACGCGGTCTTCAATTCGCTGGTGACGAACGCCGGGATGAGCACGCGTAGTGGAACGTCTTCAGGTCCATTGAAGGCGGGAAGACGCGACATCTTAGCGTAGAGCGCGAGGTCCGTTTCGCGCGTTTGCTTGACCATGAAGGTTTTCAATGGCGCCACGCCGCGGTCAAGAGCTTGCGACATGTTGATCTTGTTTTCAGACAGCGGCTGATAGGCATCGACGTAAATTTTGTCAAAGACCGGGCCCATAACGAACAGTGTCAGGAACAGGGCTAGCCCGATCATTACCTGATTCGGCGGAGCGGTCTGCGTACCTAAAGCCTGGCGCAGCAGCGATAGAACGATAATGATGCGCGTAAAGCTCGTCATCATCATCAACGCTGCGGGAATGAACGACAGACCCGTGAGGAGCAACAGCGTCTGCAGGCTTAGGGAGTATGTCTGGCCCCCTCCCGCGGTCGGCGTGCTGGTGAAGGCCGGCATGCCGGCCTGCTGAGCGGCCGCAAGCAGAGGCGTCGACGTCAGCAGCACGATCAGCATCAGGATCAGACCACGGAAAGGCAAAGGGCGGATCGACTTCACCAACGGAAACTCACTGTGCATTACGTTTTTCAATGGTTTGTTTCAGCCACGCTGAAAAATTGTTTGCACCCGGGACAGCCAGGCTCTCTGTCGCGATCTCCTGCCGGCTCATCGTCGACAACGCGTTAACGCGACCTGGTGCGACACCGACCACGATCCACTGGTCGGCGACTTCCACGACCAGAATGCGTTCGCGGCTTCCGACGCTCACTCCGCCGACGATCTTTACCGCGCTGACCGAAACGATTTTTGACACGCCCAGGCGCCGGATCAGCCATGCTGCACCTGCCATGAGCGCCAGTACGACTATCAGTCCGAAAAATACCTGAAAAAGACTGCCTACCGAGGCCGGGGCAGTTGCGTCGACGGCATACGCGGCGGCACTAAGACCGCCAGCCGGAAGGAGGAGCAGGCATCGCGTGAAGAACGTCATTACTTATTGAGCCTTCTGATGCGCTCGGACGGACTGATGATGTCAGTCAGACGTATACCGAATTTGTCGTTGACCACCACTACCTCGCCCTGAGCGATGAGGCAGCCGTTTACCAGTACGTCCATCGGCTCGCCCGCCAGGCCGTCGAGTTCGACCACGGAACCTTGCGCGAGCTGCAACAGGTTCTTGATCGCGATCTTCGTGCGTCCCAGCTCAACGGTCAACTGGACCGGGATATCGAGAATGAATTCGATATCGTTATGGGTTTCGGTTTTCATTTCGGTGCTGGAAAAATCCTTGAACGCCACGGGCGCCGGACTGCCCGCTTGCGCCGCAGCCGCGTCAGTGCGAGCCTGTTCGGCGAGGGCCGCGCCCCAATCGTCGTCGTCGTTCATTTGTGAATCTAGTTGATCAGCCATCTTTACCTCCTTGCTGTGATGCGTTGTCCCGAGATGCGTCGCTCTCGGCCAATGACCCGGTTTCGCGCAGCCTGCGCAACGATTCATGCGCACGCAGCGACTCGTCGGCGCTATAAACCAGTTTGTTGATTTGTAGAGCGTATTGCCCGTTCATTTGTCCATAGTTGCATTCAAGGACTGGAACGCCGTCTACGGTGGCTGTAATGGGGTCGGGCACGCTGAGCGGGATGATGTCGCCTTCCTTCATGCGCAGAATGTCGCCGAAGTTAAGCTGAGCCGAGCCCAGATTGGCAATCAGTTCCACTTCGGCCGTCTTGATCTGCTGCTTCAGCAGGCGGATCCAGCGCTTGTCCATTTCCAGCGTTTCTCCCTGGAGGCTGCTGGTCAGGATGTCGCGGATCGGTTCTATGGTCGAGTAGGGCGTACAGAAATGCATCTCCCCGCTTACCGGACCCAGTTCGATAGTAAATGTGGTGCTGACAACGACTTCGTTTGGCGTGGCGATATTGGCGAACTGCGTGTTCATTTCCGACCGAATATATTCGAATTCGATCGGATATACCGGAGCCCACGACTTCGCGTAAGTTTCAAATACGATATTCAGTACCCGTTGGATGATGCGCTGCTCTGTCAGGGTAAAGTCGCGGCCTTCCACGCGCGAATGGAAACGTCCGTCACCGCCAAAAAGATTGTCAACGAGCAGAAAAACCAGGTTCGGGTCGAACACCATGAGCACCGTGCCACGCAGCGGCTTCATGTAGACCAGATTGAGGTTGGTGGGCACAACCAGGTTGCGAATGAATTCGCTGTATTTGGTTACCCGAACAGGTCCGATCGACACTTCCGCTGCACGATGCAGGAAATTGAACAGGTTAATCCTGAACAGGCGTGCGAATCGCTCGTTGATGATTTCGAGCGTCGGCATCCGGCCGCGGACGATACGTTCCTGAGTCGCAAGGTCGTAGGGCCTCACGCCGTCCGGGTTTTCAACGGTGCGCGTCTCCTCCTGATCGCCGGTTACGCCCTTGAGAAGGGCATCGACTTCTTCCTGGGAGAGAAAATTTTCAGCCATGGTGCCTACTGAACGACAAACGAGGTGAACAGCACGTCGCTGATCTGAGGCTCGGGGCCCTGCGGTGTAAACGGCTGCTTGAGCTGCGCGATGATGTCGGCGGCCAGTTTCTTTTTGCCGTCTACCGACAAAATTTCTGACGGTTTCTGGCTCGACAGGAGAATCAACAGGCGATTACGCACGTGCGGCATTTGCGTCTTGAGCAGTTCGATTTGTGTCTCATCGGCAACCTGCAAGGTCAGATTCAGTTGCAGGAATTGCTGGATGTCACTCGATTGCAGGTTGACCGTGAATGTCTCGAGCGGCATGAAGACCGGCGGCAGATCTGGTTGCGCTTTCGAGGCGTTACCGGCGACGGGGCTGTCCGAACCCTTGGTAAGATAAAACCACGCACCGCCTGCGCCTGCGAGCAATAACACTCCCAGAATAGCGATAACGAGCAGCATGCGGCTTTTCCCCGGGCTTCCGGCATTTCCGGTTCCGGGAGATGGGACGGCTTTCGGGCCGGTGGGGGCTGCTTTCGAAGCAGAGGTGGCCATCGTGAATCCTCTCTATTGCGGCATTAACGACTACATGAACTTCCGGTCATTATCTGAAAAACCCGGATAAAGAATGCCCGGAAAAGAAGGAGGAAGACCGCGCATATCAGGGCATCCGGGTAGCGGGCATCGAGAACCCCTTATACGCTTGATGACAGGGCACAAAATGCGCTCGCTTCTACCACTGATATTTTGATGCCGCGCCGACCGTGACGAGGCGGACGCAGAGCAGCGCGCCTAGTGTTGTTTTCAGGATCAAGCGAACGTATCGACGAGTCCCTGCCTGCCCGTCACTATCGTCCTGCTTATCGTTTGCATCGGCAGTTCGCCCGTATCAGCGCGTTCTTCGCCTTGCCGCTCCGATGGAGAGCGTTCCGAGTGAGCGCCTTGCTGGTTGTTCGGCGTGCCCGCGCTGACGTTCGCTTCGCCAAGCTGGATACCGGCCTCGCTCAGCATCTCACGCAGCTTTGGCATCGCAGTCTCGAGTGCCTGGCGTACTTCAGGTTGAGCGGCGGTGAACTGGGCGGTCGCCTCATTGTTTGTAACGTTCAATACTACTTGAAGCGGTCCGAGATCCGGCGGGTTAAGCGAGAGCGAGGCGCTCTGCTGACTTCCGTTCACCATCCAGACAACTTTTTGTCCCAGAGCCTGATCCCAGCCAGAACTACCCACGCGCGGGGAAAGCTGATTTTCCTGTCCGGGAATTGCGGCGGCATGGATCAGCTGCGACTGCTGTGCCTGCGAAGCGGGAGCCATATTGAAGGAGGGGGCCGCTGCCGGCATGTCCTGTACAGGCGTAGTTGCGCGCAATTCGGTTGTTGTGTTGGCTGGCACGGTAAGGTCGGCCTGCGCGGAAGCGGTTTGAGTCGGTTCTGGTCGCTGCTGTGTCACCGGCCTTTCACCGAACTGGCCCAATGCGTCCTTGAACTTGCCGGAAAACTCTGGCGTGTCCTGACGTCCATCCGGAGCGGCGGATACACTGTCTGCCGTTTGCGTAGCCTGTTGCGTATCGATGGTCGACGGCACCGCGACATCCCGGGGAGTGGCGACGGTCGTGCCGGTCGTGCCCGCGCCGGCCAACAAAGCGGCATCTTTCGAGGCGAGGGCGGCAGCGGCGGCAGGCAGACCGGGGGCCGCCGCCATAGCTTTGTCGGCGACGCCGACAATCGGATCGGACTTTACCGTTACTGGCTCGATTGCCGGTGGCGATCCAGCCATACCGGCAGCCGTATCCTCATCCAGCAATTCTGCAGCCTTGGCAAGTGGATCTTCGGAATCATTGGACTCCAAGGAACGATCCTCCACCGGACGGTCGGCAGAAACGCCGGCCGTACCGGCGATAAACTGATTGAGTTCGGCAACGAGGGCAAGCAAATCGGCTGGCGCAGTGGTAATGGCAGCCTCATCCTCCTTCTGCTGCGCAAGTGCGGTGTCGTCACTCCTGGCAGCCGGGTCTACCGCGCGGCCCTCTTTCGACGGCGTTGGCGGAATTTCGTTCTGAGGCTCCGCGGCGGTCTGGGAATTGTCGGCTGAAGAGGCGCCCTGCGATGCCTGACCGGCCGATCCGGCCTTGTTTTCGCTGGTGCGTGAATTATCAGCTTTGCTCGCCGCGTTGCGGTTCTGGACCTCGCGCGACAATACCTGTCCGAATGGAACGTCGGAAGGAGCAGTCGATTTTTCGGACGAACGGGAGTCGGCAGGGGCTCCAATATTCGTTATCGCCAAGGTTTTCATCATGCTGCGCCTTTTTCAATTCTCATTTGTACAGCAACCGTCTGGCCGCGAACTCGTCCGTTGTTTTCTGGTCGAGTTTAGCTTCCTTCTGCTCTTTTGCTTTAAGTGCCCGTGTGGCAAGCGTGTCATACGAGACGCGTTTGCGTTCGCTGTCCTGCCACGCGCTGCGGGCCGTGCCGGCACGCTTTTGTGTGTCCTGCAGCACCCGTTGTTGTCCGGCGATCGCTTCGTCGAGCTTACCCAAAAAGAGCTGGAAATTACGGTAACCGGTCGCAGTCACTCCAGCCATCAGGCTCGATTGGAAGCGCGCCGCGTAGTCATCACGGTATTGGAGCAGCATGTCCAGCTTTTGCTGCGCATCGTCCGTGAGCCGGATGGCGCGCCCAAGCCGCTTCGACGCGTCGTCGCATTCTTTTGTTGCAAGTTCGATAAGAGTGTCAAGTGCGGATTGTGTAGCCATGTCTTCGAGTATAAGTGGACGACAACGCGCTTAATCAACCGAACAGCGAGGTAAGTTGCCCCAAGCTCTCGTCAAACCGTGATTGCTCGGTAATTCCTTGTTGCAGAAAAGCTTCAATACGCGGATTCAGGGCTATCGCCTCATCCAATACGGGATCGGTTCCGGCACTGTAGGCGCCGACGCTGATCAGGTCGCGACTGCGCTGATAGCGGGCCGTCAGTTTTTTCAGGCGACGGGCGCGTTGCTGATGATCGTGCGAAGTAATGCTGTGCATTGCGCGGCTGATCGACTGCTCGATATCGATGGCAGGGTAATGGCCGGCTTCGGCCAGGCTGCGGTTAAGCACGATGTGACCGTCAAGAATGGCACGCGCAGCATCCGCAATCGGGTCTTGCTGGTCATCTCCCTCGGTCAAAACGGTGTAGAACGCTGTAATCGAGCCGCCGCCATCCTTGCCATTGCCGGCACGCTCCACCAGCGCAGGGAGCTTCGCAAACACGGACGGGGGATAGCCTTTGGTTGCGGGAGGTTCGCCGATCGCGAGAGCAATTTCGCGTTGAGCCATTGCGTAGCGTGTCAGCGAGTCCATGATCAGAAGAACATTCTTTCCCTGATCCCGAAAGTGCTCTGCAATGGCGGTCGCGTAGGCCGTGCCTTGCAAGCGCATCAACGGAGATGTATCGGCCGGCGCGGCGACTACTACTGAGCGCGCCAGGCCCTCCGGTCCAAGGATCTGTTCGATGAATTCCTTTACCTCGCGGCCGCGTTCGCCGATCAGCCCGACAACGATCACATCGGCACTTGTGTAGCGCGCCATCATGCCGAGCAGCACGCTCTTGCCGACGCCGGAGCCGGCGAACAAACCCATTCGCTGCCCGCGGCCGACGGTCAGCATGCTGTTGATCGCGCGCACTCCAACGTCGAGAATATCGTTAATAGGCGCCCGCGTCAGCGGGTTTGCCGCCCGTACGTTGAGCGGTGCCGAATGCACGGTATGCAGGGGACCCAGATTATCGAGAGGGCGCCCGGCGGCGTCCAGAACGCGACCCAGCAGTTCATTGCCGACCGGAAGATGGCGGCCCCGATCGCTCGGACGGCGCCGCGGATGGCTGACGGCACCGGGGGGCGGCAGCGTTTGCGTCACTTCGAGCGGAAACACCTGGGCTCCGGGCAGGACGCCTTCGACGTCGCTTTGTGGCATGAGAAACAGGCGGTCGTTTTCAAAGCCGACAACTTCTGCCTCGATCCGAGTGCCATTCGAGAGAGGCACGATGCATGCGCTGCCGACCGGCATTTTCAGCCCTACGGCTTCCATCACCAGACCGGTTACCCGCGTAACGCGTCCCGACACGTGAATCGGCTCCGCGATGGCAAGCAGGGCGCTGCAGTCCCTCAGATAAGCTTTCCAGCGATCTGAATGTGCCGTTTCCGGTGTCATGTGTCGAGCCAGTCCAGTTCCTTGCCGAGTGCGGCGGCAATGCGTTTCCAACGCGTGGCGGCGGACGCGTCAATCTGATTGCTGGCGGTTTCGACCCGGCACCCGCCGCGCTGCATGTGCGGATCTTCGACGACCCGCCAGCCGGATTGCTCAAGCTCATCGCCCATTATTTGTTTGACGAGTAGCGCGTCGTCCGACTGGAGAAAAAGCAGGGCGGGTTGCTGTACTGTCGGGAGATAACGGATCGCGTCGCCGATCACCGGGATAAGCAACTCCGGACGGACCTTCAGCGCATTCTTGAGCATTGCCTTGGAGAGATCGAGTGCAAGATCGAGAACGTCGACGGCGACCCGTTCGCTTGCCTGCGTCACTTCGGATTGAAATGCTGCTGCAATCCGCTGTAATTGCGCTGCCTCTTCCTTGGCCTGGAGGCGGCCTTCTTCCAGTCCCTGGGCATGGCCTTTGGTGAGGCCGGCAGCGTGTCCTTCCTCCATCCCTTGCGCATGACCTTGTTCGTAGCCGGCTGCGCGGCCTTCTTCCACTCCCACGGCGTAGGCGCGTACCCTAGCTTCATTGATTCCCTGCTCGCGCTGAGCAGCCAGCTCTGCCTGCGTCGGTGGAGGAGGGCTGTCAAATGACGCCAGCTCCCAGCGCTGATATGCAGAAAGCTGCTCCTTGGGAATAAAGTTAGACATACGTATCTTCACCCTTTGGTCCAATCATAACCTGGCCTTCGTCTGCAAGTCGGCGGACGATCGCGAGGATTTCCTTCTGCTTTTCTTCAACCTCGGACAAGCGGACAGGGCCTTTGGCCTCGAGGTCTTCTTTCATCATCTCGGCGGCGCGCTGCGACATGTTCTTGAAGATCTTGTTCCGGAGTCCCTCACTCGCGCCTTTCAGGGCGACGATCAGGGAATCCGCCTGGACTTCGCGCAATATGGTCTGGACGCCGCGATCATCGATGTCGAGGATGTTCTCGAAGACGAACATTTCGTCCATGATTGCCTGCGCCATCTCGGCATCGTGGCTCTTGAGAGCTTGCATTGCCGAACTTTCATTCTCGCCGCCAAAGAAGTTCAGGATTTCGGCTGCCGTGCGGATGCCACCCATCGGCTTCTTCTTCAAGTTCTCGTTGCCGGTCAAGAGCTTGGTCAAGACATCGTTCAGTTCACGCAAGGCGGCTGGCTGTACGCCGTCCAGTGTCGCGATACGCAGCACGATGTCATTTCGTAACCGTTCCGTGAAGTATTCGAGCACCTCGCATGCATGATAGCGCTCCAGATGCACGAGAATCGTTGCAATGATCTGCGGATGCTCATTCCGGATCAGTTCGGCGACAGACTGCGCATCCATCCACTTCAGACTTTCAATACCTCGCGCTTCGCGTGCACCGAGAATGCGATTAAGAAGCGACGTGGCCTTGTCATCGCCCAAGGCTTTGGTCAGGACGTTACGGATATAGTCGTCGGAATCCAGGCCGAAGGAAGTATTCGATTTTGTTCTTAAGCGAAATTCCTGCAGGACGCTTTCGAGTTCGTCGGACGTCACTGCCTTCATCGAGGACATTGCGGTGCCGATCTTCTGCACCTCGCGCGGGCCGAGATACTTCATGACTTCTACAGCTTCTTCCTCGCCCAAGGCAAGCATCAGAATTGCGGCTTTTTGAATGCCGAGATCACTCATTCGGACACCCATTCCTTAATAACATTGGCTACTACTTTCGGATTTTCCTTGGCCAGTCGCTTGGCGGCTTCAAGGCGTTTCTGGTACGTGCTGATCTGTTGAGCCATCGAATCATCGTCACTCAAATCGTCCATCCCGAGTTGAGCTGGTGCAGCGCCGGATTCATCTTTGAGGACCGGATTGCCTGCCTCATCTATTTCAGGGCTTTCGAGCAGCGGTGTGCCATCCGGACCGATTTCTTTTTCTTTTTCCTTCTTCAATAGCGGTTTAAGAACCTTGAAGTAGAGAAATAACAAGAGCAGCAGAAGCAGAGCGTACCTGCCGGCTTCCTTGGCAAGGTCGATCATGTCCGGCTGCCGCCAGAGAGGAACTTCCGGAAGCGCTTCTTTTTCCAGACCGGCGAACGGGCTGTTGACGACATTAAGGCTATCCCCACGCTCCTTGTTGAACCCCATCGCTTCGCGCACCAGATCGGTAATCTGCGCCTTTTCCGCCTCGGTCAACGGTCGCGTGGTGACTTTCCCATTGGCGTCCAGTATGCGCTTATAGTTGACAACGACGGCGACAGACAGACGTTTGATCCCACCCATTGGTTGCTGGACATAGCGAATCGTCTTGTCGACTTCATAATTAACGGTGCTGTCACGCTGTGCCGATCCGGTCGATGTGGCGGGCGCGCCAGGCGCCGCTGCCGCGCCGTTAATCGGTGCGGTTGCGGCTGGCTGTGGTTGGTTGGTCAGTGCGCCAGGAACGCCGGATGCCGTGTTGTTGCCGTTTTGTGATTCGCTGCTGTGCTGACTGCGTACCGCGGCCGTATTGGGCGTCTGATTCGGCTTGTAAACCTCGGCGGCCTGTTCGCTGGAGGAAAAGTCAACATCCGCCGTTGCCTCGGCGCGAACATTGTTTGGTCCAACGATCGGTGTGATGATCGATTCGATGCGACGGACGATGCTCTGCTGCAGTTCCTGAATATACTTAAGCTGCGTGGGATCGAGTCCGTTCGAGCCCGGTGATTTTCCGGTCTCGGAAAGAAGATTGCCGCTTTCATCGACCACGGTGACGTTTTTCGTCGGTAGCTCCGGCACACTACTGGCGACCAGATGCACGATGGCGCTCACCTGCTGCGGATCGAGTCCGCGTCCGGGGTGAAGATTCAATAAAACAGAAGCCGTGGGTTTCTGTTGTTCACGCACAAAAACGGAGGACTTGGGCAGCGCCAGATGGACGCGGGCGGACTGGACTGCGGCGACCGACTGGATTGACCGTGCCAGCTCACCTTCCAGGGCACGTTGAAAGTTTACCTGCTCAAGGAATTGTGAAATGCCCAGCTTCTGATTTTCCATCAGCTCGAAGCCGACATTGCCTCCTTTCGGGAGACCCTGCGAAGCCAATTTGAGCCGAGCATCATGCACTTGATCGGCCGGGACCAGAATTGCCCCGCCACCCTCGGCGAACTTGTAGGGCACATTCATTTGTTGCAAGGACGCGACGATGGCGCCGCCATCCCGGTCCGAGAAATTGGAAAATAACACTCGGTAATCGGGTTTCTGCGCCCACAACCACATGCCGGCGATGATGGAGATGGTCGCAGCCGTGCCTGCCATGATGGCAATCTTGCGTCCTCCAGCTGTCTGGATAAAGCGCATGGGGTTGGGCGTGGACGCCGGCTGCTGCTCGTCCAGAGCTACTGCCATAAGCCGCCTCCGGAAGCGTCACTGATTTGTTTGATCGTGCTGTTCACTTGGATTCTTGTTCGTAGAAACTCGTTGGCTCAGTGTGGATTGTCGGGGCGTCGCAGGATTTCAATCATTGGAACAGAGCAACATTTCTGCTCTTTATCCAGCCAACTTATAGTCATGGGAGTGCTAGGATGGCGTTGTAAAAAGCGGAGGAGTCCGTCATCCGTATATGGGTGACGGCTTAACGAAGGAAGGCGAGAAATGAAAGCAGGCATGATCGACGCAAGCAAAATCGAATCAATGTTGGCTCAGCTGAAGACTGCGGCTACCCGCGCGCAAGGCGGCGTCAATCCGGTTCAGAGCGAAAAGCCAGCAGTCAAGGCAGATTTTGCTTCAGTCCTGAAGCAGTCTCTTGACCAGGTCAACAGCGCGCAGCATCGCACTGAAGTGCTCGGGCAGCGATTCGCAGCGGGTGACGAAAGCGTCAACCTGTCCGATGTGATGATCTCCATGCAAAAATCGAGTATCTCTTTTCAGGCAACTGTCCAGGTCCGGAACAAGCTGGTTTCGGCTTATCAAGACATCATGAACATGCAGGTGTAGCATCAAATATGATGGCGCTGGTAAAGCGCCGGCGGCTGCACTCAAGGCGAAAGGCCTTTAGCTGCTCATTCCGGTCTTGCGAGCGTTCTGCTCGCGCTCCAGTTTTGTGATGTAGCGCTGAATCGCTGCCACCCCTGCGTTTGAAAAATCGACAAACCTGAATCCCAGGCGTCGAATTTCCTTGCGGCTTGCAAGCGAAACCTCGTGTGAATTCTGAAACTGAAGCGTCGTGACAACGGCCCCGCCCGGCAAATCGATCCGGCAATTTTCATAAATTGCGTACAACGGCGGATCGATCTGCATCTTGTCATCAATGACAGCAATTCCGCCAGCGCTGACGTTATACAAGGGCAGCGATACTGTTGATGCAATTTTGCCGGTTTCGTCAGGAATCGGAATATGGCATTTCACCTGGTCACTTAGCGGCACAGTCACCCGATAGGAATCCCGGCGCTGCAAGCGAATCATGATTTCGGGAACCGGAACTCTCAAGGCAGGCCGCTCGTCATAGTCGCAGTTCTCCGCATGCGGCACGAAAAACAAAATACGGATGTTCTCAAGGACGGTTTCGAAGGAAATCTCGTCGCTGTCCACGATCCGCCGATTCGTGAGCGCATTCGGCGCGCAATCGATGATTACCATGTCATTTGCATCGTCGACATCCAGTATCGAGGTTACCGCCGAATCGCTGCCATCCTTGGTTTGCAATCGGACCAGTTGCCGGCGTTGGGAAACGGCGCGAAGCAAGTTCACAATTTCACGGCGCGAACGAACTCGGAACGGGCTGAGATCAAGCTGGTCATCATCAATCATAGATGTCATGTGAACCTACCTTCAATGGCGCAAATCAAAACACAACTCGTCATGATACCTTGTCGTTCCCTTTTTGAGCAGCCTCAAGATGGTGCAGCCAGGCCAATAATTCCGCGACGGCCCGATACAATGCGGGAGGAATGTGATCATCCAGTTCCACTTGCATCAGCAGCGCGACCAACTCCCTTGATTCATGTACGAATACGCCATGTTCCTTGGCACGCGCGATAATTTCATCCGCGATCAATCCTTTGCCTTTGGCGACAACCTTGGGCGCGGCATCACCCAGATTGTAGGCAAGCGCAATGGCATTCCTGTTAGGTGGCTGAGCCATTATTCTCGCCCCTTATCTGCGTCCTTGTACCTTATATCAAAGCCATCAAGGGCAACAGGACGCGGCGCCGAGGCAGTTTGCCTGGCGGCAGGCGTGCGAAAGATGTCGGCCTGCGCAAGCCTGTATCCGATGCGTGCCTCAAACCATGTCATCGCGCTTCACCGTCAGCAGATCGACCGGCGAGCCGGCCGCCCCGAGCGCGGACACCAGCTCATTGCCATGGGTCCGCAATATCAGGGCAGTCTCTTCACTGGCCGCCCGAATCTGTACCTGCAAATGGTTTCCATTGAGGCGGATCGCTGCCGATATGGCGCCAAGGGCAGGCAGTTCGAAACGGACCACGCTTTGCCATGAGCGATCGGCGTCATCATGACCGCCATGCGCGGTATCCTCCGTCACCTCCCATTCCATTTTCTGGCCAGGGAAAAGTTCTCCCTGCCAGGCGACGCGGCGCTGTTCCAGAGTATCAAGCTGCAGGCTGATCATCCGCGCGGATTCGCTAGCAGGACTGTCCGTGCGCGACGGGGCAAATGCATCCGAAAGTCCTGCTGCATCAGACCGCGGGCCGGCGTCCGCCACGCCATTTGCACGAAAACCGTCGCCCACTCTTAGGTTGACCGATATTTTGTCCTGAACCGGCTCCTGAGCTTCGGCTCCGGGTTCCTTGCCGATCACATTGTCTTTCTGCCGTGGTGCGGATGCAGAAGCCTGGCGATTTTCGGTCGCTGCGTGCTCGGAACCAGCATCATCGGTTTGTCCATTCGCTGCGCGCGGCGCTTCCGCTCGGATATCGTCGTGCGTGCCGGTCGTTACGTGCGGGAGCGGGGCGTCCAATACGGGAGCTGCATGCTTCGCCTGACTCGTGTCTGGTGTAGTACGCAACGTGTCGGCTGCAGTATCCGCATGAAGCGGTGCATTCTGCGAATTCTGTCCATTCTCTCCATGCTGCCGTAATGCGGCGTTTACCAATGCCGGGTTGCTGAGTTTCCCCTGCGGTTCGCGCATCAGCTCGGTCAGCGGCCGCTGACCACTTGCCCATTGCTGCACGTGGGACTCGTAAAACAGGCCGCTGTAGGACAAGGTGTTTTTCAGCGCCACAGCAATCTGTGTCGGCGGAGCGGCAGGCGAGTCAAGCAAAGGAGCTTTGCCGACAAGAGATGTCGGCGCACCTTCTTTTTGCGTTGCACGCAGCACATTGTCGATCAGGCGCGCGGTATCGCTCAACTTTGCTTCTGTTTGCACGGCCGGCAAGCGCAATAGAAAAGTCGGCCGCGGTTGCATCCCATTGAACGTCAGATCGAGCGTGTCGCCGGTTTGTGTATTCGGCGGGAGGCTCATGCGCACAGGCGTATCGAGCAGTTTTACCATGAAGGAACCGTCATTCATGCGCGACAGCACCTGCGCCTGAAGCGCCCGGCCGACCGCCATCTGGTTCAGTCGTTGATATAAATCTTGCCGTGCATCCCCGATGGAGACGATCGGTCTGGCCGCTTCGACTGCGCCAACGGGCCGGGTGCCATTCATGTCGGCGCGCGGGAACACCGATTAGCCCGACTGGTTCGATCCGTACGCCTGAGATAGTTTGCGCTCGGCGCCGGTGCTGTTAATCATCGCAGACAAGTGTCGCATCCAAGGCTCGGTGATATTACGGATCTCGCGGTCATCGGCCAGGATCTTCTGGATAATGCGTACTTTCTGTTCACGCGCGACCGTTGGCAAAGGCACTGGCGCCTCTTCCTGCTTCAGGTTCGCCACATGGCTGGCGCACAGCACTTCGAGCGCTGCCAGCTTTTCCCAGTCGCCTTCGCGTGCGGCAGTGACCATTTGATTGGTAATGCCTGCAACGGTCTCGTACAGGGAAATGACTTCTTCGCTGTTCATAATGAATTAAGCCTTAACGAGTGTGGACGTGCTCGGCGCAAACGCGTCGTATGCGGATACCCGGGGAGGGGCGGCAAGAGCTTGCGCCGAAGTGGCGGCAGCCGGGTCAATTGCTTCCCAGGCACCTTTCAGATCTTTCAACAAACGCTGCACTTCCTCAATCATCTCCGGCCGATTTTCCAGGTTTGCTGTCATTAGCCGGGTGCTCATGTATTCGTACAGGGCATCCAGGCTTTGTGCGATTTCCCCGCCTGCCTCTTTGTTGAGGCTTGCACGAAGTCCGCTGTCGATGATGGCAATTGCCTTGGATATCGCTTGGCCTTTGCCAGCGATGCTGCCGGTTTGCATGTGCTGCAAGGCGACGGCGAGCGCGGTCAGCGCTCCGTCGAACAGCATGACAATGAGCTTGTGTGGGCTTGCAGCGACGACGCCAGTTTCCACGCCGACCTTGGCATAGGCATTTGCACCGCCATGGGAGGATCCGAACATTGATGTTTTCCTCTATATTCCTTTGTTGCTTATTGCTGAGACATGCTGCTGATCTGGGCAAGCTGCTGAGATAAGTAAGCGCTGGTCGAACTCATCCGGCTGATCATTGTGTCCAGGGCCACGAACTGCTTGCGGTACCGCGCCTCTGTATCCGCCAGCCTTGCATTGAGGACTTCATTTTGTTTACCGATGTCCTTGATAGAACTCTTTAATCCATTGGTCCGTCCCGAGATCAGGCCGCTATTCCCGAGGAATCCGTCGACGAGATTATTGAGGTGGAAAGCAAAACCTTGGGAGAAACTGACCGTTCCTCTGCTCGCATTCTCCGCCCCGCCGGTAATTTCCAGTTTCAGTCCGGCCGCTGGCGACCCGGTTGCTCCCGTCAGGAATTGTCCCGATCCACCCGCGGTCACACCGCCAATGGTGCCGGCAACATCAAGGCCATCGGTGGAAGCCGGCGTAGGAGTGCCGAACAGCGAGTTGGTCGCACTTCCGGTGACCGACACCTTCGATGTCGATCCGTACTTGTTTGAACTCACCACCAACTCGCCAGCGCCGTTGATAGTGACCGCAACTGCGATGCCGGCGGAGGAGAATCCGGAGGCGGAATTGATGGTCGATTGTAGATGTGCGGCGAGCTCGGCTGCGCTGTACGCGGTTCCGCGCGGTGTAAGCGACACTGAGGCGGTAACCCCGTCGATTGTCAATGTCAGGTCTTTATTGCTTGCATCAATCGTTGTTGCACCCAAAGCGCCCGTTCCTTGCACTTTGCCTTGCGTTGCAAGCTTCGTAATAAATACTTCATGCGTGCCTTGGGTGCTGGCCGCTGTCGATCCTGCAAAACTGACAAGACTATCCGTTGTTTTTCCGATAGACGAGAACAAGGCGGCGACATCCGTCAAGTCTTTCGTCATGGCTGCGGACAGTTTGGTGGAGTCCGCAGACATCACTCCATCCTTAGAGATGGAAATACCCACCTGATTCAGGGTTTTCAGCGTGCTGTTAGAGCCGCTTGACGCCGATGAAAACATCTTGCGCAACTGGGATTCAATGTTGCGAATGGAGGAGTCGCCAAGCAGCACGCCTGCCTGTCTTGTTTCTGCATCGTAGCTGGTCAGCTTGTCGATGGTTGAATCAAGGTCGTTATAGGCTTTAACAAGCGAGGTGACAGCGGATTGAACGCTGGCTGTATCCCGTTTGACATTCAAATTGGCTGTGCCGACTTTGGAAACATCCAGCGAAATACCTTCGATGGCGCCGGAAATGGAATTGGTCTGGCTCGTGACGGAAATGCCGTTAATGGTAAGCGCTGCATTCTGCGCGGCGCTGGTTTGCGTCATCTTCTGCGTTCCGGCCGGATCGTAGGTAAACAGATTCGTCAGGTCAGGTTCGGCTCCTTGCACCTCGATCTTCATGCTGGATGCTTCGCCGGTCTTATTCGACTTCAATACCAGGTGATAGGGTGTCGCACTGCCATCCGAAACAATGCTCGCCGTGACGCCGAGATTGGCTTTGTTAATGGCATCGCGAATTCCCTGCAGCGAATTGTTTGTGTTGTCGATTGTTACTTCGCCGCTGGTCTGGTTGGCATCCTGGGTAAAGCTTGCGCCTCCGTAGGTGCTGTACGTCCCTGCGGTGAATCCCGCGGCCGATGGCGCACCGCCCGCGATCGTAATCGCGCTGGCGGAACTGAGGGAGACGGAGCTTGTAAACGTCTTGGCGCTTCCGATACCAATGGCTGCAAAGCCACCCGAGGTACCCGATTCCTGGGCAGTGATATTGCTGCCGTCAGCCATGGTGAATTTAAGCGTTCCCGAGGCCGCAAGACCCGAAAAGGAAATGCCTGCGGCCGCCAATGCATTGGCAACAGACGCATCCTGCAATCGGGTGTCGATATTGGCCCCCGTGGTTGCGGACGTACCGAGTACGGCCTCATCGATAATGGTGACTCCACCGACTGCAAGTAGATAATCGCCGGCCCCGGACGTGGTGGTGAATGCCCCCAATGCGCCCGTATCGGTTGTCTGCGCCGTGGCGGTTACGCCGGTGGTTGCACTTGCAAGATTGATTTGAGTTGCGAGCGCTTTTGCGCTGTTCGTGGAACCGCTGGTGGTGATCGTCGTGCCATTGATGCTTAGGGAATTCGCAGCGATTCCACTTGCAGGAACGCTGGCGCCGAGATTAGTGCCAGCGTTGACGATATTGCCACTGATCGTGCCAAATTTGAAAAGCAGCTTGGTGCTCGTGCCTGTTCCGAGTGTCCCGTTTGTGGTTGCTATGCCGGCCGACGAAAGCGTTTGCGCCTGGGCCAGTTTTGTCACGTTGACACTGTAGCTGCCGGGAGTAGCCTTGGATGTCGCCGCCGCCGAAACGGTTTGCGTATCCGACGAACTGGCAACCAGCGACTGAAAGGTTGTCGGCGTATTCAGCTTGGTTAGTGCATTTTGGAATGCGCTAAGCGAGCCGGACAAGGTGCCAAAGGCAGAAAGTTTGGCCTGGTAGCTTGCCTCCTTCTTGGCGAGTGCTGCCAACGGCCGTGCTTCAGCCTGCATCAGCTTCGAAATGATGCCATTGATATCCAGATTGGAACCGATACCGGGAGATGAGATAGCCATCTTGCCCCTCCTTTGCAAACGTGATCACTCTATCTCAATATCGGCAGCGCCGAACCGGACTTTAGAGCAGGATTTACCCGCCTGTTTTACTTAAGGTCATGCCTTTTCTCTAATTAGCAAGCCTTGCACCCGATCCAGTGCTTTTGCGATTTCAAGCGCTTCGGCAGTTGGTATTTGACGGATAACTTCTTTTGTCTGCTGGTCGACGACCTTGACAACTGCCTTCTCGGTATCGGAATCCAGAGAAAATTCAAGATCTTGCGAAAGCTTCTTTAGAGTTTCGTTGATCTGCGCGACGGCAGAGGTAACCTGACTCATCGAGGGAACGTCGGCTGCCTGTTTAACGGCATTGACAGTTTGTACTGGGGTAGCTGCTTCGCGCGCCGCGATTGAGGGAAGGTCCGCGCTGAAGTTGCCTGTGTCAGAGATCCGTTGGCCTGACTGGGCCGTATTATTGCCAACTGGTTTGATATCCACGATCTTCTCCTTAAAAAGACGCCCCGACTGAAAAGGTTCCAGCCGGGGCGTCGTTCTACACTAGCTTGCCGCCTTGGTTAATTAACCGCGGAGGAGAGCCAGCACGCCGTTTGGCAGCGAGTTTGCCTGAGCCAGCATGGCGGTGCCTGCCTGCTGCAGGATCTGGCCACGGGTGAGGTTGGCCGTTTCCGACGCGAAGTCGGCATCCTGGATTCGGCTACGTGCGGAGGACAGGTTCTCCGACGTGGTCTGCAGGTTGCTGATGGTCGAGGCGAAACGGTTCTGGATCGCACCGAGTTGCGCACGCGAGTTGGTGACGCTGGTGAGGGCGGCATCGATGGTACGCAGCGCATCATTGGCACCGGCAGTCGTGCTGATGTCGAGCGAAGCGATCGACGACAGCGACGAAGCGTTCTGGGTATTTGCCGCACCGGCGAACAGACCGCCTGTGGCGGCGCTGGAGCTGACGGTGTAACCAGTGCTGGAGCTCAGCTTGATCTGGCCGCCGACACGGCTGCTGTCGGTGCCGCCGCTGGTCAGGTTCACTGCAGCGCCGCTGGCGCCGCCAGCGAACGGATCCTGGCCTGTCAGGGTAACAGTGCCGCCGCCGGAGTTGATGAAGTCTTCGACGGCAATGTCGTAGCCATCCTTGCTGGTCAGGGTGACGGTGCCGCCGCTGACTTCAGCGGTGATGCCGGTGGAAGCGGTCTGCGCATTGATTGCTGCCGCCAGTGGCGACATGTCGCTTGCGCTGCTGATGGTGGCGCCGATCGCTACCGAGCTGCCGTTGCCAGTGAGGTTGAAGGTCACGGTACCAGCTGCGCTCAGGCCGCCCAGCGTGGCCTTGGTTTCTGCAGTTGCCGTCACACCGGTGGTGGATGTCTTCTGGTTGATCTTTGCAGCGATGGACTGCGAGGATTCGCCGGCGACCACGCTTACAGTTTCAGTCTCGCCATTGCCGGCGATGGTGACGGTCTGGGTATCGACGTTGTTGGCGGCAGCCGTGCCGGAAGCGGCGGCGACGGCGGCGCTGCTGGAGTCGGCACCGCTGACGGACTTCAAGCCATAGTTGCCGATTTCTGTGCCGCGGGCGCTGGCGATGCCGACCGTGATGGTCTGGTTGGCATTGGCGCCGACCTGGAACTGGGTGGCCGACAGCGAGCCGTCGAGCACGTTCTGGCCGTTGAACTGGGTAGTGGTGGCGACGCGGTCCAGTTCCTGCTTGAGCTGCGAGACTTCCTGCTGCAGCGAAGCACGGTCGGAAGCGGAGTTGGTGCCGTTGGCCGACTGCACGGCCAGTTCACGCATACGCTGCAGCAGGTCGCTGGCGGTGCCCAGGCCGCCTTCAGCGGTCTGAGCCAGCGAGATGCCGTCGTTGGCGTTACGTACTGCCTGGTTCAAGCCCTTGATCTGGGACGAGAAGCGTTCTGCAATGGCCAGACCTGCGGCGTCGTCCTTGGCGCTGTTGATGCGCAGGCCGGAAGACAGACGTTGCAGGGAAGTGGCGAGGGACGACGCGGAAGTCGTTAAATTGCGTTGTGCATTTAACGATGCCGAGTTGGTGTTGATTACTGCTGCCATGGTGGCTCTCCTTTAGAGGACTGAGAAATCCGGCACTAGCCTGGTAACTCCGGCCTGCCTTCCCTGAGCGGTAATGGCAAAACAGCCGTTGTCACAAGGTATATCGGGCGAGGTTGGGAAAACTTTAGCCTTTATGCATGATGTTTTTCCAAACTTGTCCAAACCCGTGTCGGGTATCTTCTTTTCGGATGAATTTGACAAATCTTTAGACGGGAAGCGAGCCAGGCGGTCTTTATGAAAATTGACGGCTATGCAAAAAAACGATTTGAATATTCTTGCAGAAATGGCAAGCAGGCCAAGGGCGAATCAGATCTTAAGGCCGCATTTAATGCGACAGATTCGAGGCAAGGCACAAAAGAATGCGGATGTTGAAACTGCAACGGAATTTTGGAGGGGGGAACCGAAGCGAAAAAGAGATGGGTAAAAAGAAAACCCCGACGGGACGACATCCGGTCGGGGTGTTACATATATATATATATATATGCGGTTACGCTGATTAGCCGCCACGGAGCAGGGAAAGCACGCCGTTTGGCAATTGGTTTGCCTGAGCCAGCATGGCGGTGCCTGCCTGCTGCAGGATCTGGCCACGGGTGAGGTTGGCCGTTTCCGACGCGAAGTCGGCATCCTGGATTCGGCTACGTGCGGAGGACAGGTTCTCCGACGTGGTCTGCAGGTTGCTGATGGTCGAGGCGAAGCGGTTCTGGATCGCACCGAGTTGCGCACGCGAGTTGGTGACGCTGGTGAGGGCGGCATCGATGGTACGCAGCGCATCATTGGCACCGGCAGTCGTGCTGATGTCGAGCGAAGCGATCGACGACAGCGACGAAGCGTTCTGGGTATTTGCCGCACCGGCGAACAGACCGCCTGTGGCGGCGCTGGAGCTGACGGTGTAACCAGTGCTGGAGCTCAGCTTGATCTGGCCGCCGACACGGCTGCTGTCGGTGCCGCCGCTGGTCAGGTTCACTGCAGCGCCGCTGGCGCCGCCAGCGAACGGATCCTGGCCTGTCAGGGTAACAGTGCCGCCGCCGGAGTTGATGAAGTCTTCGACGGCAATGTCGTAGCCATCCTTGCTGGTCAGGGTGACGGTGCCGCCGCTGACTTCAGCGGTGATGCCGGTGGAAGCGGTCTGCGCATTGATTGCTGCCGCCAGTGGCGACATGTCGCTTGCGCTGCTGATGGTGGCGCCGATCGCTACCGAGCTGCCGTTGCCAGTGAGGTTGAAGGTCACGGTACCAGCTGCGCTCAGGCCGCCCAGCGTGGCCTTGGTTTCTGCAGTTGCCGTCACACCGGTGGTGGATGTCTTCTGGTTGATCTTTGCAGCGATGGACTGCGAGGATTCGCCGGCGACCACGCTTACAGTTTCAGTCTCGCCATTGCCGGCGATGGTGACGGTCTGGGTATCGACGTTGTTGGCGGCAGCCGTGCCGGAAGCGGCGGCGACGGCGGCGCTGCTGGAATTGGCACCGCTGACGGATTTCAGGCCATAGTTGCCGATTTCGTTGCCGCGGGCGCTGGCGATGCCGACCGTGATGGTCTGGTTGGCATTGGCGCCGACCTGGAACTGGGTGGACGACAGCGAGCCGTCGAGCACGTTCTGGCCGTTGAACTGGGTAGTGGTGGCGACGCGGTCCAGTTCCTGCTTGAGCTGCGAGACTTCCTGCTGCAGCGAAGCACGGTCGGAAGCGGAGTTGGTGCCGTTGGCCGACTGCACGGCCAGTTCACGCATACGCTGCAGCAGGTCGCTGGCGGTGCCCAGGCCGCCTTCAGCGGTCTGAGCCAGCGAGATGCCGTCGTTGGCGTTACGTACTGCCTGGTTCAAGCCCTTGATCTGGGATGTGAAGCGCTCTGCAATGGCCAGACCTGCGGCGTCGTCCTTGGCGCTGTTGATGCGCAGGCCGGAAGACAGACGTTGCAGGGAAGTGGCGAGGGACGACGCGGAAGTCGTCAGATTGCGTTGTGCATTTAACGATGCCGAGTTGGTGTTGATTACTGCTGCCATGATGCTTCTCCCTGTTCCGAAATTCGTTTGTCTTGGTGCGATACCGTGTTGTTTAGGGTATCGGCTGGCTCTGCAAAATCTTTAGCGCTGTTCTGACTGTTTTTTATTTCCAGCCAGTTTGCTGCCTGGATATTTCGTTGTCGGATCACGGGCCGGAATCTTTAGGCTTTTTTGAGCCGAGGGAAATCCCGATTTCAGTCTACGGTCAGGATTGGTACCAGTCGCGCCGTGCGGCAATGCATGACATCGCTACCGGGTGGGGCAGCATATATATAGAGAGAAAAGGGCCCGAGGCCGGGAACGACACCGGAACTGCTATTGACGGTTGCGCAGGCCGGCCAGGTGGAACGGCGTTCGGGGGAAGATATGTGCGGTCAAGAATTCACGCAGGTTGCCGTAATAGGCGTGTGACTACGCGACGGGGACAGGGTGGGATTCTCGAATTTTCTTGCCGCTTTTTCGTGGGCAATCGTCCAAGACAGGTTAGTCTACCTTAATCGAGACAAGGTCAAGCCCTCAACAAACTGCGAAAACATACTCATTTCCTTGCTACGGTAACCGGCATGAATAGAGGAGAATTCGGAGAATGGCTACTCCAACCCGCAGAACCGCGGAGAACCGGTATGAATTCGACAATTTACGTTACGCAGCCGTATCTTCCGCCGCTTGAAGATTTCATTCCCTATCTGCAGAAGATATGGGACAGCAAGACGCTGACCAACAGCGGTCCGATGCATCAGCAGTTCGAGCAGGCCCTGGCCGATTTCCTCGGCGTTGAACATATTGCACTGTTCGCAAACGGCACGCTCGCTCTGGTCACAGCCTTACAGGCATTGCGGATTACCGGCGAAGTCATCACAACACCATATTCATTCGTCGCTACTGCGCATTCATTGCTGTGGAATGGCATCAAGCCCGTCTTTGTCGATATAGATCCGAAGACATTGAATCTCGATCCGAGAAAGATCGAGGCGGCCATCACGCCGCAGACTACCGCGATCATGCCGGTGCATTGCTATGGTAATCCGTGCGATGTAGAGGCCATTCAGAAGATCGCCGACAATTACAACTTGCGCGTCATTTATGACGCAGCCCATGCCTTTGCCGTAGAGGATGACGGCGGCAGCCTGCTACGCCACGGGGACTTGAGCGTGGTGAGTTTCCATGCCACGAAAGTATTCAATACGTTTGAAGGCGGCGCCATCATCTGCCCGGACGCCAAGACAAAGCATCGTATCGATCAGCTGAAGAATTTTGGGATTGTCGATGAGGTTACTGTCGTTGCACCTGGAATCAACGGCAAGATGAGCGAAATTAACGCTGCCTTTGGCTTGTTGCAATTGCAGCATATCGATCGCGCGCTTTCGCGTCGGAAGGAAATCGACCAGGCGTATCGCAACTTGCTGAAAGACGTTCGAGGCATCCGGTGCATCGAACTCCTAGGCCAGAAGAGAGGGAACTATGCTTATTTCCCGATCCTTGTCGATGCCGAATATCCGTTAACCCGCGATGCGTTGTATGACTATTTGCTTGAAAATCGAATTCATAGCAGGCGCTATTTTTACCCGCTGATCAGCGAGTTCTCGATGTACCGCGGCGCGCCCAGCTCAGCATCTGCCAATCTTGTAACGGCGGCCAGCATTTCCTCGAAAGTTCTTTGCCTTCCGATCTATCCGAATCTTTCCGATGCCGAAGTTGAAGGAATCGCCGCGCTGATTATCGGTGCTGCCCAATAATGGGCCTTACGCTCATGCGAGTCTGTTTCTTTCCTTGCTTGTGATTGCCATGAGAACAGCATACAAGACATCCATTTATTCCGTTTTTGCCGCGTACGCAAAGCAGTGGCCGGACCGTCCGGCCTTGGTATTCCCGGATGGCACAGCCGTCGAATATGGCCATTTGCATCGGTGCGCAGAGAAACTGGCCGCACATCTGATGGAGATGGGGGTTTCACGCGGGGATGTGATCGGGCTGTTTCACCGGAAGGCCGTCGAAGGTTACATCGCAATGTTGGCATGCCTTCGTATAGGCGCTGCTTATGTGAATCTAGACGAAGATAATCCGCCGACACGGATGCGCCTTGTCCTGGAAAAATGCTTGCCCCATATCATCTTGGCTGATGGATCAGTTCGCCCGGCGGCTGTTGATACGTGTACAGCCGCAAACATTTCACTGTTAATGGTCGATCAAGTCTTGGCTCGACCCAGCACGGACGTACCCCTGCCTACGCATGAAGAGGTAATCGGTACTGACATCGCGTACTTGATGTTTACCTCTGGTTCTACGGGTACGCCAAAGGGAGTGGCGATCAGCCATGCGCAAGTCCTCAACTTTGCAGCGTGGGCGCGAGATGAGTTCAGCGTGCGCGAAGATGATGTATTCACCAACGTCAATCCGATGTATTTCGATAATTCGGTATTCGACTTTTACGCGTCGCTGTTGAACGGGGCTTCCTTGGCGCCGGTACCACCTTCGTTATTACGGGACCCGCATGCCCTGGTCGATCATGTCGCGCGCTCCGGCTGCACGATATGGTTTTCCGTGCCGTCGCTGCTGATTTATCTGTTAACTACCCGCGCATTATCGTCGGAGGTATTGCCCCTGTTGCGCAACATAGTTTTTGGGGGTGAAGGCTATCCGGTCCCCGAGTTGCGCAAACTGCACGCATCATTCGGTGATCGCGCCCGGCTGGTTAATGTATACGGACCCACCGAATGTACCTGTATTTGCTCGGCACATGATATAACGCCGGCACACTTGGAGGCATCGGCAGGTTTGCCGCCTATCGGAAACCTCGCTCCGAATTTTCGAGGACTGCTACTGGATGGTGACGAACCGGTGAGCCCGGGTGAAACCGGAGAACTTTGTCTGATCGGACCCAACGTAGGCCTGGGCTACTTCAACGATCCGGAGAGAACTGTGGCGGCGTTCGTCCCCAATCCCTTGTGCCGGACACATCGGGAAATGATGTATCGCACCGGAGACCTCATGCGCGTGGATACATCGAACGGTCTGATCCATTTTGTCGGGCGCAAGGACAACCAGATCAAGCATATGGGATACCGGATCGAGCTTGAAGAGATCGAAGCCGCGCTCGGTTCGGTACCCGGCGTGGAACAATGCGCGGTTATATATAAGCGGATTCGTACCCAGTTCGGCCACTTGATTGCCTTTGTGTCAACTGCCGACGAAACGCTTGAGCCTGATGGAATAGGCGATTGCTTGAGAAGCAAACTGCCTGAATATATGATTCCCAATAGAATTCACGTTCGCGAAAAACTTCCCAAGAACGCGAACGGAAAAATTGATCGACAACGACTTTCCGAAGAAGCCTGATATGCAAAAAGCCAAGCGTTTGCTCGCTGATGCCCTGCGCCTCGATATGGCGCAAATTTCCAATGATGCCTCGATGAAGACCATGAAGCAGTGGGACTCGCTGTCCCATATGGAATTGATCGTCCTGGTTGAAGAACATCTGGGCTGTACTCTGTCGCAGGACGAATTTGTCCAGATCACGACGCTCGAGGGTCTCGACAGGGTACTGGTCGCATACGGAGACGCGAATTGAACCTTGCTGGTGCGCGTATTGTCGTGACCGGTGGCGCAAAGGGCATCGGTTTCGCTACCGCCGAAGCACTGGTGGCGGCCGATGCGGTGCCTATCCTTTTGGATATGGACGAGGCTGCGGTTCGGCAGGCCGCCTCCCAATTGAACTGCCCCTGGCATTCTGTCGATGTCACCTCGGCGGAACAGGTTGACGCGACGGTTGCGCTGGTTTGCGAGCGTCACGGTGTACCTCAAGGTGTGGTCAATAACGCGGGCATTCTCCGTAGCGCGCCACTGATCAATATTGCATCTCGGGAAGATGGACGGCACCCGCTTGAGTTGTGGCAGTCCGTCATTGACACCAATCTCACATCGGTTTTTTTGGTAACCCGCGCTTTTGCGGATCGGATGGTTCGCAGTCGTGTGCGCGGTGTCGTTGTGAACATGAGTTCGGTCAGTGCGCGTGGAAACATGGGGCAGTGCGCCTACGCCGCAGCCAAAGCCGGGGTCGAGGCAATGACCAGCGTATGGGCGAAGGAACTGGGTCCGTTGGGGTTGCGCTTCGTGTCGGTCGCTCCCGGGTTTGTCGATACGCCATCCACACGAGATGCCGTGCCGGCCAATGTGCTCGACACATTGAGGCGTGAAACTCCTTTGCGAAAGCTGGGAAAGCCGGAACAGATAGCGCAAGCGATATTATTCGCTCTGACGAACGACATGATTACTGGTGCGACGATTCCGGTCGATGGTGGATTGGTAATCTGATGAAGTCTTTGTGCGTGAATCGAGGTGATTACTGATGCGATGGCGTAAATTGGGCAAAGTGTTCGATACCTCGAAGCATACGCTTCCGCTCGGATGTCAGCATTTCTCACAAGCCCCGCAGGCGCTCGTTCTGGAAGACAGAGTCCGTGTTTATTTTTCAACGCGAGAGCTGGATGCCGCATCCGGCAAGTACCTGAGTCACGTCGCTTTTGCTGACTATAGTCACGACTTCAAGGAACTGCAGGGAATTTCCTCGCATACTGTGATTGCACTAGGCAAAAAAGGCACGTTTGACGAACATGGGATTTTTCCCATGAATGTCGTCAGGTACGGCGACCTGATCTACGGTTACACATCTGGCGTCAATCGACGGGTGTCGGTCCCGGCGGACGGGGCGATCGGATTGGCGGTCAGCCGAAATTCAGGTCATACCTTTGAGCGAATGGGTGACGGTCCCGTTCTGGCACCATCGTTGCGAGAGCCATGCATCGTGGTGGACCCCTTCGTCCAGGTGTTCAACGGCGTCTTTCACATGTGGTATGTCTTCGGTCTTGGGTGGAATGCCCCGACTACCAACGTTGAGCCGGACCGCGTCTACAAGATCGGTCATGCGACCTCGCGAGATGGCATAAGCTGGGAAAAAGAAGAAGGCAAACAGATCGTAAGCAATGTCTTGGGACCTGATGAATGCCAGGCAATGCCTACAGTTATCCATCTTCATGATGGTTACCACATGTTCTTTTGCTATCGGCACGCTTCGGATTTCCGGCGCAACCGCAACCGCGCGTACCGGATAGGTCATGCCTGGTCTGCTGATTTGTGCGTCTGGACCCGTGACGATTCCATGCTGAAGATGGATACCACTCCCGGTGACTGGGACTCCGACATGCTGTGCTATCCGCATGCTTTCCGGTGCGGCGATAATATCTATTTGCTTTACAACGGGAACGAGTTCGGGCGTCATGGATTCGGGCTTGCGGTGCTCGAAGCGTAAGCCTTCCAATCAATGAATTCGACAGCAGGGGGACATGTGATAGCAGGCGTGATGCAGCCTTATTTCTTACCCTATTTCGAGCATTTCCGACTGATTGCAGCATGTGATCAATGGATCGTTTTCGATATCGCCCAATTCGTACGCAAGTCATGGATGACTCGCAACCGTATTCTGAATCGGGAAAAAGGGGTTGCCTATATTTCCGTTCCAGTACAGCACACCGGCCTTGATACGCCGATTCATGCAGCCTTGCTCGACAATGGACAGGATTGGCGTGGCAAATTGCTGGGGCGCCTACGCGTCTATAGTGCCGAGGCGCCTCACTATCGGACGATATCGGAACTGCTTCAGGATGCGCTGGAAGATGATTTCAAGACTGTTTCATCGCTGAATACGGCGTTACTCCGAAGGTTCTGCGATTACCTGGAAATTCGCACGCCAATTCTTGTCTGTTCGGAACTGAATATCGATTTTCCGGCCGGGTGCGATGCGGGCGAGTGGGCGTTTCATGTGTCTAAAGCAATCGGAGCTTCAGAGTATCGCAATCCATCCGGCGGCAGGGCGCTGTTCAACCCAGAGTTTTATCGCCGAAACGGGATGCAGCTCAGCTTCCACGAGCATCGGCCGCGCCAGTATTCGACAGGAGGCTTCGACTTCGTTCCTGATCTGTCGATTATCGATTGGCTCATGTGGAACAATAAAGCTACGCTGCAGCAGTGGTTGGCGTAACCAATAATTCGGCCGCGCCAAAGCCGGCACGGCCGAATTCATTTCCGCAATAGAATAGCCAGCGCCGTCCATCCATCTCCAGAAATTGCGTCGAGCAAATCATTTGCGAGTCCCACCCCTCATCAGAGCGCTCAAGCAGGGACGGGATTTCGTAGCGTGTCCAGTTTTGAAGATCATCTGATCTGGCGTAAGCCAATCGATATGCCCGCTCATGCCGGGTTCTGAATCCCGTTGCATTTCGATAGGCAAAGAAAGCGTGCCACTGGCCGTCAATCTGTATAGGGCACAGCAGATCCTGGCATTCATCGTCCGACAGTGCGGGAACAATGGATGTTCTCCGTTGTTTCCAATGCAGTCCGTCGGACGAGGTCGCGTGAGCGTGCTGAAAGACGATCTCCGGTCCAGCCTCCGTTTCAATCCAGCGCTTTCCGCTTACATACCACATATGCCAGCAGTCATTGATGATCTTCACGATGGGGCTGTTGACCATATATGGCTCGTCGAGACTTAGTCCCAGAACCGGACCAGGTGCGATGCGGCTGAAGGTTTTGCCATGATCATGACTGACGGCGACGCCGATCGCGGTGGTATACGGTACGGATTCCATGCGGGTCCACCCGGTGTAATACATGTAGAGATCATTGCCGTCGCGAACAACCGAACTTGGCATGATTCCGAATTCATCGAAAGCACCCGTTTGTCCGAGTTCAAGAAGCGGCTGGGGTGAAACAGCCTTGATATCTTGCAGGTTGTATCTGGAGAGGTCGACGTATCCCGGGCGGGAAACATATAGTCCTTTACTATCACGCTGGGGGCGCGTTGCAAAGAATACGCGAACAGTATGTTCATCAAGCAGGAGCGGAGTAGGGCATTGGGCAAATTCCATCATCCATGGATGCGGATGCAATAACTGGGGATCGAAAAGTTTTCCTAAACGCTTCCACGAAAAAACAGGAGTCATCTTCAACCTTCCCGAGAGCCCAACGTCGCAAGTTTGGTAATACGCAAAAAGGATTTGCTGTCGAGACGATAAAGGTCTGTGTCCCGTTGCACAAATACGCTGTTTGCCGCAGCACCTTTGGTGATCAATGTGCCAGCCCCGACAAAAGAATCCGCTCCAATGCTGATGTCACCGCCTACAGTGGCGTTAAGACCGAAGAAACAATAGTCCGCAATCTGTGCCTTGCCCCCGATCGTCGTACCGGCTGCGACCCAGCAATGATTGCCGATCGATGCATGGTGCCCGACCAGGCTGTTATTCCACAGCCAGACGTTGTCTCCTATCTGGGCTCCAGGCTGAACTCCCGCACCATCGAGAATGAGGCAATTTTCACCCATATCGAGCCACGGACCGCAGTTGGCCCGTGTGCTGACGTAACTTACCAGTTCGTATCCTTTCGCTTTCGCTTCCTCGCATTTTTCGGCGCGCACCCGATTTAAGTCGTGGTAGCCCATCGCGATGAACAGCGCATAGCGGTCAGGGGGATAGAGTTGTTCGATATCCTCAAAAGCGACGACAGGAAGGTTTGCCGATTTTGCAAGATCCGATTCGCCTGTCTCAAGCCACTTGCGGTCCAAGGTGAATGCGACAACATCATAGGCGGCGTCTCGCAGAATGTGCCGATAGACGACTTCGCTCATCATGCCAAGTCCGAAGATAACGATCTTTTTCATGTCGGGGCCATGCTAATTTGTAGTTGGTGAACTGCGGCAAAATGCGCGGGGGGCGATTCGCTACGCAGGAGGCGGTTCGGCGTTCTTAAAAGGATACTCGAAGCCATGTTCCCATATACAATAAAAAACAAATTTTATCTATCCCGGATGAGGTAAACACGATGCATGCTCGCGAAGAAAAGTTTTATGTTGACCCTGCTACTCGAGAGGAACTAGTGCTGGTTGATGCGAAAGTATCCTCCGACGGAGCAGTGATCGAGGGCGGGCTGGTAAGTCCTGCAGGTAACCGCTTCGAGATCCGCAACGGCGTACCCGACTTTATCTATCCGTTCGAGCTTCCGGATGTTGATAAGAAGTCGCTGCAACAGTCCGAACAACGCGCCGGTGTGTACGACCAATACCTTCCGCTGACTTTCAGCACTTATGGCGAAGATGAGCAACAGGTGCGCAGCAATATGGTCGATAAGCTTAACCTGCGTTCCGATTCGGTCGTACTCGAGATTGCGGCCGGGACCGGGCGTGACTCCGAAATTATTGCCCAAAGGCTGGGACCGGAAGGACGGCTTTACATACAAGATATTTCGCCTTCGTTTCTGGCACATAACGTCCAGCGCATGCAAAACATTGGCGCAAATGCCGAGGCATCACTTGCCAACGGTTATTATTTGCCATTCCGGGATAACAGTTTTGACGCCTGTTTTTCTTTCGGCGGAATTAACGGCTTCGCCGACATCAAGCGCGCTTTCGCGGAGATGGCACGGGTGACAAAGCCCGGCGGCAAAGTAGTGGTCGGCGATGAATGCATGCCGCCCTGGTTGCGTGACACAGAATTTGGACGGGTTCTGATGAATTCGAATCCGGAATTTTCTTATCCGCTGCCACTCGACAAACTTCCCGTTGAAGCACGCAAGACGTCAGTTCAATGGATCATTGGGGGCGTCTTTTATCTTATCGATTTTGAGGTCGGTGAAGGCGAACCTTATGCCGACTTCGACTTCCCCATACCTGGCGCACGGGGCGGAACCCATAGAACCCGTTACTACGGTCAGCTCGAAGGCGTCACACCGGAAGCCAAGAAACTGGCTTACGAAGCCCGCGCGAAGACCGGTAAAAGTATGCATCAATGGCTCGACGAGGTGGTGCGTGCTGCGGCGCAGCGCGATCTGGGAGCGGCTGACTGAATGCGGCGGCCTGGCTAGTCAATGCCGACGCATTGACTCTGCGTTGGCTCTGCCTTCAGTTTAACGATCGTTTTTGCGATATCAATATTTCAGAAAATAATGAAAATGCAACCGACAGAAATGACTGAAGTTGGTGCGCATGAAAGCGCCATACTAGTTTTCCCCGCAACGCATCCAGCGGGACGCGACTTTATCGAAGCCGCGAGAGAACGGGGCGAAAACATCATTGCTGCTTCGTCGGTGCCGGATGCGGAACTGGAGGAAGAGTTGGGGCACTTGATGCGATTGCCGCATGTGCACGATCCCGACTTTCAGCTCCAGTTTCTCGAGTTGCTGAAAAAATACCGCGTTTCCAGCATTTATGCGCCTGTAGCTGTGGTGTATTCCTGGCTGGACAAATTCATTCGGACGAGCGATTTTCCGATTCGCTTAATCGGTGATTCGCCCGTTAAGCGGGAAATGAGTCGCTTCCATCGATCGATGGAGAAGGCTGGACGGTATAAAAAGTTTATCGATGCCTGCGCTGATGGACGCAATGAGTTGACCGTACTGGAAATCGCTTCCATCTTCAAACTGGCAAACAGCATTTACGGCGAATCCAACGATCAAAAAATTGCAGCCATGATGGCTATCTTTTCCACCGCCCCGGAAGGCGATGTGATCGAAATCGGGTCGCTGGCGGGGAAGTCCGCTGCGGTGCTTGCGCTGCTGGCGCGGCGCTGCAGGATCGGTCATGTTCTTGCGATCGATCCATGGTTAGCGGGGCCGGCAACGCAGCACGATTCGCCGGAAGCGGTTCGGGTAGACGTGGTCAATGAGTGGAATTATGAAACCTTCCCGCAAAATTTCACTATCAATCTCCTGCCGGTCGGCTTGGGCATCTTGAACTATCTACGTCTCGAATCGGTAAATGCCTTTGAAGCTTTCCGGAATTGCCCTGAGGTGAGCAGTCCGATATTTGGAAAGGTGAATTATCAAGGGAAAATCTCGGTAATTCATATCGATGGGAATCACGATTATTCGCAAGTGAAGCAGGATTGCGAATTGTGGCTGCAACTGATGGTGCCGGACGGCTGGTTGATCCTGGATGACTATCTATGGGCGCACGGCGATGGACCTTATCGTGTAGGAAATGCGCTCTTGTCGGATCGTGCGAATGAGATCGAGCGCTCGTTTGTCTGCGGCAAGGCGCTGTTCATCAAATTCGGGGCGTCCAGCATGCGCTTGTAAACGGCGGCGAAATAAGCTTGCACAGGAGCCCGAGCAACTGTAGCTAATTTACGATCCTGGTCTTCATGAGACCGGATTACCGCGTATCGCACCACTTGGTCCAGATCTGGCGATAGGCTGTTTCAAGATCCTGGGTAAAACGCTGTCCGGGATGTCCGGGCGACATCAGACGTGCCGGCAGCGACTGCCGGATCTGGTCAAGCCGGGACAGATCTTGTGCGATTTCAATGGCGCGCTGCAGATATTCTTCTTCGCTGGAAGTGACGAATTCATGCAGGCCGGCATTGCCCATGATCGAGGCGCCACTGCGAGTGACCGGAGAGCTGCCTGCCAGCGTGAGCACCGGCACTCCCATCGACAAGGCATGCAGACTGGTGGTGCCGCCGTTGTACGGGAATGGATCGAGCGCCAGATCGATCTGGTGATGCAAGGCCAGATACTCAGGCATCGCCATCTTTGGATGCATGACGAGCCGGTCGGCGTGGATGCCATGGCGGCCGAAGGAGTCGGCCATTTTTTGGCGCGTCGGTTCGTCATTGATATTGCCCAGCACCAGGCGCGCATGCGGCAATGCCGACAGGATCCGTGACCACAGTGCAATCGCCGGCTCGGTGATCTTGGATAAATGATTCAAACAGGCGAAGGTAAATGTTCCTTGCGACAAAGCCGGCAGTGCATTGACTGGCGGACGCATGGCGGCCGGCTGGAACTGCGAGGTCGCCGGCAGGCGCAAGAGCGTTTCGGTGTTGTGGCACTCGGTCAGGCCAGGCGGATCCATGCCGGCATCGGTCAGGCGGTAATCCATGGCGGCCAGGCCGGTGGTGTAGGGATAACCTATCCAGGTCAGCTGTATCGGTGCCGGCTTGCGGGCGAAGGTCAGCAGACGGTTATATGCGGTATGTCCCGACAGGTCGACCAGAATGTCAATGCCATCATCGCGGATGCGCTGGGCAAGGGCATCGTCCGACATCTCCTTGCAGACAATCCAGTGATCGCTAAGGGCGGCAAGACGATGGGTGATGTCGTCTTGCTGGTGATGGTTGTAATAGCAGAACACCTCGACCTGCGACTTGTCGTGGCGGGCCAGAGTAGGCTCGAAATAGTTGGCCACCGCATGGTTGCGGAAGTCGCCGGACACGTAGCCGATCCTGAGCCTCTTGTGCGGATCGGGCGCGTTATGATGCGCTTGCCAGAACGGCTTGAGCGGAGCCTCGAATTGTTCGGCAAAGCGCAGGTGTTCGGCGAATGTTTGATCGGCACTGCAGCTCGGCGTGCTGAGCAGGGTGAACAACAGATTGCTGTGGATGTCGTTTCGCCGCGGGTCAATGGTTAAGGCTTGTACATAGAGTTCGATTGCTGACTCGGAATAGCCTTGGTCGCGTATCAGATTGCCCAGGTTGTTATATCCCACCGCATGCATTGGATTAAGCGCGAGGGATTTCTGATAGCACTGTATTGCATCATCGATTTTGTTTTGATCTCGGCGTACATTTCCCAGATTGTAGTGAGCCGCCTCATCATTGGGATTGAGAGCGATGGCTCGCTCCAGGCACTCTGCCGCCTCCAGCAAGTGGCCTTGCTCATACGCCGCAGTTCCCAGGTTGCAGTAGGCGCCTGAGTGGTCTGCGTCAAGCATTAATGCTTGCAGATAGCATTCCATGGCTTTCGCCATCTTGCCTTGGGCTTTTAGCGCAACGCCCAGGTTGTTATAAGCGTCCGGCTGGTTTGGATCGAGCGAAAGCGATTGCTGAAGATATTCAACCGCCTTTTCCAAATGGCCCGATCCTTTAATGGCAAGGGCAAGGTTGTTATACATTGGAGCAGTCGGCTTGATGGCAATCGCCTTTTCAATCAGATCAATCGCACGTTGGTAGTCGCCGTGCTGATGTGCGATAGCGCCAAGCAGATGCAGTGCGTCAGCATGTGATGGCTGAATGCAGACTATCTGTCGGTAGAGTTCTTCGGCCTGGTTAAGCCGACCCTCTCTATGGTGCGACATTGCTGTTTCCATGGCGTCGTGCAATGACATTCCTGCAATCAGGCGCTGACTGGAGTGCGACTTCTTCGCCGCCGGATTGTTTGGATGAACTTGTTTTGTAGACATGGAATAAATCTTAAGCAGCAATGCTCGTCGGTGTATTGCACCACTTGGTCCAGATCTGACGATAGGCTGTTTCAAGATCCTGGGTAAAACGCTGTCCGGGATGTCCGGGCGACATCAGACGTGCCGGCAGCGACTGCCGGATCTGGTCAAGCCGGGGCAGATCCTGTGCGATTTCAATGGCGCGCTGCAGATATTCTTCTTCGCTGGCAGTGACGAATTCAGGCAGGCCGGCATTGCCCATGATCGAGGCGCCACTGCGAGTGACCGGAGAGCTGCCTGCCAGCGTAAGCACCGGCACTCCCATCGACAAGGCATGCAGACTGGTGGTGCCGCCGTTGTACGGGAATGGATCGAGCGCCAGATCGATCTGGTGATGCAAGGCCAGATACTCAGGCATCGCCATCTTTGGATGCATGACGAGCCGGTCGGCGTGGATGCCATGGCGGCCGAAGGAGTCGGCCATTTTTTGGCGCGTCGGTTCGTCATTGATATTGCCCAGCACCAGGCGCGCATGCGGCAATGCCGACAGGATCCGTGACCACAGTGCAATCGCCGGCTCGGTGATCTTGCCGAGGTTATTGAGAGAGGCGAAGGTAAATGTTCCTTGCGACAAAGCCGGCAGTGCATTGACTGGCGGACGCATGGCGGCCGGCTGGAACTGCGAGGTCGCCGGCAGGCGCAAGAGCGTTTCGGTGTTGTGGCACTCGGTCAGGCCAGGCGGATCCATGCCGGCATCGGTCAGGCGGTAATCCATGGCGGCCAGGCCGGTGGTGTAGGGATAACCTATCCAGGTCAGCTGTATCGGTGCCGGCTTGCGGGCGAAGGTCAGCAGACGGTTATATGCGGTATGTCCCGACAGGTCGACCAGAATGTCAATGCCATCATCGCGGATGCGCTGGGCAAGGGCATCGTCCGACATCTCCTTGCAGACAATCCAGTGATCGCTAAGGGCGGCAAGACGATGGGTGATGTCGTCTTGCTGGTGATGGTTGTAATAGCAGAACACCTCGACCTGCGACTTGTCGTGGCGGGCCAGAGTAGGCTCGAAATAGTTGGCCACCGCATGGTTGCGGAAGTCGCCGGACACGTAGCCGATCCTGAGCCTCTTGTGCGGATCGGGCGCGTTATGATGCGCTTGCCAGAACGGCTTGAGCGGAGCCTCGAATTGTTCGGCAAAGCGCAGGTGTTCGGCGAATGTTTGATCGGCACTGCAGCTCGGCGCGCTGAGCATGGTGAATAACAGATTGCTGTGGATGTCGTTTCGCCGCGGATCAATGGTTAAGGATTTTCGCAACAAATCGACCGCCAGCTCCGGCTCCCCCTGGTCACGTACCAGATTGCCCAGGTTGTTATATCCGTCCGTATTTTTTGGATTAATGGCGACTGATTTCTGAAAACTTTGCCGCGCATCGTCGTATCTGGCCAAATCCAGCAGCGCATTACCTAGGTTGTAATGCGTGTCCGCATCTTCATCATTGAAAGACAGCGCCTTTTCGTAACACCGGACAGCATCCAGCAAATGTCCCTGCACATATAGAGCTGCGCCGAAATTGTAATGGACGCGGCTGGCGGTCGGATCGATAGCCAGCGCCTGGGAATACAGTTCGATGGCCAATTCGACATGTCCCTGGCCTCTGGCGAGATTGCCAAGATTATTGTATGCCATGGCGTTTCGAGGGTCGGCGACGAGGGCGGCTTGATAGGACTGAATCGCTGCCTCGAGCTTACCCTGATCCCTTAATGCATTCGCAAGGTTGTAGTGCGCGGCCGCATTGCCTGGATCGTAGGAAAGTGCAGTTTCATAGCATTTCACCGCTTCGCTCAAGTGGCCTTGTTCATAAGCTGAAATGCCGAGATTGCAGTAGGCCTCGGTGTGTGCCGGATGAAGCGAAAGGACTTGAAGAAAGCACTCGATTGCCTCAGCCTGTTTCCCCTGGTCTTTCAGGGCGACGCCAAGGTTGTTGAGCGCACTGACATGCTTCGGGTCGATTGTAAGGGCATTCCTGAAGCAGGTGATGGCAGCGTCTCGCTGACGGCGTGCGCTGAACACCATGCCCAAATTGGCATGCATTGCAGCAGACGGGGCCAAGTCGATTGCCTTGGCGATCAGTTCAGTTGCATAGACATGGTCGCCTTTCTGATGTGCGATGACGCCGAGCAGATGCAGCGCATCCGCATGGTTCGGGTTTGCCGCCAGAATGTCCTTATACATTTCTTCTGCTTCGTGAGTCTGGCCGGCGCGATGGAGTGACATCGCTTTGTCGACGGCCGATCGAGGCGATATGCCGCCAGTGCCTCCGGAAGAGCGCAGCGAGTCGCTCAGGCAGCAGTTTTTGTATTTTTTTCCGCTGCCGCAAGAGCAGGGATCGTTACGACTGAGTTTGATTGAAGCCATGGTATGTACGCTGAATCAAGGTATTGAATGGCATATGGGTTTCAGCGTGCCCGAGGCTTAGTGCCCAACGCCAGGAACATGGACTGTTTTTCTCATGACGATGCCGGTGTGGATTTTCATCTCGATGAGTTTATGAGTTTTCTTGCATTGCCGGTTTTGCAGCAATCACGCGATTTTTTCCAGCCCGCTTCGCCTGGTACAACGCTTCGTCGGCCCGCCCGATGATTGAATCCTGATTCTCGCCTTTGCTGTGCAATGCCACCCCGGCGCTGAATGTAATCAATAGCCGCTCATTGTTGTGCATGAAGATCTGCTTGGTCAGTTCGCGTTGCACGCGGGTGACCGTTTGCATCGCATCTTCCAGCGGCGTATCCGGCAATACGATCAAAAACTCTTCGCCGCCGAATCGTGCAATTACGTCCATTGTGCGTAGGGTCTTCTTCACAACTTGCACGAGATGAATCAACGCACCGTCGCCCGCGCTATGTCCGTGCGTGTCATTCAGCCGCTTGAAGTCGTCGAGATCGAGCAGGGCGACGCAAAGCGGAGACTTCTTGCGATTGGAGCGCGCCATCTCTCGCTCCAGCACATCATCCAGTCCGCGCCGGTTAAGACTACCGGTCAATTGATCTTCACGCGCCAACTCACTCATTTCTTCCAGCTTGGCTTCCAACTCATGAATGCGTGCATCCGCTGCCTGGACTTCGTGGCGGGCAAGCTCCATTTCGTCGCGCGAACGCAGTGCTTCGGTTTGCGCTTCTCGGGTGTCCTGCATGATCTGATCGAGGATCTTGTTCAGATCAAGGATGTCTTTCGCCTTGCCGATTTGCTGTGAATAGTTGCCGATTTTCTCATGGAAGTTGCCCGTGCTTGTCGCAACCGCGCCGATGCGGTCGATGAAGGTGAGCATCATATTCTTGAGCGTGCTCTTTGCTTCCTTCAAGCTGTGCTTGAGCATGCCCTGTTTATAGATAACGTCTTTCAGGTTGCGGGTCGCATCGAGCAGGGTGGCATGGTTGACGGGTCCATCGAGCAGCGCCTGAACGCGCGCAATCTGCCCGCTCAACCAGCTGTCGTCTTCCAGCAGTTCTCCGACATTTTCAAAGAGGAGCCTGAATAGTCGGAGCAGCAACTCATGTTCTTCAGCAAGGTCGCCGCTCTTCAGTTCGATGCGGAAGCAAAGCTGCTTGAGCCGCGCATTGAGTTCGGTCAGATCTTTTTCGTTGCGCGATAGTCTGACTTCCTCCGCAAGCGCTTCGGATTCCTTGGCGAGGTCGGGCGCGCCATGCAGCAGGGAAGTCACCGCTAGCGTCCAGGTGCGAATCAGCATCTCTCGCATCAGGCGCGTGTGCACGGAGCCGCTGGTTGGTGACGGTGCTTCGGCTGGCAGGATGTCGGTCAGCTGGTTCAATGGCACCGGCAGTGGATCGACCAGCGGGAGGACAGCCGGTTTCGATGGGAGGAGCGGCAAGTCGTCGACGAGCGACATGGAGGCGTTCACCGACGCAGTGCGGGTCGCAGTGTCAGCCGCAATGGTTTCTATGCCGATTGTCGGCGCATCCGGTTTGCCCGCATGGTGCTGTATCAGATGTCTGTCCGTGAGTTGGGTGAGTTGCTTGCCGTATTCCTGCCAGTTGCGCGTTTCCAGTGCACGGGTAAATTGGTCCGAAAGCAGGGCAATTTCCCGTGGCGCCTTTTTCAGGCGAGCTGCAAATTCGGCAAGGACTTTTTCCGGCGACGACTCGTTCTGGGTGCCAGCAATTTCATCGTACATATCACGGTAAGCATCCGGGGTTGGCGCAATCCGCTGCACGGCCAGACGGCGCAAGGCTTCCCGTGCGATTTCGGCGGGGCTTTGCGATTCTGTTCTTTTAAAGGCGTCTTGCATGGTAGTGACTGCGTGCTCTCGGATGGTGTTACCCAATGTCGTGAAATGTTATCGCTGATATTGCTCCGCTCATAACTCAATTAGCGGCTGAAATTCAGCCTTCTTTAGGCAATCGGCGATAAACATCCCTTCCAATAGTCGTTATATGCTCGACCGGGGCCAGGAATCCGTGGTAGAAATGAGGGAAGAGGGCTACTGTTGATCCGGCGATGGCAGGGTAAATGATGAAGAGCCGGTGGAGCCTATTCGACCAGATTGTTCTTGATGGCGTAATGCGTGAGTTCCGCGTTATGTCTCAGTTTCATTTTTTGTAAGAGCCGCGTGCGGTACATGCTGATTGTCTTTACCGACAGCGAAAGCTCGGCCGCGATGTCGCTGACGGTCTTGCCCGAGGCGATCATGATCAGTGTCTGATATTCGCGATCAGATAGCACTTCATGCGGAAGTACATTCCTGTCATCGCCGATCTGGTTGGCAAGTTCCTGCGCCAGCGCCGGGCTAATGTATTTTTTTCCAGTTGCCACCTGACGGATGGCATCGACGAGCTGGTCGGGCGCACTTTGCTTGTTGAGATAACCGGCGGCCCCTGCCTTGAGGGAGCGAATCGCATATTGGTCCTCGCGATGCATTGAGAGCATCAATACCGCAACTTTCGGAAATTCCTTTTTTATTTGCTTGAGGACTTCGATGCCACTGCGATCGGGCATGGAAATATCAAGCAACAGCACATCGCATGCGCCACCTCGAACCAGCTTGATTGCATCAGAACCGTTTTCCGCGTCACCTGCGACGACAATATCCTTCGTATCGGCAAGAATTTGCTTGAGCCCCTCGCGCACAATGGCGTGGTCGTCGGCAATGAGAATGCGGATGGTTCCTGCTGCAGTCATAAAATACCTAAAACTTAAAGAGTTATCATTTGCTACGTGGCCAACAGTGGAATTTTTAGCACCACAATACTGCCGCCGCAAGCTGCACGGGTGACAGTCAAATGCCCGCCTAGCGCGCTGGCCCGCTCTATCATGCCGCGAATGCCGAAAGATTTGGGCTTGATGCGGTCTGTTGTGGTAATTCCGCGACCATTGTCCGTGACCTCCAGCGTCACACTGCGGTTGGTGCGCACGAGCTTGACGGCGACACGGGTGGCATTGGCGTGCTTGCCGACATTCGTCAGTGCTTCCTGAAAAATGCGAAAGAGGGCTGTCGACTGGTCAGGGTGCAGCGCAATGTCTTTTTTGTTTGACGAAAACTCGCAGGGAATGCCGAACTGTTTTTCGAATTCCTTCGCCTGCCAGTCGATCGCCGCAACGAGACCGAAATCCAGAATGCCCGGCCGTAAGTCGGCCGAAATACGGTGTACCGCCTCGATGGTGCGGTCGACAAGCGCCTCGACATAGTTTGCTTTTTCTAGGAGCGCGGCTTCCTCATGAGGCAGGCGACGCGTCAGCAGGCGCAGCGCCATTTTAATGGCTGTGAGATTGCCGCCAAGGTCGTCATGCAGTTCGCGCGAGATCCGCATCCGCTCATTTTCCTTGACGGTCTCGACATGCGCCGCAAGTTCTGCCAACTGCGCGCGCGAAGACTTGATTTCCTTCTCTTCCAGCTTGCTCTGCGTGATATTGGTCATAATACCTTCCCACTGCACACTGCCGCATGGCAGCGCCCGCGGCGTGCATCGCAGATTGATCCATTTCACGTCTTTCCATTTCTCAATCCAGATCCTTCCTTCCCAGTTCCACGCTTTCATTTCGGCGGCGGACGCCGACATCGACGCAAGATAGGAAGGCCGATCTTCGAGCAGGATCAGATGAAGAAATAGCGATGGCTCGGCACACAAGGGCTCGGCGTCAATGCCGAGCAGTGCTCGGCAGCCTTCGCTCAGATAGGGGAACGACACGCTCCCGTCAGGTTTTTGCAGAAACTGATAAACGAGCCCGGGCGTATTTGATACGATCGCTCGTAAGCGCGCCTCGCTTGTATGCAGCGCCATCGCCGATTCATGACGGGCGCTTGTGTCGTTGCCGATAGCAATGATTACCGGCGCGGCGTCCGTATTGCAATAGAAGAATCGGAATTCGATTGGATAGCACGTACCGTCCTTGCGAACATGTACCATATCGATAGCTGCGCGGCTTGTGCGACCGTCGCGTAATGGTTGTAGCGTATTTTGCAGAAGCGCGCGCGATGAGTCCTGTGCGATGTCGAGTGGCGTCTTCTGCGTAAATTCATCCTGCGTGTATTGCATGTTTTCGCGAGCGGCGTGATTTACCTGGACGAAGCGCAGCGTAGCGCAATCGACAACGTAAATTTCGCTGAACGATCCCTGCATGACAATCGGCAGCCATTCCGTATGCAACATGTCGATTTTTCTTTCCCTTGGTATCGATTTAACCGACGTGCTTGTCCACGCCGGCGGGTGCGAGCACAGGTGGCGTCCATTGGTCCAGCCAACTCGCAAACTGCTCCGCAGGCATGGGCTTGCTAATGAGATAGCCCTGACCCTGATCGCAACCCATCCTGGCAAGCAAGTCCCATGCCGCTACTGTTTCAATTCCTTCAGCAACGACCATCAAGCCCATGTTATGACCGAGATCGATAGTTGAACGAACGATTTTTGCATCTTCGGCATCGCTCTCCATCTTCAGCACAAATGATTTGTCGATTTTCAGTTCCTGAACCGGCAGCCGCTTCAGGTAGGCAAGTGAGGAATAACCGGTGCCAAAATCGTCGATTGATAAGTCGACCCCCATCGCATGCAATCCTTCAAGCGTTTGTTGGGCTCGTGCCGGGTCGTCCATGATCGCGCTCTCCGTAATCTCGAGGCAGAACGCTGATGGAGGCAGCCGATGGAGGGCAAGTATCGCGCCAAATTTTGCCGGCAATTCCTGATCCAGCAGATCGCGTGTGGACAGGTTGACTGACATCCGCAGTTGCTGTCCTCTGTTCGCAAGCTGCGCGCATAAGGCGGCCGATTGCTCGAGCACCCATCGCGTCAGAACACGAATGAAACCGGTTTTCTCGGCGAAGGGAATGAAGTGATCAGGAAAGATCATGCCACGCCCGGGATGTACCCAGCGCACCAGTGCTTCCATGCCGATGACCTGGCCGCTGGTCAGCAAGACCTTGGGCTGCACGTACAGGCGGAACTGATTGTCTTCCGCGGCGCGTCGAAGTTCGCTCAGCAATGACAAGCTTTCCTGATTTGTCTTGTCGATGGCAGGATCGTAGACCACCGCTTCATTGCCACTGCTTTTGGCCGCATACATCGCAACTTCTGCGCACCGTAGCAGCGTCGCCGCATCGCTTCCATGTCGGGGAAAAGCTGCGATGCCGATACCCGCGCCGAGGTCCACGTCTTGGTCTGCCAGCGAGATCGGGATTTCGAGTGAAGTCAGGATACGACGGGCAATGCGACGTGCCTCTTCGCCGTTCGTACTTGGTAGTAGCAGGGCGAACTCATCGCCCCCAAGTCGCGCAAGCCGGTGCGTGGGATTGGTCAATTGCGCTTGCAGACGTTCGGCCACCTGGCGCAACAATGCATCGCCAAAGCTGTGGCCCATGACATCGTTGACATGCTTGAAACGATCGAGGTCCATCATCAGCACTTGACAGGAGGCACACTCCTTCTTAGCCGTGGCGATCGATTCATTGAGCAGATCGACAAACTGGGCGCGGTTGGGCAGGTCGGTCAATGTGTCCCAGTAAGCCAAGCGGCGAATTTCGATTTCACGGTTCGAGATGCCATCACGCATCCGGGCAAAGGCCCTGGAAAGGTCACCGATTTCATCGTCGCGCCGGATCTCGATTTGGCCGCGGTAGTCGCCGGTGCCCAGGCGTCTGGCGGTCTCTCCCAATTGACGCAGTGGGCCCGTGATGCGCTTGGCTACAAACACACTGCCAATGACAGCAACAACGATGCCGATTGCGGTCAGCACCAGAAGACCGATCTGCAGCCGGCGATAAGGCGCAATGGCTTCGCTGATGGAACGCTGCAGGACCACAATTACAGGTCTTTCCGAATCCTGTGCAAGTTGAACTACGCGCGCGCTCACATCGTTATCGCCGACGGTCAGTTGCGGAAAGAACTTTGTATCGGTCGGCATGCTCTGCAACTGTATGGCGAGGCTGGTTGCATCAGCGTCGCTAAGCGTGGTGACATCGCTTGTCCACTGACCATTCATACCGCGGCTCAGTATTGATACCTGCAATGACGACAGCTCGCGCATATCCGCGGCGATGCGTTTCTCAATTGAGAAAGCCATGGCGACCCAGGCAATGGCGACTGGAGCTTTCACTGGAACGACGACGACTTGGTAAAGACGGTTGTTTACGATGCCGATCCCGGCAGCGCTGCCAGTTTGTTCTGCCTGGTCGACCAATTGAAGGACGGTATTTTCCAGGTAGACCCCCGACGTGATTGCAGTGGATGCCTTGATGCTGCGATCCAGTCCTATCAAGAAGGCATGCGACGCCTCGATGCGTGCGCCATGATTGGCAAGTGCCGATTCAGCGGTCTCTCTGTCATTGCTGCCGATCGCCTGCTTGAAGCCGTAATCTGAAGCTAGCAGCCGTGCTCCCTGAGTGAGCTGTTGCGCATATTGATCAAGCAGCCGCCCGAATACGCGTTCGCCGATTTGAAGCTCGTCACGCACTGCCAATTGCGCGTTTTCGCGAATTCCGGTTTGTATTGCAAAGAAACCCGCGAGCTGCACCGCAAGTATGAGTACAAGAAACAGGATGACAATGCGGCTTTCAAGACTGCGCAAGCGCATGAGACTTTCCTATCTGGCGTTCATGTTGAAGGTGACATTTGCTGCGACGTCGCTCTCGGTCAACGTGATTTGCTGTTCCGGTATTTGCGCCGAGGGAGGCAGGCTGGCGTGCCATGCCTTCAGCCGATACGTGCCTGAGGCAATGCCGTCAAGCTTGGCCTTGCCGGATATATCGGTCTTGGCAAAGTAGGGCGTGGAAACGACATGGATATAAGCGACCATCTGGTCATGGATATTGCAGCCGACGACAACGGTCCCCGGCTTGTCAAAGTAAATTGGATTTTCCGGTTCCCCCGCATAGAGCTTCAGATCGAACACCTTGGCGGGCGAAAGCGAATACACGTGATGGCGAACTGTATCGTTGTTGGGAAACGAGATATTCGTGCCGACCTGTACGACGGTCATCGGAGGTAGGAATTTACGCCCCTTTTGCTGTATCTCGGTGGTCTTTGGGGTCTTTGGCAAAGCCGGTTCCGATACCGGTTCCGCATATACCGCAGCGCCGGGCAATGCCGCGCCAGTCGGAGCGACAACATGAACGAATATCGAAGCAGCATATGCATTGCTACCACCTAGCGCGACTGTGGCTGTGAAAATAATCACAGGCACGACCACGTTCGCCCGAGTCGCGAGCATGCACGGGGGAAATTTAAAAGTCAGCATCTTGGAGGCATAGAGGTGCATCGCGGAATTCTATCTGGCAATACTTGGAACGACTTTATCACAAGCAATTGAAGTTGAATCGCTGGCAGCAAAGATGCGCGAAAAAGTGCGAGAAACTTTATCTCTTGATTGATGCGAGGATTAGCAGGAGGATGCGGAGCTGCAGTTGAAAGAGGATCACGCGCAACTCGAAGGTGAGCTAAGCAATACAAGTTGCAACAGTTTGCGCATATTGAATCGTCAAACAGTAAACAAACCCGGTAAACCAGAAAGGGGTTAGATCTTGCGATCTAACCCCTCGTTATACTGGTGCGGCTGGCAGGAATCGAACCCACGACCCCTTGGTTCGTAGCCAAGTACTCTATCCAGCTGAGCTACAGCCGCGAAAAACAAAATTATAGCACCCATTCAACAAACTTTGGAAGCCCCTCCCATAAGCATTTTTATCATTTTTATTTCCTGTATGCTTTTCTGCGAGCTGGGCAACCTTATGCCGCTTCCACTACTTCTGAGCCGATGCCGTTGCAAAGGATGGTTGTTAGTTGTGCTGCAGGCAAGGGGCGGCTGAAGTAATAACCTTGCATTACATCGCATCCACGATCACGCAGGAAAGCCAGTTGCTCTTCGGTCTCCACACCCTCGGCGATGACTTTGAGCTTGAGGTTATGGGCCAGCAAGATAATGGTCGAAACAATAGCGCAGTCGTCCAGATCGTCAGGGATATCACGCACAAACGATTGGTCGATTTTCAGAACCTGTATCGACAACCGCTTCAGGTAGGACAATGACGAATAGCCTGTTCCAAAATCATCAATGGAAATTTGCACACCCATGGCATGGAGCTGGTTGAGCACGGTGATCGCATGATCGATATCGTCCATGAGGACTCCCTCGGTCAGTTCGATTTCCAGAAGTGCCGCCGGAAGCTTGAATTCGTTTAATACAGAAGTGACGGTATCGACAAGATTGTCGTGGTGGAATTGGTGGGCCGACACGTTCACTGCTACCCGTGTTGGAAAGCCTTGTAGCATCCATTGCCGGGCTTGCGCGCATGCTGTGCGCAGGATCCATTTGCCAAGCTGGACGATTAGCCCGGTTTCTTCAGCAACCGGGATGAATTTTGCGGGCGAGATCATGCCGAGTTCGGGATGGTGCCACCGGACGAGGGTTTCGACGCCATGGATCGTGCCGCTTTCAATATGCTTCTGCGGCTGGTAATGCAAAAGCAGTTCATTGCGGGACAGCGCGCCGTGCAGACAGTTTTCGAGTTGCATGCGCTCCATGATCCACTTGTCCAGATCGTTGCTATAGAATTCGAAGCGGTTCTTTCCCAGTGACTTGGCATGGTAGAGCGCGATATCAGCATGCTTGATCAGCATGTCAGCCTCAGCGCCGTGTATCGGATACAGGGCAAGGCCGATGCTCGCGCCAATGTGAAGCTCATGCGTATGCAATATAAACGGCTCCTGTAGTACTTGCAGCAGTTTGGTGGCCAGGCTTGCAAGATGGTCGGCATCGGATATGCCAAGCGCAAGCAAGGCATATTCATCGCCGCCCATCCGTGCCAGTGTGTCGGACTCACGCAAGACGCGTCGCAAGCGCTGCGCCACCTGTAATAGCAAGTGATCTCCGGCGTCATGACCAATGCTGTCGTTGATCATTTTGAAGCGGTCAATATCCAGTAGTAAAACACCGAATGATGAGCCGTCATGTTGTTCGTGGGTCGGCAAAGCTTGTTGCAGCCGTTTTGTAAAGAGAGCACGATTTGGAAGGTCGGTCAGAAGATCGTGGGTCGACTGACGCAGCAGCCGTTCTTCGGCGAGCTTGGTCTCGGAAATATCGCTGAATACGCCCACATAATTGATAACGTGGCCATTGTCATCCGTCAGGCGGCTGATATTGAGTAACTGCGGATAGGTTTCGCCGTTCTTGCGCTTGTTCCAGATTTCGCCTTGCCATTTGCCGTAGTCACGCACGGTTTGCCACATGTGCCGATAAAATTCACGCGGCTGGCGTCCGGACGCGAGGAAACGGGGATTGCGTCCAGTGCTTTCCGTGGCTGAATACCCGGTAATGGCGGTAAAGGCGCGATTGACAGTCAGGATGTTGGCATGTTCATCCGTGATGGCGATGCCTTCCTGCGAATGCTCGAACGCCTGGTTGGCAAGTCGCATCGACCGCTCGTCTTGCTTGCGTCTCGTAATGTCCCGGATGGTTATCTGAACAATGGCGTTGCCGCCGACCGACACGGCATGGATGCCGGTTTCCGCAGGAAATTCGCGGCCATCCATCGACTGGAAATACCATTCAAACGTCTGCGGACCATGCTGCCAGGCCGCATCGATCCTTGCGTACAGCCCCATGTTCGAGTGATCGCCGTCGGGTTGCCGGGCGGGTTGCAGCGAAGCGAGATCCATTGTCTGCATACGGCTCGTATCGGCAATGCCAAACAGTCTGAGGGCGGCTCCATTGCATTCACTGATCTGATCGGACGCCATCAGAATGACGCCTTCACCAGTGCCTTCAAACAGGGTGCGAAACAGGGCGTGGCGATGTTCAAGTTCGACCGATTGCCGGCGTTTTTCGGCTGATTCCCGGTAAGTGATCCACGCGGTCAGGCAAAAGAAGATAGTGGCGAGTCCGGACAGGCTGAGCAGTACTCGCTGCGCGAAGTCGTTCTCTTTCAGGGCTTGTAGAAGGGCTGCGCGAACGTTCGCTACACCCGGTTCGGTCAAGACAACGGGGAGTCGTGCCTCTACCAGGGCCAGGTTGATGGAGGTCTGATTCAGGCCCCACCATCCAGCAAGGCTGACGAAAAAGCCGGAAGCCGCTCCTACCAGAAACATGAGCAGGAGAAGTCTGGATGTGACAAGTTTATGCATCAGGCTTTCTCTGTACGATGAATAGTTTCAGTCTGACCACTGCTGTGCTGTCGTTTTTATTTTTTTGCAGTGGAAAGTTCCGTGGTGTGCCGTCTGTTCAAGCCATCATTTATTTCCTTTTAGCAATTTTCATGCCACTTGATTGATCTATGGCTATGTTGTATCGCACACTGGCAGAACGGCATGGAGATTGGAACAACGGTTATTTGCTGAATCAATAGGAGAGGGACACGACAGACATGATTCTCGTCTATGGGAAATTTGCCCGGAGGAAATTACCGATTCCGAGAAATTGGGGTCATGCGGTGTAAGCTTGCGATATTGTTCCGGCATCAGCATTTGTGCGCTGATATCTGGGCACCGCCTTAAATTTGACGCTGAACTGGTAATACATGACACAGCAGAATGAAAACTTAATGAAGTCCCTGAATGTCCTGGTAGTCGACGATGAGCCGGCAATCAGGCAAATTCTGGCGATACGACTGGCTAAAGCAGGATGTGCGGTGGTGCAGGCGGCGAATGCCGGCGAAGCGCTTGAACAGCTTTCCACCGGACATTTCGATGTTGCAATCAGCGATATACAAATGCCGGATTTTGATGGCATAGAGTTGGTGCGGCGCGCGCGTGCAGCAGGAGTCGATACCAACTTCATCATGATGACCGCCTATGGGTCGGTCGATTCGGCGATCGAGGCGATCAAGGCCGGAGCGTCCGATTACATGATCAAGCCTGTCCGTCACGATGAGGTTCTGCACAGGGTCATCAAGATCGCGGATCTGCAGCGCCTGAGCAGTGAAAACAAAGTCTTGCGCAAGCTGGTGCTCAAATCGCGTGAAGCGGTGTTCGGCTTTGCCTCGGATTCAATGCGCGGGCTCGACCGACTGATTGCGAAAGTCGCGCCGACCGATAGCACCGTGCTGGTCACCGGAGAAAGTGGTACAGGCAAAGGTGTGATCGCCAGGCAAATTCACCAGCAGAGTGACCGTGCGGACGGGCCCTTCATTCCAGTCAACTGTGGCGCCATTCCTGAAAACCTGATGGAAAGCGAATTGTTTGGCCACGTCAAAGGTTCTTTCACGGGGGCCGATAAAGCACGGAAGGGCCTGTTTCTTGAGGCAGATAAGGGTACGATCTTCCTGGACGAAATCGGCGAGCTGCCGCTGGTGCTGCAAGTCAAGCTCCTGCACATCATCGAAGAGAAGACAGTGCGTCCCGTCGGCAGCGAACAGACGCGTCGCGTCGATGTCCGCATCATCGCCGCCACCAACCGTAACCTGGAGCGCATGGTCGCAGAGGGCAGGTTTCGTGAGGATTTGTATTTCAGGCTCACGGTTTTTCATCTGCATATTCCACCGCTGCGAGAGCGCCGGCAAGATATTCTGGGTCTGGTCCGTTTTCTCATGCAGCGGAGTTCGCGGCGCCTGAACTATGGTCCGGAGCCGGTACTCGATCCCGACGTGGAAAACATTCTTGCGTCCTATGAATGGCCGGGCAACGTCCGTGAACTCGAAAATGTCGTCGACCGTGCGCTCATTCTTGCTGAAAACGGGCGCATTACCCGCGCCGACCTGCCGCCGCAAATTGTCCGAACCGCTGCTCAGCCTGACACCGTTGTAGTCGGGCAGGGCGGAGAGGGCTTGCGCGAGCAGGTTAGGCGGTTCGAATGCAAAATCATCTCGCAGGCGATTACCGAGGCTGGCGGTGATCGTCGGGCCGCGGCGCAAAAACTTGGCATTGGGCTGTCCAGCCTGTATCGCAAGCTGGAAGAGTTCGACGCTGCCGGATTGCTGTAGAAACACGGTCAACCCTCTTCATCCTGGCAGGGGACGCAGCCTGCCTGATTCCTTCATGAATGCTGGCGGCCACATTCGTTTGGCCGCTTACTTTCGCGTTCTCTCCCTACTACCGCCTTTTTCTGCGCCGCTAGTCACAGAAAAAGCCAAGTTTTTGACTGAAAGGAAACAAATCGGCGTAATCGATACTACATTGCTTTCCTTTTCGAATGAGAATCGTTATCATTATCGTTAATATTGAGTCCGTTAATGTAATGCAGCAAGATCTGTAGTGAGTTGACTGGCTGAGCGGCGCAGATCCGATGGTCGACAGCGTTCAGCTTGAGAAAAATAATCCTTATGAATCAAACCCTTAATTCGCGAGCCAGCGTACTGACACTGATCGTCGGTGTACATGCTGCTGCCCTCTGGTTAATCGTCGCCGGATTACACCAGCAGAAGCTGGTTCCTCCGTCGCCTCTGCCAGCGGTCATGGTCGAGATGCTGCCAGCAGAGCGACCCGTCGTAAAAGAAGTAATCGAGACAAAACCGCAGCCTGAGCCGGTAAAGGAAATTCCCAAAGTACAGCCGAAGAAGGCGCAACCCAAACCGCAGCCGAAAAAGCCGTCACCGAAAACCACGACAAGTGACAAAGCCCTGACGGCGCCAAAGAGCGAGGCTGAACCAGTCCAGCAGGCATCCTCTGCGCCGGTCGAGCCCAGTCCGCCGCCGCCGGCCCCAGTGGCCGCTGCGCCGCGTGATGTAGCGCCAGCCCCCGCACCGGTACCGATCACGCCGCCGAGATTCAACGCCGCGTATCTCAATAATCCTGCGCCGACCTATCCACCAATGCTGCGAAGGGCGGGCGAGGAGGGCAGAGTCGTGCTGCGTGTCTTCGTGACGGCAGAAGGAACGGCGGGAGAGGTGCATGTATTGCGTCCAAGCAGCTCTCCGCTGTTTGATGAGGCGGCGCTGGCCGCCGTACGTAAATACCGGTTCGTTCCCGCTCGTCGGGGAGATACGGCAGTCGCGGAATGGGTACAGGTGCCCATCGAATTCAAATTGAATTAATCAGTAATCAAGACATTGAACCAGATATTTTTGCGAAAGAGCTTTCATGAATAATCCATACGGCATTGCCAACCTTTGGCAGCAAGGCGATTCCATCACCCGTGCTGTCGCCATCGTTTTATTGATCATGTCCGTTTTGTCCTGGTATGTCATGGCCTTGAAGGCCTGGAGCCTGATCCGCTTGCGCCGCCAGGCGACTGTCGCAGCTGAAAGTTTCTGGCATAGCAAAAGCCTGGAAGAGGGTATGAATATGCTGGCTCCGGACAGAAACAGCAATCCGTTTCGCGCGCTGGCCGAAGACGGCGCCAATGCGGCTTTGCACCACGAGATGAGCAAGGAGGACTTGCATGGGGCTTTGAACGTGAGCGAATGGGTGACAAGCTGCCTTCGCCGCTCCATTGAAAACATCACCGGCCGTTTGCAAAGCGGGTTGCAGGTACTTGCGTCCGTTGGCAGTACTGCGCCTTTCGTCGGACTGTTCGGCACTGTCTGGGGCATTTACCACGCCCTGGTCGGAATTGGCGTCAGTGGTCAGGCCAGTATCGACCGGGTTGCCGGACCCGTCGGCGAAGCCCTGATCATGACCGCGTTCGGCCTGATCGTCGCCATTCCGGCGGTGCTCGGTTATAACGCGCTCACCCGCAGCAACAAGGCGATCCAGTCTCAGTTGTCCAATTTCGCGCACGACCTGCATGCCTATCTGATTACCGGCGGTCGCGTCGGTCAGGCGCCGCATAACGTCGTCAGCCTGCGGAGCAAGGAGGAAGCATGAGCTTCGGCAATCCCGACAACGACGATGATGTAATGTCGGAGATCAACATGACGCCGCTGGTCGACGTCATGCTGGTCCTGCTCATCATCTTCATCATCACCATTCCGGTGATCAACCACGCGGTCAAGCTTGACCTGCCACGCGCCGCCAGTCAGCCCAACGATGTAAAGCCGCCTCATATCGATGTGTCCATCGATGCAAACGGCGTCGTCACCTGGAACGGCAATGCGGTCGACCAGCAGGCGCTGAAGGAAAACATTGCGGTCGCCTCTGCACAGTCGCCGCAGCCGGAGCTGCATCTTCGGGCAGACCGCAAGACGCCCTATGAGAATGTCGCTCAGCTGATGTCGGCAGCCCAGACTGGCGGTTTGAACAAGATCGGTTTCGTCACCGAACCTGATGCGTCTAGGTAGCCTACCCTCGTCAAATTCCACTCGCATTGGACAAGAAAATCCATGAAAGCCATACTTCGCAACGCCATAGCCGCAGCCCTTTCCCTCGTCGCCGTCGCTTCGGTGCAGGCCCAGGACAAGGTGCTGAACCTGTACTCCGCGCGTCACTACCAGACCGACGAAGAGCTCTACAGCAAGTTCACGCAACAGACCGGCATTCGCATCAACCGTATCGAAGCGGACGACGCCGCGCTGATGGAGCGCCTGCGCAACGAGGGCAAGAACAGCCCGGCCGACGTGATCCTGCTGGTCGATGCAGCCCGCCTGTGGCGCGCGCAGGTGGAAGGCCAATTCCAGCCGGTGCGTTCGAAAGTGCTGGAAGAGCGGATCCCCACCAATCTGCGCGGCGGAGACGAAGGGCAGGGCGCCCAGTGGTTCGGCCTGTCCACCCGCGCCCGCATCATCGTCTACAACAAGGTGCGCGTGAAGCGTGAAGATGTCGCCACCTATGAATCGCTGGCCGATCCGGCCAACAAGGGCAAGGTCTGCACCCGCTCCGGCGCTCACCCGTACATGCTCTCCATGATCGGCGCGATGATCGAGCGTAACGGCGAAGCGGCCACTGAAAAATGGGCGCAAGGCATGGTCGCCAATTTCGCGCGCCCGCCGCAGGGTGGCGATACCGACCAGATCAAAGGCGTAGCCTCGGGCGAGTGTGGCATTGCGGTAGCCAATTCCTACTACTATGCACGCCTGCTGCGCTCGACAAAGTCCGAAGACCGCGAAATGATGAACAAGGTCAGCTTCGTATGGCCGAACCAGGAAAGCTCCGGCACCCACATCAACGTTGCCGGCGGTGCAGTGGCCAAGTACGCGCCCCATCGTGAAGCAGCGGTGAAATTCCTTGAGTACCTGGCCAGCGATGAAGCCCAAGCCTATTTCGCCAACGGCAATAACGAATGGCCGGTGGTCTCCTCTGCGGTGGCGAAGAATCCGGTGCTGCAGCAGATGGGCAAGTTCAAGACCGAGAACATCTCCATCACGGCCGTCGGCAAGAACCAGATCGTCGCCCAGAAGATTCTGGATCGCGTTGGCTACAAATAATCATTTCCGCTTTTATTTTTCGCATCATTCATGTCGCAGCCAGCCAGTCCCTGTTGATAGCCAGCTTAACGATTAAATTTACTACCTACAGGGATACAAAATGAAGAAGAAATCTGCAAAACGCCTTGCGCCGGGGGCAGGGAAGCGCACGCGGCAAGTCCAGACCCCGGCACAGCCGGAGACGCGCCGTGCGTCCAGCCTGCCGCTCGGCGCACTGATGCTCGCAGCGTCGGTTTCCGCAACTGCGCAGAACGTCGCACAGGCGCCGGCTGCCTCAGACCAGGTGATGCCAACCGTGGAAGTGCAGGGCCAGCGCGAAACGCTGAGCAAGGAGTCGCTGCGCACGACGACCACCGGTATCGGCAAGGGCACCCAGCAACTGCGCGACATACCGCAGTCCGTGACGGTGATGACCGAGCGCCTGATCGACGACCGCAACCTCGATGATTTCCGCGAAGTGCTGCGCACCACCGCAGGCGTCACGTTCCAGGCCGGCGAAACGGGCGAAGAGGACGTACGCCTGCGCGGCTTTTCGCTAGGCCAGGCCGGCGATATCTACACTGACGGCCTGCGCGACGGCGCGCTGTACGAGCGCGATACCTTTAATAATGATCGCATCGAAGTGCTGAAGGGTTCGGCCTCGATGTTGTTCGGCAAGGGCTCCACCGGTGGCATCGTCAACCAGGTCAGCAAGATGCCGTTCCTGTTCAATCAGCACGAGGCGACCTATACCGTCGGCAGCGGCGACCTGCACCGTTTCACTGGCGACTTCAATATCAAGACAGGGGACGATGCAGCCCTGCGCCTGAATGCGATGGTGCACGATGCGGATAACTGGGGCGCCAAGCAGAAAAAGCTCGGCATTGCTCCGACCTATAGCTGGGGCATCGGGACCCGTGACGAGTTCACCGTAGGCCTCTTTCACCTTGATATCGACAGCCGTCCGACCTACAGCAATCCCTGGTTCCTTTCCGGCGGCAATCGCGGCACCATTATCGAGACGCTGCCGGCCAAGAACTTCTACGGTTTCGCCAGTGATTACCTCGATACCCGCGCCACCTACGGCACGCTGGCCCACGTGCATCGCTTTGATGACGGCAGTCAGGTCAAGACCCAGGTGCGTCATGGCCGCTACGAGCGCGACTTGTGGGCCAGCGTAATTCAGTTTGCCCCCGGCACGACGAGAGAAAACTTCAGTGACGCGACCGTCCTTCGCCGCGCCCCCAAGGGTCGTACGGCTGTCAGCGATACCACGCAACTGTCGAGCGACTACTCGGGCAAGTTTAACTTGGGCGGCCGCCAGCACGATCTGCTGGCGGGGGTCGATTTCTATCAGGAGGATGCCAAGCGGAACAACAGCTTCGCCGGTACCGCGAGCCCGCTGACGACCACGGTTGGCACGCCGAATGATGGCGACTGGCGCGCCGACACGCGCGGCAATCCGGTGTATAACGATTTCGACGCGCGCAACATCGGCCTGTATGCGCAGGACATGATCAGCATCACCGATACCTTCAAGCTGCTCGGCGGCCTGCGCTTCGACCACTTCACCGCCAAGTACAACACCGCGGCCGGTCTGAGCAATGACCGTAGTGAAAGCCTGTGGTCGCCCCGTGTTGGCGCGCTGTTCCAGCCGAGCGACTGGGCGTCGTACTACGTGTCCTACGGCACCTCCTACAACACGTCCGGTGATACCTACCAGTTCGCCCCGGCCGCACCGGCGCCCGGCTCGCAGGCTGAGCGCGACGCCAACACACCCGCTGAGAAGAGCCGCAACTTCGAACTGGGCGGCAAGTGGGAACTCTTCGAGAAGCGCACTTCGTTAGGTCTCGCCGCTTTCTACAGCGAGAAGTACAACGAGCGCAACACCGACCCGGACACCGCATCCGACCAGCAACTCCTGTCGGGCAAACGGCATGCGACGGGCCTAGAGTTCAACCTCGCTGGCCGTATCACGCCGAAGTGGGAAGTGTTCTTCAACCACACCTGGATCCCTCGTGCCAAGATCGACAAGAGCAATGTCGCTCTCAACGCCGCCGGCACCGGTGCGCAGGTGCAGGGCGACCGCCCGGGTTTGACGCCGAAGCATAGCGGCAGCCTCTGGACTACCTACCGCATCCTGCCGGAGCTGCGCCTTGGTGCCGGCCTGACCTACCGCGGCGCGCAGAACCCCGAGGGTGCACGGCACGTGACGGCGGACAGCTTTACCGTGGTTGACGCGATGGCCGAGTACACGATCAATCAGACGTGGTCCGCCAAGCTCAACATTACCAACCTGACGGACAAGCTTTATGCCGACTCCCTGTACCGCGGCTTCTATGCGCCTGGCGCGCCGCGTCGCGTGGAGCTGACGTTGAAGGCAATGTTCTAGGAAAGCACTGATGCTTCTGCACCTGAAGAACGTCCTCACTCGCAACGAACTGGAGACTGCCCGGGCACTGCTCGGGCAGGGTGCGCCGTGGGTGGACGGACGGGTCAGTGCGGGCGGCCAGGCGGTCGCCCGCAAGAACAACGAGCAGTTGGCGCAGGACAGCGACGTCTCGCGCCAGCTGCAGTCGCTGGTCTTAGCTGCGGTGCAGCGCGATCCGCTGTTTTTCTCCGCGGCCCTGCCGCGCAAAATTTTTAATCCGCTGTTCAATCGTTACAGCGGCGACAGCAATCATTACGGCGCGCATATCGATGGCGCCGTGCTTTACTCGCGCAACCCGGCACAATGGGTGCGCACTGATCTGTCCTGTACCCTGTTCCTGTCCGAACCAGACGAATACGACGGCGGCGAGCTGGTGATGCAGGACCCGCAGGGCGAACGCCGCATCAAGCTGCCGGCCGGTGACCTGGTGCTCTATCCGGGCACGACCCTGCACCAGGTGACACCCGTGACGCGGGGAACGCGCCTGGCAAGCTTCTTCTGGATCGAAAGCATGGTACGCGGCAGCGACCAGCGCCAACTACTGTTCGAGATGGACATGGCGCTACTGAAGCTGCGCGATTCCCTCGGCGAACAGGAACCGTCCGTGGTGCAGCTGACCGGCACTTATCACAACCTGTTGCGGATGTGGGCTGACACATGATCCGGATCCCCGCCGTCGAAGCGATCCCGCCAGGCATAGTCTCGCTGGCCGACCATGAGCAGCATGCGCGCAGTCGGCTCGACGACAACGCCTGGGCTTATTTCGCCGGCGGGGCGGCGGATGAGATCACATTGCGTGCCAACCGCGAGGCCTGGGACAACATCCTGCTGTCGGCGCGGGTATTGCGTCGCCTGGTCGGCGGGCATACACGGTTACAGTTGCTGGGGCGGACGCTGGCCCATCCCGTACTGCTTGCGCCGGTTGCGTTCCAGCGCATGGCGCATGCCGACGGCGAAATCGCTAGCGCTTATGCGGCCGCGATGCAGGGTGCCGGCCTGGTGTTGAGCAGCCAGGCCAGCATGCCGCTCGAGCAGGTCGCGCAGGCGATGCTGGGCGAGGCGACGCGCGGTCCCCTCTGGTTTCAGCTGTACTTCCAGCACGATCGCGGCTTCACAAGAGAGCTGGTGCAGCACGCGGAAGCTGCGGGATACGAGGCATTGGTTGTCACTGTCGATGCGCCAAGCAGTGGCGTGCGTGACAGGGAACGTCGGGTCGGTTTCAAGCTTCCCGAGGGAATTTCAGCGGTGAATCTGGCGGGCTTGCCGCCTCCGAAACCTGTCTCCCTCGCGCCGCATCAAAGCCGCATGTTTGATGCGCTGTTGACGTCGGCGCCAACCTGGGCTGACATTGAATGGCTGAAAGGCGTGACACGTCTGCCGATTCTATTAAAAGGAGTGATGCATCAAGATGATGCACGCTTTGCCGTAGTGAACGGTGCGGACGGTATTATCGTCTCCAACCATGGTGGGCGGACCCTCGATACTGTGCCCGCTACGGCACGTGTCTTGCCTTGCATCCGGGAGGCAGTGGGCAAGGCGTATCCTGTGTTGGTGGATGGCGGTATCCGGCGCGGCACGGACGTACTCAAGGCAATTGCGCTTGGGGCGAATGCCGTCTTGATCGGTCGTCCGTATGTGTACGGACTGGCGAATGCGGGCGCAATGGGTGTATCGCACGTATTGCGTTTGCTTCGGGATGAACTCGAGATTGCGATGGCCTTGTGCGGATGCGCGACCTTGGCCGATATCTCTGCCGATTCATTGTTCAACTAAAGAAGCTATTTGCAGTAGTGCTACAAGCTTGCCAGCAAGCGTTTGACCGTAGCGGCAATCTGATCCGCCGAGTGCAACATCGATGGAAATTTTTGCCGCTCCCGTTTGCCGAGGCGCTCCATGTCCATGCCATATCGGTCCAGGCCAAGCAGTCGAACGCCTGGTGGTAACTCACCCAGCAAGTCCTGGATCAATGCCGTTTCTTCCTCCAGCGGCAGCACATCCACATTCTCCCAGTCCGGTTGTTCCAGCCATCCCATTTGCGCGAACCCGCCGATGTGGCGAATCTTTTGCGGTGTCAGTCTGTAGAAGGCAAAGTCGGCAAGCGCCATGTATTGTTCAGCTTCAGGCTGGTAGCGCAGGAAGCGCGCCTGCAATTCATGTGGTGCGTTGATCATGGCGATGTGACCGAGAAGCGTCATCCGGGGATTTTCAAGGACTTGTTTTTCTGATGTATCGGCGACAAGAAAACCGACACGCGGATCGCTATGAATGTTCTTCGTGTGTTCAGCAAGGCGGCTTAGGAGAAAAACAGGGCAATGCTTCTCATCCGGCACAAAAGGCAGGGCAGTTGGAAAGGGATAATCCGGCAATTGAATGGATCGAGTTGCCAAGGTGCCGGAACGCAAACTATGCAACAGATGAAGTGCGGTTTCCAGATCGGGTTTCATTGGAGCGTGTTGCCGTTTTGGAAGAATTGGGTTTACCAGTGTACGGATTGCAACGGGGAATGCCATGAGAATCTTCAAGTTGTGGAAATCGCTTTCGAAACTACCTTGCGCATTCATGCGAAATCCCGGCTATGTGTAGTTAATTTTCCCAGCAAATGCGATAGGTCAACCAGACGGCTGGCGACCAGGTGGTGCACATTGTTTTCCGTCTGCCATATTCCATAGACGCCCAATAGTTGCGAGCCGAGCAGTTCCGCACGATAGCGTTCGATCAACCCTGGCCAGATGATGACGTTGACCAGGCCGGTTTCATCTTCAATGGTGACGAACATGGTGCCGTTGGCGGTCTGCGGCCTCTGGCGCACAGTAACAATGCCGCACCCGCGCGCAAGCTGGCGATCAGCAAAAGTATGCAGAACCTCGGCCGGCAAAAAACGCTTGGTGCTGAGCAGTGGGCGCAGCAAGGCAAGCGGATGCCGTCCGAGTGTCAGTCCGACAGAGTGATAATCGGCCACGATAGTAGCGCCTTCCGATGGCGCGGCAAGTTGAACAGGTTCTTCATGCATGCTGGCCTTCCTGAGTAGTCCCTTATCCGGTTCGCTGGCGACCGCCTGCCAGAGTGCCTGGCGGCGATGGCCGGCAAGGGGTTCGAGCGCATTAGCGTTGGCCAGCATTTGTAAATCACGACGTGTGAGTCCGGCGCGCAGTGCAAGATCCGTCATGCTGATAAATGCTTTGATTGCGCGTGCTTCTTCGATACGCCAGCCGGCTTCCTGTGACAGTCCGCGTACCATGCTGAACCCAAGGCGTACGGCGGGTTGTTGATCTGCAGCTAACCCCGTCGCCGGCTCCAGTGTGGTTTCCCAGTCGCTGTAACGGATATCCACTGGACGCACATCGACCTTGTGCCTGCGCGCGTCTTGCACGAGTTGCGATGGCGAGTAAAACCCCATGGGCTGGCTGTTGAGCAGGGCGGCAAGGAAAACCGCCGGCTCATGGCATTTGATCCAGGAGCTGGTATAAGCGAGCAAAGCAAAGCTGGCGGCATGGCTTTCGGGAAAACCATATTCGGCAAAACCTTGAATCTGGCGCACGATGGCGGAAATGAATTCGGCATCGTAACCATTCTTGCGCATTCCGGTCACCAGCTTTTCCTGAAATTTCCCGATGTCGCCCTTACGCCGCCAGGCTGCCATCGCGCGACGCAACTGGTCGGCTTCTCCGGCCGTGAACTCCGCGGCGAGGATGGCGATTTGCATCACCTGCTCCTGGAAAATGGCGACACCGAGTGTGCGTTCCAGTGCCTGCCTGACCCTTTCGCTAGGATAGGTGACAGGTTCCAGTCCCTGCCTGCGCCGTAGGTAAGGATGAACCATGCCGCCCTGAATAGGACCCGGGCGGACGATCGCAACCTGGATGACAAGGTCATAGAATTCCTTGGGGCGCAGGCGGGGCAGCATGGTCATTTGCGCGCGACTTTCGATCTGGAATACGCCGATGGTGTCCGCTCTTGAAATCATCTTGTAGGTGACCGGATCTTCTTTTGGAATGTCCGGCAGGCTGAACGGCTCACCGCGTAAATGAGTGATCAGGTCCAGCGCTCTGCGTATCATGCTGAGCATGCCGAGTGCAAGGATGTCCACCTTGAGCAATCCCAGCGCATCGATGTCGTCCTTGTCCCACTGGACCACGCTACGGTCTTTCATCGCCGCGTTTTCTATAGGGACCAGCCGTGAAAGTTTGCCGCGCGAAATGACGAAACCGCCCGGATGTTGCGACAGGTGCCGTGGAAAGCGCATCAGTTTCTCGGCCATGTCCGACCATTGCAGGGCTATCGGCGAATCGGCCTGCATGCCGCATTCGGTAAAGCGCTCCGACAACCCGGTCTTGCCGTCCCACCAGCGATGCGATTTTGCCACCTGGTCGACGATGCCAAGGTCGACACCCAGCGCCTTGCCGACATCGCGCAGGACGCTGCGTGGTTTGTAGCTGATGACCACCGCAGTGAGCGCAGCACGCAGCCTGCCGTACTTGTTATAGATGTACTGAATGATTTCTTCGCGTCGCTGATGTTCGAAATCGACATCGATGTCGGGAGGCTCGTTGCGTTCACGCGAAATGAACCGTTCAAACAGCAGGGTGCTGCGCGACGGATCAACCTCGGTGATACGCAGGCAGTAGCAGACTACGGAATTAGCGGCCGACCCTCGTCCCTGGCAAAGAATGCCGACACTGCGTGCATGGCGCACGATGTCGTAGACGGTCAGGAAATACGGCTCGTAGCACATGTCGGAAATGAGCTGCAGTTCGTATTCAAGCTGCTTTTGGATATCTGCCGGAACCCCGTCTGGAAAACGTGCCATGGCGCCGATATAGGCTTCGCTGCGGAGGTAAGCAGCCGGAGTCCATCCTGGCGGCACGAGTTCGTCCGGGTATTCGTAGCGCAACTCGTCGAGAGAAAAGCTGCATTGCCGGGCAATGTGTATGGTTTCAGCCAACGCGACTGCGGTATAAACGTTGGCCAGCCTCAGCCGTGAGCGTAAGTGCTGCTCCGCATTGGGAGACAGTTCGTAACCGCATTCGGCAATGGGTTTGCCGATACGGATGGCGGTAAGAGTGTCCTGCAGGGGTTTGCGCGAGCGTACATGCATACAGACATCACCGGTCGCCACCACGGGCAACGCGTATTCGTCAGCGACTGCAGTGACGAGCATGCGGTGCTGATCATCGCGCGGATGGTGCAGCAAGGTCAGCGCAATCCATGCACGTCCGGGAAAGGTCTTCACCATCCATGCGGCTTGGGTGGCAAGCTGTTCGGATGCAATGCCAAGGGCAGGAGTGAGGATGGCGAGGCAGTCCGGCATGCCGCGCAGATGTGCATATCCGTCTTCGGGCGATATAAAGTCGCGTGGAGTGACACGATAGCTACCTTTTTCAACGCGGGTCCGTGCAAGGGTAATCAGTTCGGTGAGGTTGCCATATCCCTCGCGGTTTTTCGCCAGGAAGATGAGCGAGAAGGCTGGGCTATTGTCCTCGTTGACCAGGCTGAACTGGCTGCCGATGATCAGGTGCAGGCCGCGTTGCTTTGCTTCAGTGTGGGCACGGACCACGCCGGCCACGGAGCATTCATCTGTCAACGCCAGTGCCGCATAACCGAGTTTTGCTGCCCGCATGACAAGCTCTTCAGGATGCGAGGCACCACGCAAAAAGCTGAAATTGGATGCACACTGCAACTCTGCGTAGGCAGGGAGATGATGTATGGAGGAAGACGTAGACACGTTAGCTGTTTCGAATACCGTGTAAAAATACTGTACAAAAATACAGTATAAACAGAAAAATGCATTTTTGCTAACGGGCTTTTACAAATAAATTTGTTGACTCATATCCTTATCCCGCGCTCCAGGATAAAAGTGCTTGGTCAGGCGAATAAGCCCTGCAAGTACCAGCAAATTTCTTCCCCGTGACGCTCACGGTAGATCCAGTAGAGCACTGCCGTCTCCCCTTGGGCGATGAAATAGTCACGCATGATCAAGCCGCCATCCCACCATCCGCATTCGATACGTTCCGGTCCCTTGATCAGGCGTAGCGGTGATCCGTAAAACGGCCGGTTGTCGCGCAGGATCAGTTCGACCGGTTGTAGTAGCAGCCAGAAGGGTCTTTCCGCCAACCGGTCCAGAGGAAGATCGACCGGATTTGCCGTGGAGGTGGGTGCCCATCCGTTGCAAATTTCAGGGCGATGGTCTGCACGGGGAGCGGGAACGAGGACGTTCTGTTCGCCAAGCCTTGCGGTCAGTAATTCAAGCAGGCGGTGAAAATCCATGGGCATGCCGCCGGGCTCGGGAAACAGCGATTCTGTAGGCGGCAGCATCGCGCTGACATGGTCTGCTTCCAGGCGCGCCGCGATGACCGGAGCTATCAGTTCGATGCGGCCAAGCCGCTCCTTCAACAGGCGGGTCAGGTGCTCTTCATGCCAGGTCGGTTCGGCGAGTGCGATGTCGATGGGCGTGGGTGGAATCGCCGTACGGCCGCGCTCATGCTCCAGCAGCAGCACGAAGCGCGCAACCGCAAGTTGCTGCGCAACCAGCCAGCCGGTCAACTGCAAAATCAGACGGCGTGCGGCAAATAATGCCGCTTCCGCATGCTCGATGCGGTCCGGTAATTCCAGTTTGGCTGAAAAGCTTTTCGGTGCCTGAACCCAGTCAAACAATTCCGGGGCTTCACCGTAGGCGCGGTCCAGCGCATCCAGCATCTGCTTGTCGCAGCGTCGCTGCAGTCCTGCCCGCGGCAGCTTGCGCATATCGGCAAAATTCATGCAACCTATCCCTTCCAGCCAGTCCAGATAAGGCCGCGCCTCCGACAGCAGCGTACAGGGCAGGGTGTCGAGAAGGTGTCTCATGCTCTCCATCCGTATTACACGGCGACGGGGCCCACGTATGCCCTCACAGCAGGATAAAAGCCAGGCGCCTTGTGCCGTCGGGGCCATCCCCACTTGCAGCGTAAAACCGAGCACACGCACACTCTCTCGCACTAGCCGGCATAGCGACAGTCGTCCGCCGAATGCACGCAGGCTGGCGGTCACATCGAGCAGCAGACTGTCTTGATGGGCGAGCGCGACTTCGGGTGTGTAACGCAACAGGGCAAGCGCGATACTGTTGAGCGCTTCCTGTTCGCGCGTGAAGTCGCGCTCATGCAAGCTTGAATCCGGGCACATGGCTTGCGCGCCGGCGCGCCGCATGCCGATACGGACGCCATCCTGCGCAGCTTGCGGGCTCATGGCAACTACATACTCGCGGTCGACAATCACATGCTTGCCAGGATCGCTCCAGCGTGGCCTGATGGCCTCGAGTGGTAATAGCGGTAGATGTACGCTTATCCAAGAGCGCATAAGGGGATCGCCGCCGCTCAGTCAGGAATTAAGGGGGTAGGTAGAGGTTTCCACCGGAGCGGATGCGGACGTCTGCGCAGCCGTCTGTCTTGCCGGTCCAGAACGCGGAGTTCCAGGCAGCTGAGTCAAAACCGATAGGGATGCCGGAGATAGCATGTCATCCATTGGCACGTGCAAGGGATCATCGCGTCGGGGGCCGCGTCGCTTGACGATATCAATGCAGATGCCGTCATGTGCCGGGCGCAGCGCCAGCCGCAACGGCGCTGGTGAGGCATCCTCTGTGCAGGCAAGCGGACGCATCATCCAGAACAGGATATCGCTTCCCTGTGCGGCCAGATGTAGACGGCGCAGCGATTCGGTACGCACATGCGACTGCCAGAAAAGCAGGGCGCCACAACTGCCGTTGCGCAGAATCTGTTCCGCACTCCACAAGGCGTCGGCACTGCGCGTGGTCTTGATCCAGATAAGGCTATCCACCGGCAGTCCCCATCCCACCCAAGCGGCAATCTGTGGCATGTAGGGTGGCTGTACCAAAGCGATGCGGCGTTTCGGGCTGACTGTCTCGAAAGCAGGACGCAGCAAGCGCATTTCACCAATGCCGGGTTGTTGTATCAGCAATTCAATCAGCGAGGCTCTCGGCCATCCACCATTTGGCAGTTCCTGGTCAAGCACCGGATAACCGCTGGTGGTGACTGCAGCCTGACAGGAGCCCATCTGGTCGGCTTTCCAGACGGCATGGGTCAATGTAAGGATATTGGATTCACCTGATTGGGAAATGGTGGAAACTATTCTGGACATCCAGGCCTCCTAGTATTCTTTTCTGTGATGCTTGTGATCAATTTATACTGTACAAATATACAGTAAAATTCCAGGGCTGCTTAGCCAAATTTGTCGTGTGATTGATCTGCCTTCTTACTTCTCCAGTTTCTATTGCCTTTCATGCAACCCCGTGTCACCTCAGTCGGCCTGCTGATCAAGCCTAATCCCGCCGACAGCTTTGAATACCCGCACCATATCGATCGCGCTAGTCTCGATGCATTACCGTCCAGGCCGGGCATTTATATTTTTCGCGATGACAAGGACCGGCCTCTTTACATTGGCAAGAGCATCAACATTCGCACCAGGGTGCTGTCACATTTACGGACTCCGGAAGAGGCCCGCATGCTGCAGCAGAGCAGTTACATCGAGTTCAGGCGCACCGCTGGTGATATCGGTGCGCTGCTGCTGGAGTCGCGCCTGATCAAGGAACTGCAGCCGCTACATAACAAGAAATTACGCCGCACGCGGGAAATGTGTACGTTGCGTCTTGGACCAGGCATCAAGTCGATACCGGAAATTGTTTATGCACGTGACCATGACTTTGCACGCACCGTCGACCTCTACGGACTGTTCGCTACACGCAGGGCTGCGCAGGACAAGTTGCGCGAGATCGTGGAAATGCAGATGCTGTGTCCCGCATTGACCGGGTTGGAAACTGCTGTACACGGGCGCGCCTGTTTTGCGCGGCAGATTTCACGTTGCCTTGGTGCGTGTATCGAGGCAGAGCCCGTGCAGGAACATTACCGGCGATTGAAAGCCGCGCTCAACGATATGCGCATCATGGTCTGGCCTTATGTGGGCGCGATGGGGATTGTCGAAGAGTGCGACGGTTGGAAACAGACGCATGTGGTCGATCACTGGTCCTATCTCGGATCAATCGATCACGCTCCAGGAACGCCGCCGGTCAAGCGTGCGGCCAAACGGGCCTTCGATGTGGATACTTACAAAATTCTGGTGAAGCCTATGCTGCGAGGCGAATTAAGGATAGAGGCGGTCGATATGTGAGGAGGGTAAAAGGGACAGAAGATGCAACGAGCGGGTTTATAAATACAACAAGCCGTGCCCCGGCGTGAAATCGGGACACGGCTTGTTCAAGTTGAATAAGCCGGAAGCTTATTTCGAACCGCTGGCGGAGCCGCCTGCACCGCCGGAAGGAGTCGTAGCGCTGCCAGTTGCACCCGGTGTCGCACCCGGTGTTGACGAGCTGCTGGAACCTGCTGTGCCGCCAGTACTGCCAGAACCAGCGGTACCACCTGCGCTGCTGCTGGAGGTGTCGCTGGAACTGCCCGCAGTACCGGTGCCACTGGTGCCGCCACTGCTGCCTGGAGTGCTGGCGCTTGGTGTGCTGCCTGTTGCACCTGTTGCTCCTGTCGAGCCTGCTGCTCCTGCGGAACCGGTTGAGTCTGTGCTGCCCCCAGCTGTGCCGCCGCTTGCGCTTGGAGTGCTTCCTGCTGCGCCTGTACTGCCAGACGAACCGGCATCGGCGCCGCTGCTGCTGCTGGAAGTGCTGCCTGTACTGCCGGTAGCACCGCCAGCAGTGCTGCCTGTGCTACCGGCGCTGCTGGGGCTGCTGCTGCCGTCGGCGCCAGCTGTACCGGCGTCTTTCTTATCGCAGGCACCCAAGGTCAACGTGGCGACAAGTGCCGCGAGCAATACGGAATATTTCATACTGGTTCCTCTCAAGAAAATATAGTTGTAGGTAAGTACTCAGCCAATTGGAGAAATTTAACTGGCGTAAGTGCCTGCTGTGTTTTTGATAAATATCAATCTAGATGTGCTTTATTCAATAAACAAAGTCAATTCAATAATTGCTTGGTAACAATTGTTTCCTTGTGGATATATAATCATTCTGATGTAGAAATTGATACAGAAAGTAATAGCAGCAGAGGGCGGCTCTTCCGTCATATTTATTTCTGAGAAAGCATGCGCAGCACCTCCTTACGCCGACAACTGGTTCTGCCCTATGTGTTGCTCGTTGTATTTGTCTCGACCGCCGTTGCCCTGGTCTCTTATCGCGCTGGCGAAGATGCAGTACAAGAATTGACCCGACGCGTTGTCACAGACATGGTTGATCGGATTGGCAGCGCAACCGAAAAACATCTCGCCGGCGCCCTGACAGCGCTCAATGCTGTTGATCCCGATTCGCGCATGCTGCCGCGTCCCCAACCCTTCGATGACAGCATTCCATCACTGGAACCTCGCCTGTGGATGGCAAGCGGCTTGTTCATTGATGCCAGCAACTATGTCTATTTTGGTGGCGTGGATGGCCGCTTCATTGGGGTCAACCGCATCAGCCGCGATTTTGTCGAACTTTACCTTCGCGAACCCGGTGCGGCCAAAAGGCAGGTTTATGCTGTTGCACAAGCGGGCGACCGCAGCCGTGTGCTGCGAACCGACACCTACGATCCACGCAGTCGACCGTGGTATCAGGCGGCAGCGGCGCAACAGCGTCCGGTATGGTCGCCGGTTTATAACGATTTCACTTCGCACGAACCTACCATTACGCTGACCAAACCGGTCTATCGCGGCGACCGCATCTTTGCAGGGGTTCTCGCCACCGATGTCACCCTCAAGGTCCTGACCGATTTCATGCGTGGTCTGACGGTGAGCGAGCATGGTGCCGCCTTTGTCATGGATGCGGAAGGTTATTTGATTGCCACCTCCACGCAAGATATTCCATTCAAGACAGGTGGGCCCGTGGTCGAACGCATTCATGCTACCGACATGCTTTCACCACAACTTCGAGAAGCGGCCACCCAGGCTCTCGCCTGGAGAAAAGGCCAGCAGTCCGGTGGAGTACTAGTAAAGGCCAGTGTGCTCTCATCCGGGGATACTGAAATTGCAGCGGCGCGCCTTGGACATCAATATGGGCTCGACTGGATTACTGTTGTCAGCGTGCCGCGTGGCGATTTTATGGGTGGTGTAGCACGCAGCATCGGCCAGGCTCTGTTGATTGGCATTCTCTGTGTCGCCATTGCATTGGCTCTTGGCTTGTCGCTTCTTGATCGTGTGTTGCGGGATCTGCGCCAATTAACGATGGCCGCCAAGAAGGTGGGAAGCGGCGAGCCGCTCCCCTTGCTGAATATCCAGCGGCATGATGAGATCGGACAGCTTGCCATGTCATTCTCGGAAATGGAGCACAATCTGCGCATTGACAAGCTGACTGCAGTCTTCAATCGCGCATCGCTGATTGCGCAGATCGCCATCTTGCGCAGGCAGCTTGAACATCGCAGCGGCGAGCGTCCCAGTTTCGCGCTGTTGTTCATCGACCTCGATCATTTCAAGGCAATCAACGATCACTACGGGCACGATGCAGGAGACAAGGTGCTGGTGACCGTGGCCAGTCGATTGCGGGAATCGGTTCGTGTGACTGATGTGGTGGCGCGTTATGGCGGTGATGAATTTGTCATTCTGTTGAAAGGCGTCACCGATGCGGACGATGTCATCAAAACGGAACAAAAAATACGTGAGGCTGTGGAAACCCCCGTGCCGCTTGCACACGGTACAGCACAGGTAGGCGCATCCATCGGCTGGGCGCTGTTTCCCGAGGACGGTGAAGACGTCGACGCCTTGCTGAGGATCGCCGACGTGCGTATGTTCGACACGAAGAAAAGACGTAAGGCAGCACAGTCATAGCCGTCCAAGTCTACGCTCGCATTTTCTGCTTCAACGTCGCGTGATCTAAAACACAGAGACACCTTTACCGAGGTGTCTTGCCTGTCTCTATAGCGGCTTTACAAAATCCCGCAAAAATGTTTTCTTCTGGCTGTCTGGGAAAACAATAGTGACTTGGTCGCCTGCCGCGGAAACTACGCGTCCCTCACCATATTTAGGTACCGTGACCGGTGTTCCCGCGTCGGGTGGAGGCAACTTCTCCTCCTTTATAGATGGCGGTGCATGATCACGGATGTGTTCAGGAGAGAGAGTCTGCTCCGGCGGCTCGCGGCAATTGTCGCAGCTACCGCAATGCTCCCAGTCGGCCGTCTCATCAAAGTACTCCAGCAACACCTTCCATCGGCAAAAACCGGTTTGCGCATAAAACACCATCCGCTCCAGCGCTTCATGGTCGCGGGCGCTTTTATCGCGATAGGTTTCTACCAGTTGCTCAAGCTCTTTGGATTTTGCGCCAGCGCGAGTAACGCAATATTCGAGATTGTCGTCCTGTTCCACAAGGCCGCCATCCCGTAATAGTTTCAGTGAGACCTGCAATCGTGTCTCCGACACCTCATCAAGTGTTTCATGCAAGCGGCTGTATGAAATACGTGGATTTTGCGCGGCCAGTTCCTGCATCGCAGAGTAGACCGCACTCAGGTCGTCCACACCCGGATAGCGGCGTGCCAGGAAAAATTGCTGTACCTGTCGATCCTTCGCGTGATATAGCAATACACAATCGGCCGGCTCGCCGTCACGGCCTGCGCGGCCGGATTCCTGATAGTACGCTGCAAGATTGCCTGGCACTTGATAGTGAACGACGAAACGAATATCCGCCTTGTCGATGCCCATGCCGAATGCATTGGTGGCGACCATGATACGGCTCTCGCCGTTCATGAAGGCGTCCTGGTTCTGTGAACGCACTTTCGCAGAAAGCTGGCCATGATAAAAGGTCACGCTTTCGCCGGCGGTATGTAATGCCTCGTACACTTCTTCGACCGCTTTTACCGTTGCCGCATAGATGATGCCGGAACCCTGTTCTTCGCGTACAAGCTGCATGACGTGCATGAGTTTTTCGGAATCATCAGTGAGCGCCATGACACGATAGTGAAGATTTGACCGGTAGATGCCGGTATTAATGACATGCATGTCCTCGAGTCCGAGCTGCTTGCTGATATCCTCAATGACTTCATCCGTAGCCGTGGCTGTCAATGCCAGCACAGTGGGATTGCCAAGCGCATTGATGGTTGCACCCAGTTGCAGATATGCAGGGCGGAAATCATGTCCCCACTGTGAAATGCAATGCGCTTCGTCGATGACAAAGAGACTCACGCGGTTTTGCTTAAGTGTTTCGACAAACTCCGGATCGGACAGGCGTTCTGGCGTAGCAAAGACAAATTCATGATCAGCCTGTTTGATGCTTTCAAGAATGGACGCTTCCTCTCGCATACTCAGTGTGCTATTGACCTCAGCCGCTCCCACACCCGCATTTTCAAGCTTGGATGCCTGATCCTTCATCAGGGAGATCAACGGTGAAACGACAACGGTTATGCCCGACATCTTCAATGCGGGTAATTGGTAGCATAGCGATTTGCCCGCGCCTGTCGGCATGATGGCAAGCGTATTTTCACGGCGCAGTACGTTGTCGATCACTTCATGCTGGCCAGGACGAAGTTGATCAAGACCGAATGTTTCGCTTAAGGTCTCATGTAACTCATCTTTGGAGACGCGATGGCGGCGTTTGCGCAGTAACGGCGCAGGTCTTTGGCTGCCACTCGCTGGAGCGGGCAACGTTGTTTGGATGGACATGGAAAATAATTTTTTGGATTTACGTGATTCCATGTCGATGCAGCATTCATGCCAAGCACTTGATAATCAACTGGCAGCTTGGTTTGTTTGGATTGACATTTGAGCTAGGGAAATAAACGCAGCAATGAAATGCAGCGATGCAGGTTTCCGTCATGCACTAAGTTATTACTAAAAGCGTTAAAAATTAATTCAACGGTTGATACCTACATGGGTTACAATGGGCTACCGATTGAAGTTTGAGCTAGTAGTGCAGTATTTGTCTGTCATTTCTTTCTTGCTTCAAAGGTTCTACCGGGCATATGCCCAATTCACTGATAGGAAATGTAAGTAATGGCAACAGGCACTGTAAAATGGTTCAACGACGCTAAAGGTTTTGGTTTCATCACTCCGGACGAAGGTGGTGAAGATCTGTTCGCGCACTTCTCCGCGATCGAATCCAATGGCTTCAAGTCGCTCAAAGAAAATCAGCGCGTTTCGTTCGAAGTCACGACTGGCCCGAAGGGCAAGCAGGCTTCCAAGATCCAGCCGCAATAAGCTGAATCTTACGCTCTAAAAAATCCCCGGCTTGCCGGGGATTTTTTTCGCCTCTTACTTCTATTGCTTGCTTCATTCGCAATGCTGGAACGAACGCTTTTACCCTGACTGAGTCAGGCGAGGCCAAGGCGATATGTTTGTGGAACAAGGCGCTGCCGCGACGACGCGGTGCCACAGGTAAAGTATCCGGCATCGACAGTCCAGTCAGAGCGAACGCTGTAGTGCTCCATCCCCACAAATTCGGGTCCCAACAAAAATGAGTTGAGTCTTATCTACAACTCACACTTTCCGCCAATAGTCGGTTTGCGCATAGGCATGGCGTAGGAAGTCGACAAAAGCGCGTATCCGTAAGGGTAAGTGACGTCGCTGGGCAAATACCGCGTAAATATCGTTGCCAGGCGCCGCATACTCATCAAGAATTGTCACCAATTGGCCGGCTTCGATTGCGCCACCAACTTCCCACATTGAGCGCCACGCCAGACCTTTCCCGGAAAGCGCCCATTCATGCAACACGGCACCATCATTGCACACCATGTTGCCGACCACTTTCAAAGTAACGTTTTTTCCATTCTGTCGGAAAGTCCATCCTCGCTGACTGCCTTCGCTGCTCATCGCCAGGCAATTGTGGCGCGCAAGGTCGTCCAGTGACATCGGCGTACCATGGCGTTTCAGATAGGCGGGCGATGCCACGACGACGCGTTTGTTGTCTGCCAGTTTTACCCCGATCAGGTTGGAATCCGACAATGCTGCGATACGAATTGCGACGTCAATCCCTTCGCCGATCAGATCCACCACCCGATCATTCAGGTTCAGCGTAACCGAGACATCGCGATGCTCCGCCAGAAATGAAGGGATCAATGGGGCAACATGTTGTCGGCCAAATCCGGCAGGTGCAGAAATCAATAAATGTCCACTGGCCCGTGCACTTCGTTCCGACACGGCCGATTCCGCATTTTCAAGATCGGCGAGAATCTTTTGGCAATCCTCAAGGAATGCAACGCCTTCATTGGTTAATGCAATCTTCCGCGTGCTTCGCTGTAACAACTTGACGCCAAGTCGTTCCTCGAGCGCATCCAGGCGACGTCCTATCATCGCAGGAGCAATACCTTCGGCGCGCGCAGCAGCCGACAAACTGCCTTTGGCGGCGACATCGACAAAGGTCGAAATCTGTTTGAATTGATCCATGGCGAGAAACTAGGGCGGTTTAAACTAAAGCGCAATAATAAAGTGATTATTGTTCTGGTTTATATGGATTTTTATTGAATATACTTGGGGTCTTATAGAAGACTGCATTTCATCAAGATGATACAAGCTATTGCTTTCGATGCGTATGGGACACTTTTCGACGTCTATTCGATTGGCGAACTCGCGGAGAGAATTTTTCCAGGGCAGGGGGCACAACTGGCCGATTTGTGGCGAGAAAAGCAACTTGAATACACGCGCTTGCGAACCTTGTGCTCGACGTACAAGCCATTTTGGGAAGTAACACAGGATGCCCTTGTGTTCACCTGTCGGAGACTCGGACTCGAGCTGACGCTGGATGCACAGAACCGGTTAATGGGTCAGTACGCAAAACTACAGTCTTTTCCAGAGAACCTGGGGGTACTGCGGAAACTGAAGGAAATGGGCTTGAAGATGGCGGTGCTGTCCAATGGCAATCCGCACATGCTTGAATCGGCTGTTGAAGCCGCTGGCATGCGCAGCTGCTTCAGTCATGTCTTGTCCGTCGACGCTGTAAAAAAATTCAAGACGGCACCTGAAGCGTATCAACTGGCTCAGGATATATTCGGCCTGCCCGCAAAAAATATTCTCTTCGTGTCCAGCAATTGCTGGGATGCCTGTGCTGCCACCTGGTTTGGCTACACGACCTTCTGGGTTAACCGCAGCCACGCCCCGCTCGAAGAACTGGACGTCACGCCGGACGCGACCGGTACCGACATGACGTGCCTGCTTCAATTCATATACAACCGCACATAACGGACATAACGCTCTGAACGAGCATAACGGTCGCGATAGTGATAACGGCGACACCAGTAACAACAATCTTAACAATAAGGAAAACAATCCATGAGCGCCTGGCAAATCGCAATGGTAGGAATAGCTGCATTCTGTGCAGGTGCAATGAACTCGGTGGCCGGCGGCGGCACTTTCTTCTCGTTTCCGGCACTCCTGGCTGCAGGCGTGCCGCCAGTTGCGGCAAACGCCAGTAATTCGGTGGCGCTCTGGCCGGCCAGTCTCTCAGGAGCATGGGCATATCGCCGCGAATTGTCCCGCTATAAGCGTTACCTGATTCCTATGGGCATCGTATCCCTCATCGGCGGCATTTGCGGCGGCTTGCTATTGCTGGCTACCAAAGATGCAATGTTTTCTAAATTAATCCCTTGGCTCCTGCTGTTTGCGACAGTGCTGTTCGCGTTTTCCGGAAAAATCTCCGCATGGCTGCGCGGACCTGAATCCGGCAAACCAAACAACAGCGTGACCGCACTTGCTGGGCAAGCGGTCGTCTCTGTGTATGGTGGTTTCTTCGGTGCCGGCATGGGCATCCTGATGCTCGCCAGCCTGGCAATGGCAGGGCACGATGATGTTCATGAAATCAACGCGATCAAGAATCTCTTGTCGGCGGTCATTTACAGCGTTACGGTTCTGACCTTTGTCATCGCAGGAGCCGTCAGCTGGCCTTACACTCTCATCATGCTAATCACGGCGACCCTGGGCGGCTATTGGGGCGCGACCATCGCCCGCAAGATTCCTGCGCTCTGGTTGCGTCGTTTTATCATCGCTATTGGCTTTGCGCTTACCGCGTTTTATTTCTACAAGACCCTCTGATCGCCTGTCGGGCGTCCTTGGCAAGCTTATGATGAAAGGACTAAATGAACCTGCGCTCCATCGACGCCGAGGCTTTGCTCATCGCTTACCTGGATAACGTCGGCGACGTCGCCACCGAGCCGGCATACGACAGTAGCCGGCTCCAGGCGGCCCTGCTGTACCCGGCTCACATTGCGGCATCAGGCAAAGCCGATGTGGCCGCGATGACAGTAGCGTATGCACGTGGCATCGTCGAACACCAGCCTTTCCGGGACGACAATACGCATGCGGCGCTGGTGGCCATGGAGCTTTTCCTAGCATTGAACGGGTGGGCCGTAACGGCACCGCGCGACGCCTGGGAGCACATCGTCACGCGGTTCGCCCAAAACTTGTGTACGCACGAAGAACTTGCAAACTGGCTACGCGTGAACCTGTAGTTGCCTTTATCAATTCACGCTTGCGCATTGTTTTTCGTTTGTCCGCGCCTTACAAAGACTTGACGTAAGCCCGAATCCCGGCCAGCAGCATCTCCACCGCCATCGCCGTCAGTATCAGTCCCATCAGACGCTCGAATGCCGTCATCACTCTTGGTCCCAAAGCGCGTTGCATACGTTCGGCACTGAGCAGGACGACGAGCCAGACGATTGCAACGGCCGACAGCACGGCAACGTGCAACATCGTCTCGGTGGTACTGTTGGAAGAGAACAGCAGTACCGTAACCAGTGCAGAAGGCCCAGCCAGCGCCGGAATCGCCAATGGCACAATAAACGGTTCGCCCGATTCATCTCCGTCTCCGAACACCCCGCCGGGCTGCGGAAACACCATGCGCAACGCAATCAGGAACAGGATGACCCCACCACCGATGCGTAGTGCGATATCGGTCAGCTGCAGAGCATTCAGGAAATGCCGCCCGAAGAACATGAACAGCAGCAGAAGCAGGAAGGCAATCGTGCATTCCCGCATGATGACTCGGCCACGCCGCTCCGGAGGCACATGTGCTAACGCGCTGGCGAACAGCGGTACGTTGCCGAAAGGATCTGTGACAAGCAAAAGAATGATGAAGGATTGAAAAAAGTTTTGGGTCATTTTTTTATAGAGGAATGTCTCGGGAACCAGCAACGGAAATATCACCGCATTTCGCGTAGCATGCCACAACGCCCGCAAAACAAAATACGGAGGAGACATGTCTTCAACCGAACCAAAAAGGAAATCCCGCCGACGTTTCATCCTTGGTGGTCTTGGTCTCACAGGTGCATTGGTGATCGGATGGGGCGTCATGCCGGCGCGACAGCGCCTGCACATATCCCATCCCTTGCCCGCAAAGGATGGGGAGGTCATGCTGAACGGCTGGATACGGATTGCCCGTGACGGCAGTGTTACCGTCGCCATGCCGCAGTGCGAAATGGGGCAAGGGGTGTTTACCGTGTTGCCGATGCTGGTTGCCGAAGAACTCGACGTCCCGCTCTCGACGGTCAGGATTGAACAGGCGCCGATCGACAAGATTTTTGGCAACATGGCCGTGCTCACCGATGGATTGCCGTTCCATCCCGACGGCGCCGGCACCTTTAAGGAGGCCACACGCTGGCTGACCGGCAAGGCTGCACGTGAGTTGGGCCTGATGATTACCGGTGGCTCCTCCTCGGTTAAAGATATGTGGATGCCGATGCGTGAAGCTGGGGCGACCGCACGGGCCATGCTGATTGCCGCCGCCGCAAAGGAATGGAAGGTGTCGCCCGCCGAATGTACGACCGAAGCTGGTGCCGTATGCCACCCAAGCGGCAAGCGAGCCGCTTACCCGGAACTCGCGGAAAGAGCAGTGGACAGTACACCTTCCGGTATCCAGCTCAAGCAGCCGCAAGAATTCAAACTGATCGGCAAGTCCGAGCCGCGTCGCGATTCAGCGGCCAAGGTCAATGGCAGCGCAGGCTTCGGCCTCGATGCGAGGCCGGAAGGACTGCTCTATGCGGCGGTGAAGATGGCTCCGACGATAGGTGGCACGATACAGCGTGTCGACAAGGATGCAGTCAAGGCGATGCCTGGCGTCGTGTCCGTGATCGATTTTACCGGGGCATTTTCCGGCATGGCCGGACTTGCCGTGTTGGGAAACACATACTGGCAGGCAAAGCAGGCGGCAGCAGCATTGCCGGTCACATGGAACCACGGACCCAATGCCAACCTGAGCACCGAGGCTGTTTTCGATCAGTTGGCCAAACATATCGATGCAGAAGCTGGCTTCATGTATCACCAGGCTGGCACACCAGACCCGGCGCGCGCGGTCAACCATCTCAAAGCGGAGTACAAGGCGCCATTCCTTGCGCATGCAACCATGGAACCCATGAATTGCACCGCACAGGTCAAGGATGGCAAGGTCATCTTATGGGCGCCAACGCAGGTTCCCAGTCTTGCCGTCAGCACCGCAGCTACCGTCGCCAAGGTCGACAATGCAAATGTGGTTCTGCATGTCACTTACATCGGCGGCGGCTTCGGACGCCGGCTTGAAGTTGACATGATCGCGCAAGCCGTCGCTATCGCGATGCAGGCTGACGGTGCCCCCGTTCAGGTCATCTGGAGTCGCGAAGAGGATATGACGCATGACGTCTACCGCCCGGCTGCGATAGCACGCTTTGCCGCAGGGCTGGACAATGCCGGAAATGTCGTCGTCTATGAGAACAAGCTTGCGTCAGGCGCAATTACGCATCAGGTCTTGGCGCGTACCTTCGGCCTCAAAGGTGTCGGCCCGGACAAGACGACGGCGGAAGGCGCATTCGACATGCCGTATGAGTTCGTCCATCAAAGCATCGCCCATGTCACTGTGCCGACGCCCGTGCCGATTGGCTACTGGCGCTCCGTTGGTCATTCGCATAATGCGTTTTTCAAGGAGAGTTTTGTCGATGAACTTGCCCATGCAGCGAGCAAGGATCCGGTTGAATTCAGGCGTGGCGTGCTGAAACGCCATCCGCGCCATGTTGCCGTGCTTGATGCAGCGGTAGCACGTGCCGGAAAGCCGGCGGCGGGTCGTGCCCATGGCGTCGCGCTGCACCACTCCTTCGGTTCGATTGTCGCCCAGGTAGCCGAAGTCTCGGTCGAGGGCAGCGAGATCCAGGTACACAAGGTAACGTGCGCAATCGACTGCGGCATTGCGGTCAACCCCAACATCATTGCTCAGCAAATGGAGTCTGGCGTGATATTCGGGTTGAGCGCAGCCCTATTTGGCGAGGTGACGATCAAGAACGGAAAGGTCGAGCAGCAGAATTTTCATCACTATCCGGTCCTGCGCATGAATCAGGCTCCCGAAGTGGAGACCATTGTAATCAAGAGCGCCGAACCACCTGAAGGCGTCGGCGAACCTGGCACGCCACCCATCGCGCCTGCAGTGGCGAATGCGGTATTTATTCTGACAGGGAAGCGCCTGCGCAGCCTGCCGTTGCGGCTTGCGTAAAAGATACGATGAGCGATGCGCTGAGCCTCTGACTAAACAGAAGAGGCAGTGGACGCTTGGATTAGTTTAGCTTGCGGCCGCATCCAGCAAGACATGAAGATTGCACACACGCTGCCATGTCTGGCGTTCCGGCGAGGCGATGGATTCTGCCTTCAGTTGTTCATCTGATTTTTCAGACTGTGACCGTACGAGCCGGTCAGCAAGCTTGAGATCGGGTAGCACCGTGCCGAAAAACGCGACAGACTCGCCTTTCTGCATTAGCAAGGTAGGAAAGTTTTCAACGTCGATATCGCCGATGAAATCGGACTGATCCTCGATATCGATCCAGGCGAAACGTTTATCGGGATGCAGCGCAGCCAGCTTTTCAAAACTGGCGCGGTATGCCTGACAAGTGTCGCACCAGGCGGCGCACAGGCAGGCGATGACCCATGCGTCCTGTCCCAACCATTCAGCCAGTTGAGCGCGATTGTTGTTGTCGAGTGTGAAGCCGGTCCAGGACATGGAAGCAGGGCAGCAAGTGCAAGTCGGAATCGGTTGCTATTGTAAGGGAAGCGCGCTGCCGCTGCTCGCGGGATAGTTCGCGCTCCTTACTTCAAGCAGTTGTGTTGACGTTTTGGCCAAGATGCGGCGGCAGATTCTGGCTCGAGACCGAAGGAATCGCTGCCAGCAGAGCAGACGCGTTGTCTGACTGGATATCCATCGCTTTTTTTAACACGGCAACACTGACCGCATCCGTTGTTGCTGTGCTCGACATTGTGGTGGCAATACTGGCGATCGTGGACACGTCCATGGATTTTCCTTTGTCTGATGTTCCGTTATCGGCACGACTTGCCACTTCTTTAGCAGCATTGGCGCGGTAAAATACCGTATGCGTACTATTCTTGCCATCGAAACATCTTCCGAACTTGCCTCTGCGGCCTTGTCGTATCAGGGCGAGGTCATTGCGCGCGATACCAGCGGAGTGCAAACTCATTCCCAGTCCGTACTGCCCATGGTCCAGGGAATCTTGGCCGAAGCCGGAATTTCCCTGGCGCAATGTGACGCGATTGCCTTTGGCGCGGGACCGGGATCGTTTACCGGAGTCAGGACCGCATGCGGCGTTGCGCAAGGCTTGGCCTTCGGAGCGGACCGTCCTGTTGTTCCGGTCAGTACCTTGCAAGCAATGGCCCAAGCCTGCCGCGATGCCACAGGCGCTTCGGACGTGCTGGTATTGCTGGATGCACGTATGGAAGAAGTCTATTGGGCGCAGTATCGCTTTGATAACGGGTGGAAGACTCTCATTGCACCTGCTCTATCGGCTGCCGCGGCCGTTACGCCTGACAGCAAAAATGGTAATGTACAAGCCTGTGGGAACGGGCTTGCCGCGTATGCTTCCGTATTCACCGCCATGCCATTTGCGGCAAGCGGACTCAGCGACATCATGCCGCACGCCGCCCAAATTGCGGTGCTGGCTCAACATGAATTTTCGATGGGGCACGCCGTCCATGCCCGCGATGCCCAGCCGGTTTACCTGCGCAACAAGGTTGCGCTGACTACGGCCGAACGTGCCGCAAAGGTCCACGCATGAGTGCCGTGTACAAGGTGACGGCGCAATCTCCCGCTTTATCCAGCCTGCGATTTGCGCCGATGCAGATGAACGATATTCCCGACGTGCTGGCCATTGAAAACGATGTCTATCCACATCCATGGACACGTGGAAATTTTCTTGATTCGCTATACAACGGTTACGAAACCTGGACTTTGCGTGAAGAGTCCGGTCCGCTCGCCGGTTATTTTTTACTGATGATGGCGGTTGATGAAGCCCATCTGCTTAACATCAGTGTGCGCCGCGACCTGCATGGTCAGGGCGTGGGCCGCATGCAACTCGACAAGGTGGTCCAGCGCGCACAGGAAAACGGAATGCAATCTGTCCTTCTTGAAGTCAGACCATCCAACCAGCGCGCCCTGGCCGTTTACCAACGTTATGGCTTTCTTGAAATTGGTCGGCGCAAAGGCTACTATCCGGCCGCGAACGGGACGCGAGAAGACGCCATCGTCATGAGGTTCCATTTATGAGCAGTAACGCGGGCCGCCGTGCGGTCTTTCTGGATGAAATGGGTGTTGGGCCACTCTGGACGCGTCGCGATGCACATGTCGGAGGAGCCGAGGACACGGCCGCTTCAGCAAATGCAAACTCATCCGATACAGGAACCACGGCTGACCAGTCTCGCACAGATCCGACCATAGCGATGCCGCCAACGGTCAACATGGACGATCTGCCATGGACCGACGTGCAACTCGATGGGCCACCCAAGGCACCGTCCGCACCGGAAGTGGCGCAGATGAACTGGATACAGCTCAAGGCCAGTGTCGCGGGTTGTGTCAAATGCGATTTATGCCAGGGACGAACGCATACCGTTTTTGGCGTCGGCGATGAAAAGGCAAAATGGTTGTTCATTGGCGAAGGGCCCGGTCGCAACGAGGACCTGCAAGGTGAGCCTTTCGTCGGCCAGGCGGGCAAACTGCTCGACAACATGCTGCGAGCCATCGGTCTGCAGCGTGGCCAGAATGCCTACATTGCCAACATTGTTAAATGCCGCCCCACCGACGCCAGTGGCAAGGACCGGCCGCCCACCGCGCAGGAAACCGAAGCCTGTCTTCCCTATCTGGAACGCCAGATCGCATTGATTCAACCAACCGTGCTGGTGGCGCTTGGCAAGACGGCCGCGTTTACCTTGCTTGGGCTGGATCCCGACACACCGGTATCGCGCCTGCGCGGAAAAGTCCATCGCTATGCGGACCGACCTCTGATCGTTACTTACCACCCAGCCTACCTGCTGCGCAACATGCCCGACAAACGCAAAGCCTGGGAAGACCTGAGCCTGGCCATGCAGACCTATGCAGGCGCCGACTGACGTGTCGGCCCAAGGGCCTGAAAGCCACCAGGAACAGTTTCACCGTCGCTGGAATCATCTTGACGACCAGCATGTTCGCACTCTGGCATGGTTGCTGGACGCGCCTGACCTGCTCGATGCGGGTGCAAGGGAGTGGGAAGGGCGGGTTGCCAGCTTCGGGCCTGTCGAGGTATCAACTACGCAGTGGCTTAGTACGCTCGACCAATCTCCTCAGCCTCTGCATGACTATTTGGGCAAACATCCTTTTGCGCGACTTGGGCGCTATGCAGAACAGTTGGTCGCCTTTTATCTTGCACATTGCGATTTGCTGTTCGCCCACGGCGTGCAAGTACGTGCCGGCAAGAACGATACGATAGGCGAATTCGATTTCCTGCTGCGTCGCGACGATGCACTGATACATTGGGAATTTGCCACCAAGCTGTATCTGCTTGAAGCCAATGGACACGGCCAGCAGGCCGACTATTTTGTCGGTCCCAACCTTGCCGATACCCTGGGCGCAAAAGTGCGCAAAATCATGGACCAGCAGTTGGCATTGTCACAGCATCCCGCTGCGCAGGCCCATCTGCCGTTACCGATCGCAGCCGCCCAGGCTCTGGTAAAAGGGTGGCTGTTCTATCAGGGGCGAACACCCTTGCCAGCGCATCCACCAGGCATCTCTGCCGCGCATTGCCGGGGTTTCTGGTGCGCTCTCAAGGATGTCGAAAAGCTCGATGCCGTCCATTACCTGGTACTGCCAAGACTGTCCTGGCTGGCCCCAGCGAAAGCAACTGAGGAAAAGGTACTCGACCGTGCCGGATTACGTAAGGTGCTTGAGGAACATTTTTTAGGGAATGCATCGCCGGTCCTGGTCGCCTTGCTAACCCCGCAAGGCAAGTGGCTGCTGGAGAAGGATCGGGGGTTTATCGTGCCCGATGACTGGCAAAGCCGGGCGGAAGTGCGTATCAGACGGATGGCCTGAGCGACACTCTGTGCTTTCACCGTGACCCTTATAAAGGGGCCAACAAGTCTTCTTAGAGCGGATTTTACATTGGTGTGCGGGGAAGCGGCTCGTTTTGGCGTGCAGGGCAAGGCGCGCGGAGCGCTGTGTGGCGGGCCACACAAGCGACAAGCAACGCTGCCCTGCGCGTCAAAACGAGCCGAGGCGACAGTACACTAATATGAAATCCCTCTAATGCTTGTGCTCGCCAATCAGCGCGAGCGAGTCATGCTCCCGCTGATTGGCCGCATGCTTGCGCATGGCGAGGAACATGGTGCCCGAGACGAAGAGGCCGAACAACACAATAACGATGTTGATGTCGAGATTCAGCTTCACCATCAGCGCATACAGCATCAGCATGGTGAGAACAGACAGGTTCTCGTTAAAGTTTTGTACAGCGATCGAATGTCCAGCACTTAACAGCACGTGTCCACGATGTTGCAGCAAGGCGTTCATTGGTACGACAAAGTAACCAGACAATACACCTACCAGGATCAGCAAGGGATAAGCAAACCAGACGGAATGCACCAGGGTCATTGCGATCACGATCAGGCCCATTGCAACGCCGAGCGGCATGACGCTGAGTGAGCGCTTCAGTGGCACAAAGCGTGCAGCAGCGGTAGCGCCCACAGCAACACCCACGGCAAACACTCCCTGCAGAATTGCTGCCTTGTCGAGCGGCATATTGAGGGATTTTTCAGCCCATTTCAGCACGATAAACTGCAAGGTCGCTCCGGCGCCCCAGAACAGAGTGGTGACGGCCAGGGAAATCTGCCCGAGCTTGTCTTTCCATAGCGTGGTAAAGCAGACAGAAAAATCGACAATCAGCTTGATGGGGTTACGTTCCTGATGCGGATAGCGTGCGCCAGTATCGGGAATTTTCAGATTAAAGCCTGCGGCGACGAAATAGGTCACCATGATGACTGACAGTGCGGCTTCCGCTGCAGTATCGATGCCGGTATGGACTAATGGAAAATCGAATGCAAGCAGGGCGTCCGAAATTTGTGTATTGACCAAGGCGCCGCCCATGACGGTGCCAAGGATGATCGACACAACGGTCAAGCCTTCGATCCATCCATTGGCAGCAACCAGTTTTTCAGGCGGCAGCAACTCGGTCAGGATGCCGTACTTGGCGGGCGAGTAAGCCGCTGCGCCGAAACCAACGACCGCATAGGCAAGAAGGGGATGGACATGGAAGAACATGAGGCCGCAACCCACGATCTTGATCAGGTTGGTCACGAACATGACCCGACCTTTTGGCAGCGAATCCGCAAAGGCGCCGACGAACGCGGCCAACAATACATATGACAGCACAAAAAACAATTTCAGCATCGGCGTCATCCATGCCGGAGCCTTCATACTTGTAAGGAGTGCAATTGCTGCGATCAGGAGAGCATTGTCGGCGAGCGATGAAAAAAATTGCGCCGCCATGATGGTGTAAAAACCGCGATTCATCCGCATATTGAGGTGTACCCGTGTTTCCCGTATGTCTCCGGCTTGCTTTATACCATGAAAATATCGGCCAGAAGCGGATTTGATGACCGGCGTCAATAAGCCCTCCGGTAAAATGTGGCGTCGCAGTAGTGCAATTTTGTTTCCGTTGATTACATATATGCCTAGACCGCTTGTCGCAACTATTCATTCCTCAGCATTGCGTCACAATCTTTCCGTCGCTCGAAACGCCGCGCCGCAATCCAAGGTATGGGCCATCGTCAAAGCGAATGCCTATGGCCATGGACTAGCTCGCGGCATGCGCGCATTCTCGCAGGCGGACGGTCTGGGACTGATCGAAGTCGATGCTGCCTTGCGACTGCGCGACATGGGCTGGACCAAGCAGGTTCTGTTGCTGGAAGGATTCTTTGATGAGTCCGATTTGCCCGAACTGGCGATGCATGATATCCAGTTTGCTATCCATTGCAGTGAGCAAATCGATATGCTTGCCAAGGCAGTGCTGCCATCAACTGTTCATGTGCATCTGAAAATGAACAGTGGGATGAACCGGCTCGGCTTTGTGGCTGAAAAGCTGCACGACGCTTACCGACGCTTGAGAGCCATCCCGCAGGTCAGGCAGATCACACTGATGACGCACTTCGCCAATGCGGACGATAGTAATAATGCGCATATGCCGCTTGCCGAACAGGTCAGGCGCTTTCATTCGGCGACGCAAGGGCTGGTCGGCGAACGCAGTCTTGCAAATTCCGCCGCGGTATTGAGTCATCCCGATGTGGCGGCGGACTGGGTCCGACCAGGAATCATGCTGTACGGCGCAACCCCGGGCGGCAAGACCGCTGTCGAATTTGGCTTGCAAGCCGCCATGACACTTAAAAGTGAAATTATTGGCATGCAAACAATCAAGCCCGGAGATGCCATCGGTTACGGCAGCCGTTTCGTTGCTGAAAAGGCCATGACCATCGGGGTGGTGGCCTGCGGTTATGCCGACGGCTACCCACGTCATGCGCCGGCAGGTACCCCTGCCATGGTCGATGGCATCCGCACCCGAATTGTCGGTCGGGTATCGATGGACATGCTCAACGTGGATATTACCGATGTACCCGGTGCACATGTAGGCAGCAAGGTTGAACTCTGGGGGAAACATGTGCCGATCGATGAGGTCGCGAATGCCGCCGGAACGATAGGCTATGAGCTGATGTGCGCGGTTGCGCCACGTGTAGCCGTTGTCGAAGACTAAACCAGCAGATAAAGCAGCTTAATAAATATGGCTAAACAGAAAACCAATTACACCTGTACCGAATGTGGTGGCGTGAGCAGTAAATGGGCTGGTCAGTGCCCTTCATGCGGGCAGTGGAACACACTCGTCGAAACCGTCGTCGAAAGCGCCGGAAACCGTTTTTCCGGTCAGCATCAGGGGCTGGCACAGACCTCGCCGGTACTGAGCCTGGCGGACATTGAAGCGATCGACGTGCCGCGTTTCGGCACTGGCATTGAAGAATTCGACCGCGTGCTTGGCGGCGGGCTTGTTCCCGGTGGTGTTGTACTGATTGGCGGTGATCCCGGTATCGGCAAGTCGACCTTGCTGCTGCAAGCGCTTGCCAATATGTCAAAGATCAAGAAGACTCTGTACGTCAGTGGTGAGGAATCCGGTTCGCAGATTGCCTTGCGTGCAAAGCGCCTTGCGGTCGACGCAAAGGATTTGCAGCTACAGGCCGAGATCCAGCTTGAAAAAATTCTCAATACGCTGGCCGAGCATAAGCCGCAGGTAGCGGTGATCGACTCGATACAGACAATCTATTCGGATGCACTGACGTCGGCGCCGGGCTCGGTTGCCCAGGTGCGTGAATGTGCAGCACAACTGACCCGGGTTGCCAAACAATCGGATATCACCATCATCATGGTTGGCCATGTCACCAAAGAGGGTGCATTGGCCGGTCCGCGCGTGCTGGAGCATATCGTCGATACCGTGCTGTATTTCGAAGGCGATACGCATTCGAGCTTCCGCCTGGTGCGTGCATTCAAGAATCGCTTCGGCGCGGTCAATGAACTGGGCGTGTTCGCGATGACGGAAAAAGGACTCAAGGGCGTGTCCAATCCATCAGCCTTGTTCTTGTCCCAACATGACAATCAGGTCCCTGGTTCCTGCGTGATGGTTACCCAGGAAGGCACCCGGCCTCTGCTTGTTGAAATTCAGGCGCTGGTCGATACCTCACATGTGCCGAATGCACGACGCTTGTCGGTCGGTCTTGAGCAAAACCGTCTTGCCATGCTGCTTGCGGTGCTGCACAGGCATGCATCAATAGCTGCCTTCGATCAGGACGTCTTTATCAATGCGGTAGGTGGCGTCAAGATTACGGAACCGGCTGCCGACCTCGCGGTATTGCTGGCAATTCATTCGTCGATGCGCAACAAGCCTTTGCCGCGTGGCCTGGTGGTCTTCGGGGAAGTAGGTCTTGCGGGAGAAATCCGTCCTGCACCACGTGGCCAGGAGCGCTTGCGCGAAGCCGCCAAGCTTGGTTTTTCCATAGCGTTGATACCGAAGGCGAACGCACCCAAGCAAAGTATTGAAGGCTTGAAGGTCATCGGGGTGGAGCGTATTGATGAAGCACTCAATCGGGTAAGGGATGAGGTTTAGCCAGGTACCGAAAAGTCCTTGCGATGTGCGTCCTGCTAGCTTGAGTGAGTGATTCGTAGGATCCGTGCCACCCGCGCCAATCACTGTCGCAGGACAACACGGATCAAGCTAACCTAACCCAGTTTGATTGCCCGACCGGCCTGCACACCGCTGCGCACTGCCGCTTCAAGCGTAGCCGGGTAATCGCTGGCAGTATAATCGCCTGCCAGTACCAGGCCATCAAGTCCAGTAACGTTCGGCGGGCGTTGCAGTCCGGGCGTACACGAAAAGGTCGCACGTTTTTCCGATATCACTTTTGTCCACTGTGGAGTTGACAGTGCAGGGCGTGCGAATACCTCGGCAAGGTGCCGTGCAATCGAATCTGCAAGGACATCGTGTCCCATTGCAATCGCTTCTGTTGAAGTACTGACGACAACTGCCAGCAAGCCAGCCTGTGCTGCATCGAGTTGACCGCGGTCGAACACGAATTGACCCCATCGCTTCAAGCGGGCATCGTCTACCAATGCATAGAAAGCATGGTCCAGCGCTACGCCAGGATCGTACTGCAGATAGCAGGTTGTGATTGGCTCATAGTTGAATGCTTCCAACTCGACGGTATCGATCAGGCCGTTCAGGAGCCGTGCCGCTTGCGCAGCGGGAATTGCTACCACCGTTGCGTCAAATTCTTCTTTAATATCCTGCACCGAGACGGCCCATCTCCTTCCTTCGGTGTGCAAGCCGGTCACCATGCTGCCGCAGACAATCCGCCCGCCATGGGCTTCAATATGGTGCGCCGCCTTGGTCGGAAAAAGTCTGCTGAGATCCACCTTGGGAATGAGCATGTCGGATGCAGCGCGACGTGCGCCAAGGCTGTCCCGGAGGACATTGAGAAAGACCTGCGCGGAAGCGCGTTCCGGTGGCGTATTCAAGGCCGCGATGCATAACGGACGCCACATCAGTTGCACAAGCGTAGCGGTCTGATCGAAGCGATTCAGTAGTTCGCTCACACTGCAATCCGTGTTTATCCGCCAGTCCATCCAGCGCGCCGTCGTCGAAAACCGTGCTAGCGAAAGTTTGTCCTCGCGCCGCAAACCCTTCGCCCTGAATAATCCGGCCAGCATATGCAGAGGAGCAGGCAAACGTGGTGTGACAAAGTCCATCCCACTGCCGTTCGGGTAGCGCATTTGCAGGGGCAGGTGAAGCAATGTGTCATTGGTGTCGACGCCGACGCGTTTGAGCAGCTTAAGCGTTTCACTGTAGGCGCCAAGAAGGATGTGCTGGCCGTTGTCCAGCGGGACTCCATTCACCTCGACCATGCGGGCACGCCCACCCAGGTTACGCGCAGACTCGAACAAGGTGACCGTAGCGCCGCGATCAGCCAGCTCCACCGCAGCCGCGCAACCGGCCCAGCCACCGCCAATAACCGCAACCTTATGCATCAGCCGCGCACATAGGTTTTCCACGCCAGCCACAACTTGCGAATTGGCGTCAGTGAGGTTTTCTGCTCCAGCACATGGAAATTGTCACGCTCGATTTCGTCCAGCAGAGCGCGGTAGATTGACGCCATGATCAAGCCTGGACGCTGAGCACGCCGGTCCTCGGCGGGGAGCAGAGCAAAAGCTTCTTCGTACAAGGTCTTGGCACGGGTGGCCTGGAAACGCATCAGCTTTTCAAAGTTTTCGCTGTGCCGTGCATTGAGAATATCGGCAGCGGTTACGTTGAACTGCTGGAGTTCGCTGACAGGCAAATAAATACGGCCTTTGCGCGCGTCTTCACCGACGTCCCGGATGATATTGGTAAGCTGGAATGCCAATCCCAGCTTCTCCGCATATTGCAGCGTCTCGGAGCGCGTCACGCCAAAGATGCTGGCCGACAGGATGCCGACGACGCTGGCGACATGCCAGCAGTAACGCTTAAGCCCTGCATAGTCGAGATAACGTGTCTGATCCAGATCCATTTCCATGCCATCGATGATCGCCTGCAGGTGTTTTCCTTCCAGCGCATACGTGGCCAGATGCGGCTGCAGCGCCTTGGTCACGGGATGAGTCGGCGCGCCATCGAGCATCGCCTGGATTTCACGGCGCCACCAGGCTAGCTTGTTGCGCGCGATGGAAACATCGGTGCATTCATCCACCGTATCGTCTACCTCGCGACAGAACGCGTAAAGCGCAGTGATGGCGCGACGGCGCTCGCTGGGAAGAAACAGAAAGCTGTAGTAAAAGCTCGAGCCGCTTTGGACGGCTTTTTGTTGGCAGTATTCGTCGGGAGACATGAAAAGAGCGTGACTCAGGGTAATCGGAAGCCGCTATGCTAGCCGACATGCGCCATGTGCGACAAACTGATTTTCATGCGGCTGGCCCGCCATAGCATGCAACCCCAGTCGGCGAGACCCAAACGAGGTCGATGGTTGAAAACATCGTAGTCGGCGGCTTCGATACGTTCGAGGATACGTAGTCCACCTTGGACCACCATGCGTAACTCCCAGCCGATGCGGCCGGGCAGGCGTAAGGCGAGCGGGGCGCCTGCCAGCATCAGGGTGCGGGCGCGGCCAACTTCAAATCTCATGAGTTCCTTCCACGCCTGGTTTGTGCTGGCATCTGCAATTTGTCCTTCGGTGACACTGAAGCGGCGCAAATCTTCCAGCGGCAAGTAGATACGCGACTTTTTCCAGTCCACAGCAACGTCTTGCCAGAAATTGATCAATTGCAGCGAAGAACAGATGGCATCGGAATCGCGAAGATTGCGCGCATCGGCCGCGGCATACAACTCCAGCATCAGCGTCCCTACCGGATTGGCGGAACGTCGACAATAATCTAGAAGGTCCTGGAAGCTTTCATACCGCACCGTGACCACGTCCTGCTTGAATGCGGACAACAGATCGTAAAAGGGCTGCATCGACAGACGGTATTGCCGGACAACACGCGCCAATTTATGAAATAGCGGTGGAAGATCGGGGCGCTCGGCTTCTATGCCAATGAGCCCCTCTTCATAAGCATGCAATGCCGCAAGACGCTCATCGGGCGTGGCGTCTCCCTCATCGGCAATATCATCCGCGCTTCGCGCAAAGGCATAAATCGCTTCGACGGCAGGACGCAAACGGCGGGGCAGGAGCACCGACGCCACGGGAAAGTTTTCATAATGTTCAACTGGCATGGCACTCTAATTGACCAAAAAGTCATATGCAACGGCAAACGATCTGCTTATAATTACTAACCGCTCGGTCAGTAAAAAATTGATTACAGGAAATGCCGCAGCTACCCCAGGCAATTCAGTAATAGCCCGAATACTAAAGGAAAAATCGTGGCCGCTTTGACAAATGGACGCCAAATGACACCTCATGAATTCACATTCGGCCGGGCTGCGCTGGTCGCTTGTACCGTGCTGGCACTACTCACCGGTTGTTCCAAGCCTGTAGAAAAAACCGAGGATATCCGTCCGGTAAGGACTATTCAGGTCGCCGCTGACAATGTCGATGTGGTGGCCGAATTCTCCGGCGATGTTCGGGCGCGCTACGAGTCCAGGCTTGGGTTCCGCGTTGGAGGCAAAATCGTGTCCCGTAAGGTCGATGTCGGGACCGTGGTCAAGCGTGGTCAGTTGCTGATGCAACTGGATCCTCAGGATCTGAAACTCGCCCAGGCACAGGCAAATGCCGGCCTGCAGGCGGCCGAAAGCAACCGTGACCTGGCCAGGGCCGAGTTGAAACGTTACCAGGATTTGCGTGAAAAGAATTTCGTGAGCCAAGCCGTTCTGGACAGCAAGCAAACCGCCTTCAAGGCCGCTCAGGCCAGTTATGACCAGGCGCTCGCCGCATACCGCAACCAGTCCAATCAGGCTGGTTATTCGGCATTGATTGCTGACGTTGACGGCGTTGTCACCAGTATTGATGCTGAAACCGGACAGGTTGTTTCCGCCGGGACGCCAGTCGTGCGCGTTGCGCAACTGGGTGACAAGGAAATTGTGATCGGCATACCCGAAGATAGGGTTGACGCATTACGCAGGGTCAGCGATGTGCGCGTGCGGACATGGGCCAAGCCTGACGTCATCATTCCGGGCAAGGTTCGTGAGGTCTCTCCGGTTGCTGATACGGCGACGCGTACCTACACAGCCAAAGTATCCATTCCCGAGTCTGCGGATGTGAAACTCGGCATGACCGCCTATGTTTCTTTCGCAGAAAAGAGCGCCAATCCGGCCATCAAGCTGCCGATGACTGCGCTGCACAGGGACAAAGCCAATACTGCAGTGTGGATAGTCGAAAATGGCACTGTCAAGCTGGTGCCTGTACAAATCGCCGGTTCTGTTGGCAATGACATTCTGGTGGCTGGCGGTGTCGCCCCCGGGCAGACGGTTGTGACCGCAGGCGTCAACTTGTTGCAACCAGGGCAAAAGGTCAAGATACTTGGCGAAGAGGTTGCACTTGCCGAACGCCAGACGCAAGCCAAGCCGGCTGCCACACTGCCGGCCGTTGAGCAGGGAGCTAATGCCCAAGCAGGAGGAGCGACCAAATGAAGGGTGGCTTCAACCTGTCGCGGTGGGCGCTCGAGCATATCCCGCTTACCCGTTATCTGATCGTTGCTTTGCTGATCGGCGGCATCATGAGTTACGGCCGTCTCGGCCAGGACGAGGACCCCCCGTTTACCTTCCGTGCCATGGTGGTGCGGGCGATCTGGCCAGGCGCCACCTCGCTGCAGATGGCGGAGCAGGTCACCGACAAGCTGGAAAAGAAGCTGCAGGAAACGCCTTACATCGACAAAATTCGCAGTTATTCGAAGCCGGGTGAAACACTCATCATTCTGCAGCTGCGTGAATCAACGCCGCCGAAAGACGTTCCGGGCGCGTGGTACCAGGTCCGCAAGAAGATAGGCGATATTCGCAACACCTTGCCGGCCGGAGTTCTCGGTCCATTCTTCAACGACGAATTCGGCGACACCTACGGTTCGATCTTCGCCGTATCCGGCGACGGCTTCAATTACGCAGAGGTCAAGGACTACGCCGACTTCGTACGACAGCAGTTCTTGCAAGTGCCCTCGGTATCCAAGGTCGAAATGTTCGGCGTGCAGGACGAAAAGATCAACATCGAGTTTTCGCACAAAAAATTCGCCCAGCTCGGGATTCCCTTCGAATCGATAGTCAATCAGCTGAACGCGCAAAACTCGGTGGAGTCTACCGGCGTACTTGTCACCCCGACCGACAATCTGCAAGTCCGCGTGACGGGCGCCATGAAGTCACCGAAGGATTTCGAATCGCTGGAATTACGAGCCAATGGAACGACCTTCCGCCTGGGCGATTTTGCGAAAGTGAAGCGCGAGTACAAGGATCCGCCGCAGGACAAGATGCGTTTCAATGGCAAGGAAGTTATCGGCCTCGGCATTTCCATGGAAAAGGGCGGTGACATCATCCAGCTCGGGGAAAATCTGGAAAAGACTGTTGGCGATCTCAAGGCCAAGCTCCCGGTAGGTATTGAGTTGCAGCGCGTCTCGGACCAGCCAAAAGCGGTAACGTCTTCAGTCCATGAATTTCTGCAGACATTGGCGGAAGCAGTTCTGATCGTGCTCGCCGTCAGCTTCGTCGCGCTCGGCCTGCACACCAAACCTTTACGCCTCGACGTGAGGCCCGGCCTCGTGGTGGCACTGACCATACCGTTGGTACTGGCCATCACTTTCCTGTTCATGAGTATCCTCAGTATCGATCTGCACAAGATCTCGCTCGGCGCGCTGATCATTGCTCTCGGCCTGCTGGTCGATGATGCCATCATCGCCGTTGAAATGATGGTGCGGAAAATGGAAGAAGGCTTCTCGCGCTTCGACGCGGCGACCTTTGCCTATACGTCGACCGCGATGCCGATGCTGACCGGAACCCTGATTACCGCTGCTGGCTTCCTGCCAATTGGTCTTGCCAAGTCGGCAGCGGGAGAATATACCTTTTCGATGTTTTCCGTAAACGCACTGGCGCTGATCATTTCATGGTTCGTGGCTGTCCTGTTCACACCGTACATCGGGTACATACTGCTTAAGGTGAAACCTTCCTCGCACGCGGACGGTCAGCATGAATTGTTCGACAGTCCGTTTTACTCGCGCTTCCGGCGTGTGGTCAACTGGTGCGTGGAATGGCGCAAGACGACGATTCTGCTGACTCTGGGCGTATTTGCACTCGGTATCGTCGGATTCCGTGTCATCGAGCAGCAGTTCTTCCCTGATTCGAGCAGGCCGGAGCTCATGGTCGAACTCTGGATGCCGGAAGGTAGTGCGTTTGCCGCTACCGAGGCACAGGCGAAGAAGTTTGAAAGCTTTATTCGCAAGCAAGATGGTGTTGAAAGCATTACCACCTACGTCGGTACCGGCAGTCCGCGTTTCTACCTGCCGCTGGATCAGATTTTCCCGCAGACGAACGTCTCGCAAGTCGTCGTGCTGGCGAAGGATTTGAAGGCAAGGGAAGCCCTTCGATTGAAAATTGTCGATGTCTTCAAGAATGATTTTCCGGGTGTGCGAGGGCGCGTCAAACTGCTGCCAAACGGGCCTCCGGTACCGTATCCGGTCCAGTTCCGCGTCACCGGTTATGAAGTCGATAAGGTGCGTGCAATCGCCGATCAGGTCAAGGAAGTCATGCGCGTCAACCCGAATGCAGTCGGCGTCAATGACAACTGGAACGAATCGGTCAAGGTATTGCGACTCGATCTCGACCAGGACAAGCTGCGCGCCCTTGGGCTGAGTTCACAAACTGTGATGCGTGCCGCAAATACTGTTCTCACCGGAACGACAATTGGTCAGTATCGCGAGGACAACAAGCTGATCGATGTCGTGGTCCGCCAGCCGGTGGAAGAGCGCTCGACAATTACTGCGCTGAACGAGGCCAGCCTCCAAACTCCCAGCGGCAGGGCGATTCCCTTGTCGCAAGTGGCGCGTGTCCAGTTCGTGTGGGAGCCGGGCGTTGTCTGGCGCGAGGGAAGGGAATGGGCGATCACCGTGCAGTCCGATGTCGTGGATGGCATTCAGGGACCAACCGTGTCGAGCCAGATCAGTCCACAACTCGACAAGCTGCGTGCTGCTCTGCCTGCCGGTTACCGCATCGAGCTTGCCGGTGCCGCGGCTGACAGCGGCAAGGCGCAGGAATCGATTGCGGCCAACGTCCCACTGGTAATTTTTATCATCTTCACACTGCTAATGCTACAGCTGCATAGCTTTTCGCGTGCTTTGCTGGTTTTTCTTACCGGACCCTTGGGCGTGGCTGGCGCAGCGATGGCCTTGCTGCTTTTGCAGCGTCCCTTCGGTTTTGTCGCGCAGCTTGGTGTAATTGCATTGTTCGGTATGATCATCCGGAATTCGGTCATCCTGATCGACCAGATCGAGCATGACATCCGCGAAGGCATGCCGCCATGGAATGCCATCGTGGAATCCGCGGTACGCAGGTTCCGACCGATCATTCTGACCGCTGCGGCAGCTGTACTGGCGATGATTCCCCTGTCACGGTCCGTGTTCTGGGGCCCGATGGCGGTGGCCATCATGGGCGGGCTGATCATTGCGACTGCGCTGACCTTGCTATTCTTGCCGGCGCTATATGCCGCATGGTTCCGCGTGAAGAAACCAGAGCCTGAAGTTGCGGTGATTCCGTAAAAGGACAGGGGCCGCAAAGCGGTCCCTGTCTGGATGTACTTGCAGGACTCATGAAAAATCGGGACAGCCGGACCAAAAATCCAGTAAAATGCCGGGTTGAAGTTGAAGAGCTACTAACAATGGCATTTTAGGGCGACCAGATATTCACTTCATGGTCGCCCTTTGCTTTTGTGCAAAACATCGCGAATCAGCAAGCAAATTCCCGCGAGGATGGCGAAATTGGTAGACGCACCAGGTTTAGGTCCTGACGCCAGCAATGGTGTGGGGGTTCGAGTCCCCCTCCTCGCACCACAGAATATTTATTTTTTGGACGATTCACATGGCAACTGCAGTCGAAACTTTGGAAAAACTCGAGCGCCGCATCACCATCACAGTGCCGCTGGCCGACGTACAGGCAGAAGTGGAAAAGCGCCTGAAAATCCGCGCTCGCACAGCGAAGGCACCTGGCTTCCGTCCAGGCAAAGTACCGATGAAGATGGTCGCCCAGCAGTACGGCTACCAGGTTGAGACCGAAGTGTTGAATGATAAGGTCGGCCGCGCATTCAGTGAAGCCGCGAGCGAGAACAACTTGCGTGTTGCCGGTTATCCGCGTATCGAGCCGAAGAATAGCGAAGGCGCCGCTGAAGGCACAGTCGCATTTGACGCGACCTTCGAAGTCTATCCCGAAGTGAAGATCGGCGATCTCGCTAGCGCTGAAGTCGAAAAGGTCACAAGCGAAGTGACCGACGCCGAGATCGACAAGACTATCGACATTCTGCGCAAGCAGCGCGTCCACTACCATACTAAAGGCGAGCAAGGCGCGCATGGCGATGGTGGTGCAGACCAGTCCGCACAGAACGGCGATCGCGTCACCGTCGACTTCGTCGGCAAGATTGACGGCGTCGAGTTCCAGGGCGGCAAGGCGGAAGACTATGCCTTTGTCCTGGGCGAAGGCCGCATGCTTCCTGAGTTCGAATCCGCAGCGATCGGTTTGAAAGTTGGCGAGTCCAAGACTTTCCCATTGCCGTTCCCGGAGGACTATCATGGTAAGGACGTAGCAGGTAAGACTGCCGAGTTCACCATCACCATGAAGAAAATCGAATGGGCGCACATGCCGGAAGTCGATTCTGAATTCGCGAAATCGCTCGGCATCGAAGACGGCGACCTGAACAAAATGCGTCAGGACATCAAATCCAACCTCGAGCGTGAAGTCAAAGGTCGTGCCAAGGCCAAGACCAAGGACAGCGTGATGAACGCACTGATCGCCGCTGCCGAACTCGACGTGCCGAAGGCACTGGTCGACCAGGACGTCGAGCGCCTGATCGAAATGGCACGCCAGGACATGGCGCAACGTGGCATGAATGTCAAGGATATGCCGTTCCCGCCGGAACTGTTCACCGCGCAGGCAGAACGTCGCGTCCGCCTCGGCCTGATTCTGGCTGAAGTGGTGAAGGAGAATAAACTTGAAGCGACGCAAGACCAAGTCAAGGCACAAGTGGAAGAATTTGCACAAAGCTATGAAGATCCGCAGCAAGTGCTGAAGTTCTACTACAGCGACCGTCGTCGTCTTGCTGAAGTGGAGGCTCTTGTTTTGGAAGAAAACGTCGTTAACTACGTACTTGGCAAGGCGAAGGTTACCGAGAAGTCGGTAGGCTTCGACGAATTGATGGGCAATAACGCGCAAGGCTGAAACGGGTAAGGGATGGGCATGCCCATCCCTCGTTAAAATGTCCGCTCTCTTGCGCACTCCTTAAGGAAAGCACATGTCAGGCATGATTAAAAATTCGGCACTCGATACTGAAATGCTCGGTATGGTGCCGATGGTGATTGAACAGAGCGGCCGCGGTGAGCGCGCGTATGACATCTACTCCCGCCTGCTGAAAGAGCGTGTCATTTTCCTGGTAGGTCCGGTCAACGACCAGTCAGCTAACCTGATCGTCGCTCAATTGCTGTTCCTCGAGAGCGAAAATCCGGACAAGGATATCTCGCTGTATATTAACTCCCCAGGTGGCTCCGTATCTGCCGGCATGGCGATTTACGATACGATGCAGTTCATCAAACCAGACGTTTCGACCTTGTGTACCGGCCTGGCCGCGTCCATGGGCGCGTTCCTGCTGGCTGCCGGCGCCAAGGGCAAGCGTTTCTCGTTGCCGAATTCGCGGATCATGATCCACCAGCCGCTGGGCGGAGCCCAGGGACAGGCCAGCGACATTGAAATCCAGGCACGTGAAATTCTCTATCTGCGCGAGCGACTGAACGGCATTCTGGCGGAAAAAACTGGTCGGAGCGTGGAACAAATCAGCAAGGATACAGACAGAGATAATTTCATGTCTGCTGCGGAAGCGGCCGATTATGGCATGATTGACAAGGTGTTGACCAATCGGGCCTGACACCACTCGTCCAAGCGAAAAACGCCCGGGCGGTCATGCGTTCGGGCGTTTCGTTCTTCTGGCGACGAATTCCCCTCAGAATTCTCAAATTATTGAGCGGCGTCGTGACGAACACCGAATTCGCGGGTAATATCGAATCAATTCTCCACCCACACTTTGCTCTATGTCTGACAAAAAATCCTCCAGCGGCGAAAAATTGCTTTACTGCTCCTTCTGCGGTAAGAGCCAACACGAGGTGAAGAAACTTATCGCAGGTCCGTCGGTTTTCATCTGCGACGAGTGCATTGACCTGTGTAACGACATCATTCGCGACGAGGCGTCGAGCATCGAGTCCGTCGCGGGTCCAAAGTCGGATCTCCCGACTCCCCAGGAAATCTTCGAACTTCTCGGACAATATGTTATTGGTCAGGAAACTGCCAAACGCATTTTGTCCGTGGCTGTCTACAACCATTACAAGCGACTCAAGCATCTCGGCAAGAAGGACGACGTTGAACTGGCAAAGAGCAATATTTTGCTGGTCGGTCCCACCGGCTCAGGTAAAACTCTGCTGGCGCAAACACTCGCCCGGATGCTGAATGTGCCTTTCGTCATTGCTGATGCGACCACCTTGACCGAAGCTGGTTATGTTGGCGAAGACGTCGAGAACATCATTCAGAAGTTGCTGCAGAACTGCAACTACGAGGTTGAGAAGGCCCAGAAGGGTATCGTCTACATCGACGAAATCGACAAGATTTCCCGTAAGTCCGACAACCCATCCATTACCCGCGATGTGTCCGGCGAAGGCGTGCAACAGGCATTGCTGAAACTGATCGAAGGGACGATGGCTTCGGTGCCCCCTCAAGGTGGTCGCAAGCATCCGAATCAGGACTTCGTGCAGATAGACACGACAAATATCATGTTTATCTGCGGTGGCGCTTTTGACGGCTTGGCAAAGATTATTTCCAATCGTTCCGAGAAGAGCGGCATTGGCTTCTCGGCCAGCGTAAAAAGCCAGACTGAACGTAATGCGAGCGAGGTATTGCTTGATGCTGAGCCCGAGGATCTGATCAAATTCGGTCTCATTCCGGAGCTGGTTGGACGTCTTCCGGTCGTCGCCACGCTGAGTGAACTAAACGAGGAAGCCTTAATCCAAATCTTGCTTGAACCCAAGAACGCCCTGATCAAGCAGTATGCGAAGCTGCTGCAAATGGAAGGCGCGGAACTTGAAGTTCGGCCAGCAGCATTGCACGCAATTGCCAGAAAGGCGCTTGAACGCAAGACTGGTGCACGCGGCTTGCGCTCTATCCTGGAACATGCGTTGCTCGAGGTGATGTTTGAATTACCGAGTCAGCAAAATGTCGCCAAGGTGGTGATCGATGAGAACACCATCGTTAATGGAGCGAAGCCATTGTTGATCTACCACGAGCAGCCAAAAGTTTCCGGAGCTAAATAATTGAGTATCCGTAACAGGCAACCATGGTTGTAAGCCCGTTTTTTTCCTAGAAGCAGTACAATTTGAATTACAGGAATCACTTCAGGCTTCCACAGTAAAGCCACCCGAGGGAGACTTCGTGTGTGGCTTTTTTTATTAGGAAACCTGAATGTCGATAATATGACAAGTGATTTTTGTTGCTGCTTGGACTTGAGTTTTAGGCTGTTCGTGCCTACATCATTAACAAGCTCTTAAATAAGGTTCGCCATGACGACTTCTACAACATTAACCGAACAAACCCAACTGCCGTTGTTGCCGTTGCGGGACGTTGTTGTCTTCCCGCATATGGTGATCCCGCTATTCGTTGGTCGCCCAAAGTCGATCAAGGCTCTTGAAGCAGCAATGGAGCAGGGCAAGAGCATCATGCTCGCCGCCCAGAAAGCCGCCGCCAAGGATGAACCTTCCGCTGACGATATTTACGAAATCGGCTGCGTGGCCAATATCCTGCAAATGCTCAAGTTGCCGGATGGTACCGTCAAGGTCCTTGTGGAAGGTGCACAACGTGCCCGTATCCATAACATCACAGAACTCGACACGCATTTCGTCGCGGAACTGACTCCGGTTGAATCCGAGTCCGGTGACGAATCCGAAGTGGAAGCGATGCGTCGCGCGATCGTTCAGCAGTTTGACCAATACGTCAAACTCAACAAAAAGATCCCGCCTGAAATCCTGACTTCTCTTGCTGGAATCGATGATGCCGGTCGTCTCGCCGATACTATCGCAGCCCACCTTCCGCTGAAGCTGGAGCAGAAACAGGTCATTCTTGAGATTTTCAACGTTGCCAAGCGTCATGAACATCTGCTCGGACAGCTCGAAGGCGAGCTTGACATTCTGCAAGTGGAAAAGCGCATCCGTGGCCGCGTCAAGCGCCAGATGGAAAAGTCGCAGCGCGAGTACTACCTGAACGAGCAGGTCAAGGCGATCCAGAAGGAACTTGGTGAAGGCGAAGAGGGTGCCGATCTCGAGGAACTCGAGAAGAAAATCATCGCTGCCAAGATGCCGAAAGAAGCACGCGAAAAAGCACAGGCCGAACTGAAAAAACTCAAGCTGATGTCGCCGATGTCCGCTGAAGCGACAGTCGTCCGTAATTACATCGACACCATGCTCAGTCTGCCATGGCGCAAGAAATCCAAGGTCAACAACGACTTGGCCAATGCAGAGAAAGTTTTGGAAGGCGAGCATTACGGCTTGGACAAGGTCAAGGAACGCATTCTTGAATATCTTGCCGTACAACAGCGCGTTGACAAGGTAAAAGCACCGATCCTGTGCCTGGTTGGGCCTCCTGGTGTCGGTAAGACGTCGCTCGGCCAATCGATCGCTCGTGCGACTAACCGCAAGTTTGTGCGTATGGCGCTGGGTGGTGTACGCGATGAAGCGGAAATCCGTGGCCATCGTCGTACCTATATTGGTTCAATGCCTGGCAAGATTCTGCAGAGCCTTGCAAAGACCGGCGTGCGTAATCCTCTGTTCCTGCTCGATGAGGTAGATAAGCTCGGTCAGGATTTCCGCGGTGATCCGTCCTCGGCACTGCTTGAGGTGCTGGACCCGGAGCAGAACCATACATTCTCGGACCACTACATCGAAGTTGATTTCGACTTGTCCGATGTGATGTTCGTCGCGACGTCCAACTCGCTGAATATTCCGCCGGCACTGCTTGACCGTATGGAAGTGATTCGCCTGTCGGGATATACCGAAGACGAGAAGACCAACATTGCGACGCGTTATTTGCTGCCGAAGCAGATTACAAACAATGGCCTCAAGGAAGATGAAATCAACGTTGCCGAATCGGCGATCCGCGACATCATTCGTTACTACACGCGTGAGGCTGGTGTCCGTTCGTTGGAGCGCGAGATCTCCAAGATTTGCCGCAAGGTCGTGAAGATGCTGCTGCTGAAAAAGCAGGATCGGAAGATCATTGTTACGTCCAAGAACCTGGATAAGTTCCTCGGTGTCCGTCGTTACGATTTCGGCATGGCCGAAAAAGAAAATCAGGTCGGCCAGGTGGTCGGTCTTGCATGGACTGAGGTGGGCGGCGATCTGCTGACCATTGAAGCGATGACTATGCCGGGCAAGGGCGACGTGATACGCACCGGTACATTGGGCGATGTGATGAAGGAGTCGATCGAAGCAGCGCGTACCGTCGTGCGCAGTCGTGCAAAACGCCTCGGCATCAAGGCAGACTTGTTCGGCAAGAGCGACATCCATATTCACGTACCGGAAGGTGCGACACCGAAGGACGGGCCGTCCGCCGGTATCGCCATGACAACCGCACTGGTCTCTGTGCTCACCGGTATTCCGGTGCGTGCTGATGTCGCGATGACCGGCGAAATCACCTTACGTGGTGAAGTTCTTCCGATCGGTGGTCTGAAGGAAAAGTTGTTGGCTGCACACCGTGGCGGCATCAAGACTGCATTGATTCCCGAGCAGAACGTGAAGGATCTTGCAGACATTCCAGACAACGTGAAGAACAAGCTGGAAATCATTCCGGTGCGCTGGATTGACAAGGTGCTGGAAGTCGCGCTCGAGCGGCAACCTGAACCTTTGTCGGATGTTGACGCGCCAGTTGATACGGCAGTTGCGCAAAGCACCGGCCAAGCGGATCCGAACGTGGTAAAGCATTGATGTCTTAGTCGGGTAAACCGACGGTACAGCAGGAATAAAAAACGCGCTTTTCGAAGCGCGTTTTTTATTATCTGATCAGTTTGAGTGTCTTGTTTCTAAACACTCTGAAGTGTAATGCAACCAATTGTGTGGAATCAAAGGGAAACCGCTTGACACAAGGGTTTGCCGCTTGTTAAATAGTCCCCGCAGAAGTTTCTCATCTGCATTTTCTCGTCCTTGCCTGCAGTGTAAAAATCTAACAAATATGCAGAGCATGTTCCAACATCCAAGAGGGGGCACTAGTGAACAAAACTGAGTTGATCGATCATATTGCGGGTAATGCAGACATCTCAAAAGCTGCCGCAACACGCGCGCTCGACGCATTGATCGGTGCGGTCAAAACCACCCTGAAGAAAAACGGGTCTGTAACACTGGTGGGTTTCGGTACTTTTACGGTAGGCAAGCGCGCCGCACGCACTGGACGCAACCCGCGCACTGGTGATGCCATCAAAATCAAAGCGGCCAAGGTCCCGAAGTTCCGCCCCGGTAAAGGCCTCAAAGACGCGCTCAACTGAACGACATAGGTTGCAATTGCTTAATGCATAGAGTGGCAGAGATGGCTATTGATCCCAAGCCATAACGAAAAATGAAATCGCATCTTTTCTCGCCTGACTGCACTGTAGTCAATAGCAATGCTATCGATTCCTCTTGCGTATTGTCAGCCCAGAAATCCATCGATGTCATTCGGTACCTTACAAATAGCATTAGGGAAAAGCGGGTTAAGTTGTACGGTGAGAAATGCAGGAAGTTTGCATTTTCTAGTGCAACGAAATAAAAGATCCTATATAATCTTGTTTTTCTCGACGTGGTGACAAACGTCTGGGAAGTTTGGCTGACTAAGTGGATCCGGGTGCTTAGCTCAGTTGGTAGAGCGGCGCCCTTACAAGGCGTAGGTCGGGAGTTCGAGCCTCTCAGCACCCACCAAAACAGCCAAGCACGCAGCAAGTATCAGGAGTGGTAGTTCAGTCGGTTAGAATACCGGCCTGTCACGCCGGGGGTCGCGGGTTCGAGTCCCGTCCACTCCGCCAAAAACCGAAAAAAGGCGAACGCGAGTTCGCCTTTTTTCATATGTGGCAATGCTTTTTGCAAAGTGCGGCAAATGCTGCTTTCCCTGCCATCCGGCCAGGCCGTATCAAGCGGTACGAACGGTGCAAATGGTATTTCCGCAATCCGTATTTTATGGACTGAATATGTTTGAATTCATTCGTACGCATCGGCGCCTCATGCAATTCGCGCTTCTGCTGTTTATCTTCCCATCTTTTGCATTTTTCGGTCTCGAGGGCTATACGAGTTTTCGCGAGGGAGACAATGCGATTGCCAAAGTGGCTGGACAAACCATCACTCAGCAAGAATTCGAAAACGCACAGCGCGAGCAGATGGAACGTCTGCGCCAAATGTTTGGTGGACAGTTCGATCCCAAACTTCTGGATACGCCTGAAGCGAAGCAAAATATCCTCGATGGCTTGATTGCGCAGCGTGTGATCGCAGCAGAGGCCGCCAAGAATAACCTTTCGGTCAGCGATCAGGCTCTCCAGCAGAATATTCTCGCGATCCCCGGACTGACCGGCGCAGATGGGAAATTCGATGTCGAGCGTTACAAGTCCCTGCTGGCCACACAAGGCATGACTCCCGCAATGTATGAAGCGCGGTTGCGCCAGGACTTGAGCCTGCAGCAGATAAGCGGTGGGGTGCAGGGAACTGCGTTTGCGCCGAAGACCGTCGCGAATCGGCTTTCGGATTTGAACGACCAGCAGCGCGAAGTTCAGGAAATCCTGTTCAAGGCATCGGATTTTACCTCCCAGGTTAAAGTGACCGAAGAGATGCTGAAGGCATACTACGAAAAGAATGCCAAGCAGTTTGAAATTCCGGAGCAGGTCAAGGCCGAGTACGTCGTGCTCAATAGTGATGTCGTCGCTTCGCAAATCACGGTAAGTGACGCGGACATCAAGTCCTACTACGATCAGAATGCGTCCCGCTATAGCGAAGAAGAGCAGCGCCGCGCCAGCCATATCCTGATCAAGGCTGACAAGAATGCTTCTGCTGCCGACAAGGCTGCCGCGAAAGAAAAAGCCGAGAAACTGCTGGCTCAGGTCCGGAAAAATCCAGCGGACTTTGCCAAGGTTGCCAAGGAAAATTCGCAGGATCCCGGTTCCGCCGAGCGTGGTGGTGATCTCGACTTTTTCGGCAAGGGCATGATGGTCAAACCATTCGAGGACACGGTCTTCAAGCTCAAACAGGGCGAGATCAGCGACGTTGTCGAATCGGATTTCGGCTATCACATTATCCAGTTGACGGCTGTGAAACCCTCGACCGCCAAGACATTGGATGAGGTGAAGGAGCAGATCGCTGCTGACATCAAGAAGCAGCTCGCTGCAAAGAAATTTACTGAACTTGCCGAGCAGTTCAACAATACAGTTTACGAACAGGCAGATAGTCTTAAACCGGTTGCGGACAAGCTCAAGCTGAAGATCGAAACGGTTAGTGGATTGACACGTACTCCCAATCCGGCAACTGCTCCGACCGCGCCTTATAATAACCCCAAGTTTCTCGCGGCATTGTTCTCTGATGAGGCCATCAAGAACAAGCGCAATACTGAGGCCGTTGAAGTCGCGCCGAACACCCTGATTGCAGGCCATGTCATTGAGTACAAGCCGGTGACACGCCGTCCATTTGAAGAAGTTCAGGCTGCCGTTCGCGAACGCGTTGTGCAGGAAGAAGCTGCAGCACTCTCCAAAAAGGCTGGGGAGTCGAAGCTCGCGAAATTGAAATCAGGTGACGATGCCGCAGGTTTTGGCGAGACCAAGGTCGTGTCGCGTACCAAGACACAAGGTATTACACCCGCGGCTATTCCGGTTGTCATGAAGACTGATACCACCAAGCTGCCTGCTTTTGTCGGGGTTGACCTTGGCGCACAAGGATATGGCGTCTATCGTATTACCAAGGTGTCTCAGCCGGCCACAACCGATACAGCGCGCCGCCAAGGCGAACAGCAGCAGATTGGGAATGCGTTGGCACAGCAGGAAGCGCTTGCCTATCTAGAAGCCTTGAAGAAAAAGTCGAAAGTCGAAATTCTGAAGCCGGTCGGTACCACGCCTGCAGAGGGAACGGAAACCAAGTAAGCGAAAATTGCGCTTTAGCGTACCTTTGCAAAAGCCGCCTTATAAAGGCGGCTTTTGTTTTGTGGCATAACAGTTTTCACATCCGCTCAACATTACTTACTTAACAGCGGTTTCAAATATGGCCACACATTGTCGAGCATGATGGGTTGTGCTTCCGCCACGGGGTGGATCCGGTCCGATTGGAACAGCTTAGGATCATCTGCTACTTTCTGGAGTAGAAAGGGCGCTAGTCCGATCTTGTTTTCCTTCGCCAGTTTTTCATACATCCCGGTAAAGCGCTGCGTGTACTCTCGCCCGTAATTTGGCGGTATCTGCATCCCTATCAGCAGTACTTCGGCATTCGTAGATTTTGAAGCTTTTATCATGTCACTCAGGTTACGTTCAGCAGACGCGACGGGTAATCCGCGCAAACCGTCGTTGGCTCCAAGTTCAATCACGACCACATCAGGTCGGTGCTGGGTCAGCAATGCGGGAAGGCGCGCCTTTCCTCCACTGGTCGTTTCTCCGCTGATACTGGCGTTGATAACGTTCACATTGAGTTTTGATTGACGGATTCGCTGTTCGAGAAGGGTAACCCAGCCGCTACCACGTGCAAGACCGTATTCGGCAGAAAGGCTATCGCCGAGCACGAGCACTGTTTTTGATGCAGAATAAGCACCGGTGGTGAACAACACGAGCGATAATGCCGCCAACCACCGCATGCTTGCGGCCCCGATTCCATATTTCTTCCAGTTATCCTGCATGCCCGGTCCTTCTTCCTTGTCAGCTGCTATTGAAGTCATTCGATTGAGCAAACGCGTCGCCGATGCGACTGGCGAACTTACCATCCTCCGTGAAATCGATTTTACCGTGCAGCCGGGAGAGACGCTGGCGATCGTCGGCGCATCGGGGTCCGGCAAGTCGACCTTGCTTGGATTGCTTGCTGGACTTGATACCCCTTCGGAAGGGACCGTCAAGCTGGATGGTGTCGATATCTTTGCCTTAGACGAGGATGGGCGTGCAGGGTTGCGTCAAGCCAAGCTGGGATTCGTATTCCAGTCGTTTCAGCTACTGGCACACCTCACCGCCCTGGAAAATGTGATGCTTCCATTGGAACTGCGGCGCGATGACGAAGCGAAACAAAAAGCGGAAGCGATGCTTGGCCGCGTGGGCCTGTCCAGCCGCTTGCGTCACTATCCCAAGTACATGTCGGGCGGCGAACAGCAGAGAGTGGCGTTGGCCCGTGCTTTCGTGACCGCGCCGCCTTTACTGTTTGCCGACGAGCCTACCGGCAGTCTGGATGCTGCGACAGGTGACTCGGTGATCAAGCTCATGTTTGAACTGAATGAGGAACGCGGCTCTACACTGGTCCTTGTCACGCACGACCCATCGATCGCGGCACGCTGCAAGCGCACGATCACGATTGCGGCTGGTCGCCTGAGCTGACTGGGAGTTCAGCGGTTCCGGCGCGTTGTGGGTGGTTGCGCCGATGCTCGACATAGGCAATGCCCATGCCGCTCGCACAAATGATGCCGATGCCGAGTGCAGTCAGACTATCCGGTAACTGATGGAACACCAGCCAGCCCATGGCGGTGGCAGAAATAATCTGCAGATAAAAGAAGGGTGTGAGCAATGACGCTTCTGCATGCTTATAGGCGCTGTTGACGAAGTAGTGCCCGATGGTGCTGGTGATCCCCGTCGACGCAAGGATCAGCCACTCCCGTACGGTCGGCATATGGGAGGACCAGAAAAACGGCACAATCAAGCTACTGACGATCATGCCTACCAGACCGCCATAAAACAGCGTCACTAAAGGATGATCGGTCTGGTTGGTTTTGCGGCTCAGTACCGAGACGCCGGCGAAGATGACTGCGGAGGCTGCGCCAAGCAACACGCCTGCAGGGACGATCCCGCCCCCCGGGCGCATCACGATCAGCATCCCCATGAAGCCGACTGCCACGGCGACCCAGCGCGAGGGGTAGGATTTCTCTTTCAGTAGCCACGGCGATACAGCCAATACAATCAACGGTGCGCAAAAATTCATTGCCGTCCCTTCGGACAAGGGTACGATCTTCAAGACCGAGAAAAACACGATCGTGGAGAGCAGCAGCATGGCCGCGCGAAATATCTGCAAGCCCGGTTGTCGAGTCGCCAGGATGCTACGTCCGGTCTTGTGCCGGTAAAGCGGCGCCAAGGTCACCGCCATGAAAACGGTGTTGATCGTGTAACGCATCCACGCAATCATTACCACGTGATATCCGGCCTGTGCCAGAAGCTTCCCCGCGGTATCGAGCAGGGAAAGCGTCCACTGACCGGCGACCAGACAGGCAATTCCAACCCAGAGGCTAGCGCGGGTTGTCGCGCTGTGCATGCTGCTCCGTGAGCTGGTTAAGAATTTGACGTGCCGCCGGGATCAGTTCACCCGCCGTCAGGCCGATTGGCCCCACGCCTTGCACCACCAATGCGTCGGCCGTATGGCCATGCAGCCACGTGGCCGCCAGTGCTGCTTCCCGGCAGGGAAGCGATTGCGCCAGTAATGCGCCACACATTCCTGCCAGAACATCGCCACTACCAGCAGTGGCGAGTGCCGGATTGCCGGTGGGATTGATCACCAGCGATCCGTCCGGGGTGGCAATGATGCTGCCCGACCCCTTCAGAATAACGACTGAATTGCACTGCTGCGCCAGTGTCCTCGCAGCGATCAGCCGGTCTGCCTGAATCTGATGCGTGTCGGATTGCAGCAGGCGGGCCGCTTCCAATGGATGTGGCGTTAGCATGGTAGGGGCGGCACGTTGCGAAACCACTGTGATCAAATCACGATGCCGCGAAAGCAGGTTGAGCGCGTCCGCATCGAGCACCAGCGGGCAATCACTCTGCAGGATGCGTTCGAGAACTGATCGTGCCTCGTCGGATGTGCCGAGGCCGGGACCGGCGACCACGACACCGGTATGAAATTCAAGTTGTGCGGCGTCGCGATACATCAATTCCGGATGCAGGAAGTCATATGCGGGCGGGTTATGCAGGAAAGCCGTGAAGACGCGGCCCGCGCCGCAGTGTGCCGCAGCACGTGATGACAGAACCGGTGCACCGGCCATCCCTTGTGCACCACCCACCACCGTCACATCGCCGTAGCTTCCCTTGTGCGAGCTATGGCGACGCTTCCTGAGATGGCGCAGGAACAGCCGCTCGCTGCCAAGGAAGGCCAGTGCAGGAGCAAATGTACTGAGATCAATATCAAGGCCTGCTACCTGTACTTCGCCCGCATGATCCCGGCCTTCGTTCGTATGCAAGCCAGGCTTGTTGCCGATAAAGGTCAGGGTATGCGTGGCGACCACGGCGACGCCATCGTCACCGCCGACGACGCAGCCATTGTCGGCGTCGAGCCCACTGGGGATATCCAGCGATAGCACGGGACAGCGCAGTGCATTGATCGCTTCGACCAGAGCCACAAGAGGGCCGGAGATGGCGCGCGTCAAACCGATGCCGAACAAGCCGTCGACCACCAGATCCCAATCCACCGGAAAACGGATGGCTTCGGCGCTGGGAGCAATCAACCGGATGCCGACCGCCTGCGCGCGCTCCAGTGCGCGCTGCGCATCTTGCGGCTGGCGGGCAGGATCGGCGCAGACCATCACGGTTGGATGCAGGCCGGCATCAGCCAGCAAGCATGCCATGATAAGCGCATCACCTCCGTTATTACCTGGACCGGCAACGAGCAACACCTTTGCCGATCCAGGTGGTGGCTTCAAAAGCGAGAGGGCCATTGAAGCGGCTGCCTTCGCGGCGCGCTGCATCAGGGTACCCGGCGGAATGGAGGACAGGGTTTCGCGCTCGATGTCGCGAATCTGCGCCACGGTATACAGCGCTGTGGGGTCATGCATGGGGGAACTGCCGGCGCCGTTGGCAATATTAGCAACGCGAGTGCTGGGCAAGTGGTCTGTCATGCGATCTATGAATAGGTTATCAAACGAAGTAGTGGCCTTTGTCGCGAGGCTTTATAACCGATTATTGCGAAGGGATACACCTTCATTTACGTGCTCCCGGCCATTGTCATTATATGTTTTGCAATGGCAAGCGATGCGGTGAGGCCGGGCGATTCGATGCCGTACAGGCCGAGGTAATGGCGGCTACCGTGACTGGCGAATACGAAGTCGGCCGCAGGCTCATCGGGGCCGCTGATCTTCGGGCGAATGCCGGAGTACGCAGGTTGCAGGGCATTGTCAGGCAGGGCTGGCCAGTAAGCGCGAATCTCACGGTAAAAATTGTCAGCGCGCCGTGGGTCGACCTGGTAATCGATGGCTGTGATCGCTTCGTCCAGCCATTCGACGTCAGGGCCAAAGCGTGCCTGTCCGCCCAGATCCAGTGTCAGGTGAACACCAAGGCCTCCGGCCTCGGGCACCGGGTATACAAGACGTGAAAAAGGCGCCTTGCCTGCGAGCGAGTAGTAGTTCCCTTTGGCAAACCAGGCGCCTGGCGTTACGCTCTGGTCCAGCCCTTGAATTGTCCGCGCCAGGCGTGGTGCCCACAAGCCTGCACAGTTCACGACGAGCTTTGCATGCAATTCAATCTCATCTCGTATCCCATTGCTATTGCTGCCACTGTCGCTGCTCACTCGTACAACCATGCCTTCTTCACGCAAGGCGGCGCCAGTTACCTTGCTTCCAAATGCAAACAAGGCACCTGCGTTTTCTGCATCGCCTTGCAGAGCAAGCATATACGCATGGCTGTCGATGATGCCCGTATTCGGTGAGGAGAGGGCAGCGACACAATGAATCTCAGGCTCCAGGCGGCGCGCCTCGTGCGCAGAAAGGGATACCACTTCGGGGCAGCCATTCTCATGCGCCTGAGCTAGAATCGCGGCGAGTTTGACAGACTGCGTTTCTGACGTGGCAACGATCAGTTTTCCGCAGCGGCGGTAAGGAATGCCACGCTCGTCACAATAGGCATAGAGTGTGTCGCGCCCCGTCACGCAAAGCCTGGCCTTCCTGCTGCCGGTCGGATAGTACAAGCCCGCGTGAATCACTTCACTGTTGCGGGAACTGGTTTCCATGCCAATGGCCGCATGCTGTTCGACGACCATGACTTCGCGTCCTGCCAGCGCGAGTTCGCGCGCCACCGCCAGGCCGACCACGCCGGCGCCGATAACGAGGCAGTCGATATTATCCATAGCGCGCCATGGTCAAGCCATCAAGGTCGATCTCGGGTGTCTGTCCGGAGATCAGGTCTGCGACTACTTTGCCCGAGCCCGCTGCCATGCCCCAGCCGTGTGCGCCATGTCCGATATTCACATAAACATTTCTTACATGAGTCGCGCCAAGTAGAGGAGGACCGTCCGGCAACGTAGGGAGCGTTCCGGACCAGAAATTGGATTTTGCATAACTCCCGGCATGTGGAAACCAGTCGCTGCCGACTTTGACAAGGGTCCGCAGCGCATGGTCCTGCAACTCGTCGTTGCGTGGTCCGATTTCCGTAATGCCCGCAAGGCGGATGCGTCCACCCATTCGAGCCAGACTGACGTTATAGGCTTCATCGATGATGGCGGCGCGTGGCGCATGGTCGAAGTTTTTGATCAGCGCTGTTGCGGCGTAGCTTTTTACTGGATAAATTGGCACTTGTATCCCGAGCGGCTTAAGCAGGCGCGCGCTTTCAGCGCCTGCGGCCACAACGACCACATCCGCTGAAAAACGCTTGCCGTTAATAAGCAAGCCAACGCCCCCGGCCTCGGGTTCCAGCGCTTCGACCGTACTGGTAAAGTGGAATTGCACGCCCATCGATGATGCGATGTACTTCATGCGCTTGGCAAACAATGGGCAGTTGCCGGTTTCATCTTCAGGAAGATAGAGGGCCGCCACAAATGGCGTATGTGACGCAAGTGAGGGTTCCACCGTCCGTGCGCCGTCGGCGTCGAGCATCATGAAGGGGATATCATATTCGGCCAGCATGTTGATTGCCGGCCTCGCCAATGCCAGGTCTTTCTGGGTCCGAAACAGCTGAAGCACTCCCTGGGTCTGTTCGTAGTCGATTTGATAGTGATCGCGCATCAGACGCAGAAGGTCACGGCTGTAGAAAGCGATGCGTTGCATGCGGCTGCGATTGATACGGTAACGATCGACTTCGCATTCATCCAGCCAGCTCCGTGCCCAGCGCCATAAGGCGCGTTCTGTCGACAGCTTGACACTTACCGAAGATTCGCTGCGAAAGAGCGAGGAAAGAATCTTGCGCGGCATGCCGGGGGCGGCAGTAGGACCAGTGTAGCCGGGTGCCACCATGCCTGCGTTGGTAAAGCTTGCTTCCTGTGCCACGTTATGATGACGCTCGATGACGACGACATCGTGTCCCGCCTCGGCAAGAAAATAGGCGGTGCAGACGCCGACGACGCCGCCTCCGATCACGGCAACCTGTTTTTGTTGTGTCACGTAGTATCTACCTGGTAATGCTGTTGAATGTGTATGGGTCAGAAGCTTTGCTCGGAATGAGTCGTAGACCGCGGGACACATTTCTAGTTCGAGAGCATCATTTTATTCTGTGCCGTACGTTAACGCTCTGATGCGGCGCATGCCACTCGGTTTGCTCAAACTGTTCACGTACAAAGGCTATCAATGCGCGTACCGCGGGCGAAATACTGTTTCGGTGCGGATAGACCGCGCTGAGTGGCGATTCTTCTCCAGAGAAGTCATCAAGTATCGTGACCAGTGCGCCGCCGCGCACATCGGGCATGACATCCAGCCATGATTTATAGGCAATACCCAATCCTGCCACTGCCCACTCACGTACGATACCGCCGTCGTCGGACATGCGGTCGCCTCGCACCTTGACGTCAACGGTTTCTTTGCCTGCATGGAAACGCCAGGTATTGAACAAGCCCGGCTTCAGGTAGTACAACAGGCAGTTATGCGTGGTCAGATCACGAGGGCTACGGGGTGAGCCGTGTTTTTCAAGATAGGCAGGGGAGGCGACAACCACGCGGTAATTGTCGGCCAAATGCTGCGACACCAGTGAAGAGTCATCCAGCTTGCCATACCGGAAAGCCAGATCCACCGGATCACGCCGCAGGTCCAGTACATGATCGGAAAACTGCAAAGTCAGCATGACTTCCGGATGCATGGCCTGAAATCGGTTCAGCCATGGCAACAAGGTGCGGCGTCCAAGATCCGATGGTGCTGATAAACGGACATGTCCCTTGAGGCTGCCACGGTCCGCCATCAGCATGGATTCGCCTTCCTTGAGCAAGGCAAGCGCGTTACGGCAGTAGTCGAGGAATATTTCTCCGCCTGTTGTCAGTCGCATGCTTCGCGTAGACCGCACAAAGAGCAAGGTGCCTAGGCGTTGCTCCAGTCGCTGCAAGGCGGCACTGGCGGCTGCGGGCGACTGATGCTGTTCGCGGGCTGCCTTGGAAAGGCTGCCAGTATCGGCAATCCGGACGAACAGTTGCAGGTCGGCAGTCGAGTACATTGTCAAAAAGTTTTTGAAAGTAAATCAATTATCGATTGGTTTATTCAATAAAACAAGAAAGCCATAATTCTTTCAGCCGTTGGCCTGTCCAAATGACATATGGCCGTTCACTCGCCGATACCACGATCCCAACAGGAAAAATCATGAAAGCTGTCGCCCTTACTCAATATCTGCCCATCAGCCATCCGGCGTCTTTGTTCGATACGACACTCGACCGGCCCGTGGCAACAGGGCGCGATCTGCTCATCGCCATCAAGGCCATTTCGGTCAACCCGGTCGATACAAAAGTCCGCGCACCAAAAAGCCATATCGAATCAACACCCCGCGTGCTGGGCTGGGATGCTGCGGGCGTCGTCGAAGCGGTCGGACCGGAAGTCACGCGTTTTCGTCCTGGCGACCAAGTCTACTATGCAGGCGACATCACTCGTCCCGGCACAAATTCGGAATTCCACCTTGTTGATGAGCGAATCGTCGGTACCATGCCGACGACCCTGGAGTATGAACAGGCGGCGGCCCTACCATTGACTGCCATCGCGGCATGGGAAGCAATGTTCGACCGCCTGCATGTTCCGACACCGCCCCGTGCCTTGCCACGTAAATCCATTCTCATCGTGGGCGGTGCCGGCGGTGTGGGATCGGTTGCGGTCCAGCTTGCGTCTAAAGTAGCTGGTCTGACTGTCATTGCAACGGCGTCCCGGCCAGAATCGATCGCATGGGTGCGCCAGCTCGGCGCGCATCATGTCATCGATCATTTTGGCGACATGCCGGCGCAATTGAAATCAGCGGGATTTTCCAATGTGGATTACGTGCTGATTCTGAACGATACCGACAGACACTTTCCGGCCGCGGCGGAGGTCGTTGCTCCGCAAGGGACGATCTGTACCATCGTGGAAAACAAGGAAGCGCTGGATGTCAGCCTGCTGAAATCGAAAAGCGCCGGCTTTGCATGGGAATTCATGTTCACCCGCTCCATGTACCAGACCGCCGACATGGCCGAACAGGGAAACTTGCTGAACGAGATTGCACGCCTGGTCGATACAGGCATCCTCCGCACAACAAGCAATGAGGTATTCAGTCCGATCAATGCCGCCAATCTACGCGCGGCCCACGCACGGATCGAGGCTGGACACGTGATTGGCAAACTGGTGTTGAAAGATTTTTAAACTAAGCTTAATCAGCTTTTAGCTAAGCGGCACTGGCAATCCTTAGTTCCTCAATAGGGTGACCGGGATCGCCAGCATAAGCATGTACTACCTGCCTTTGACGCAAGGCGTCGCGAATATTGCGTATATTATTTCGCGACTTATTATTTTTCAGGACTGCAGTGCGTTCTCAATTGCACGCGCGACCGCCAGGACCTTACGATCCGCCATCGCAGGACCGGCAATCATGAGGCCGACCGGCAACGTTCCCTCGTCATGACAGGGAACGGATACCGCGCAACCATCCAGCAAATTGATGGTTGACGGATTGCGCAACAGAAGTCCGTTTGCCTTGAAAAAGGCGTCTTCGGATGCTTCCAGTTCCGCAATGGGTGGAGCAACAATCGGCGTGGTCGGCATGATCAGAGAATCAAAGGGACCAAGTGCGTCTTCCATGCGCATGATCCAGTCCCTGCGCTTGCGATGCAGATCGATATAGTCGGCGGCACTCATTGCGGCGCCGGTGCGAATACGTTTGGCGACCCTGGCATCGTATTCCGCTTCCCGGTTTGCCAGCAGGCCACGATGCCACGCAAAGGATTCGGCGCCGGAAAATTTGTTGAGATCAGCGGCCTCGCTCAGCAAGGCGAACGGCATGTCGATGATTTTTGCTCCAGCCGCGGATAGGCGCGAAAGGGCAGCAGAGAAGGACGCCGCAACATGCGGTTCAAGTGCATCCAGCATTAAGGTGGAGGGAACAGCCAGCCGCAGGCCCGCCAGCGGCAGATCAGGAATGGACAGGGCGTTGTCGGCAATGATGCTGTCGACCAGAATGCAATCCTCGACCGAACGGGTCATGGCGCAGATGGTATCCAGCGTGGTCGACAAGGGAATCGTTCCGGCGCTCGGGACACGGCGCGCCGTCGGTTTGAATCCGACGATCCCGCACAAGGCCGCCGGAATGCGGATTGAGCCGCCGGTATCCGAGCCGATGGCGGCAACGCATAAACCGGTTGCGACCGAAACCGCGGCACCGGACGATGACCCTCCCGGAATGCGGGCCACCGTCGTGTCGGCCGGATTGGCAGGCGTGCCGTAGTGCGGGTTCAGGCCGACGCCGGAAAACGCGAATTCCGTCATATTGGTTTTGCCGACAATAGCTGCGCCGGCAATGCGCAAGCGCTTTACCACCGGCGCGTCAGCTTTGGCAGGTGGCGCATCACGCAGAACGGTAGAGCCCGCCAGGGTCGTTTCACCGGCAATGTCCACCAAGTCCTTGATCGATACCGGCAGGCCCGCAAGCGGTGATATTTCAACGCCCGCGGCGCGCATGGCGTCTGCATGTTCCCCGGCGGCACGGGCTGCATCGGGATAAAGCCGGGTGAAAATCGATTGGGTTTTTTCCGCTTCTTCAAGACACACATCAACCAGGGAGTGGCGGGAATATCGGTCCAGTGCGGGAATCGATTTGGAAGTAAGGGGATTCATGCTGCAAGAACTACAAAATAATCGGCACGGCAACGATAGCATACCGGCCCGCGCAGGGCGAAACCTTGCGATCACTATGGAGCGGGGACTCAACGCCATGCCCGGGTTGCGCACCCTTGCAGGCCGGCAGTGTTGGCAAGTAGATTAGCAGGATGCCATGATGCGGCGTCGCGGTATAATCGCGGTTTCCCGATTTAACCCGCAGCCTGACCGCGATCCGGCCGGAGCTGCATCAAATTTCTCGCCGCCATGTTGATTCTGCCGGGCTCCAATGCCCTGTCTGCCTTCCGTACCCAGCGCCTTTTGTCACAGTTGCAAGAAGTCGAGCCGTCCATCGTCGGTGTGACAGGCCGTTTTCTGCATTTTATCGACGCGGCTTCCGCGCCGACTCAGGATGAGATCGGACGACTGGACGCATTGTTGACCTATGGCGAACCGTTCACTGGCAGTGCGGATGGCGATGAATTCGTTGTCATTCCCCGTTTTGGCACGATTTCACCGTGGGCCAGCAAGGCGACGGACATCGTGCACAACTGCGGAATGACCCATATCAAGCGTGTCGAGCGTGGTATTTCCTACCGGGTTCAGGTGAAATCCGGCCTGCTGGGCGGTGCACGAAAACTGCCGGAAGCGGCTATCCAGCCGATCGCAGCACTGCTACATGACCGCATGATCGAAAACGTGCTGCGGGATGCTAACGACGCCGGCCGTCTGTTCCGCGAACTCGAAGCAAAGCCGCTGGAATTCGTTGATGTCCTTGGCGGCGGCAAGACTGCGCTGGTCAACGCGAACAGCGAACTCGGCCTGGCGCTGTCGGAAGACGAAATTGATTACCTGCTCAACGCCTTTACGCAGGCTAAACGCAACCCGACCGACGTGGAACTGATGATGTTTGCGCAAGCCAACAGCGAACATTGCCGCCACAAGATTTTCAATGCGGACTGGACTATCGACGGCGTCAGGCAGGACAAGTCGCTGTTTGCGATGATCAAGAACACCCACGAGCTGCACCCCAAGGGTACGGTCGTAGCGTACAGCGACAACTCATCGATTATCGAAGGTGCGACCGTATCGCGTTTCTATCCGCGCGGCGCAGCCAGCGGCAACGTGTACGAAGCGTCGGAAGAGCTGACTCACATCCTGATGAAGGTGGAGACGCATAATCATCCGACCGCGATTTCTCCTTTCCCAGGCGCTTCTACCGGTGCGGGCGGCGAGATCCGCGACGAAGGCGCGACCGGGCGAGGGGCCAAACCCAAGGCAGGCCTGACCGGATTTACCGTGTCCAACCTGATGATTACCCATGCGGTTCAGCCCTGGGAAAACGCCCGTGACGTGGCAGTTCCTGTATCGCAGCGGCCAGCGCATGCACAGGGAGGTATCTACGGCAAACCCGACCGCATCGCCTCGCCGCTGCAAATCATGATCGACGGCCCGATCGGGGGCGCTGCATTCAACAACGAATTCGGCCGTCCTAATCTTGGCGGCTATTTCCGTACCTATGAACAGAATGTCGGTGGTTCGGTGAAGGGCTATCACAAGCCGATCATGATCGCCGGTGGCATGGGCAATATCTCGGCCAAGCATACGAAGAAGAATGACTTGCCGGTTGGCAGCCTGTTGATCCAGCTTGGCGGTCCTGGGATGCGTATCGGCATGGGCGGCAGCGCGGCGTCATCGATGGCGACCGGCACCAATACCGCCGATCTCGATTTTGATTCGGTTCAACGCGGCAATCCCGAAATGGAGCGGCGCGCGCAAGAAGTCATCAATGCCTGTTGGGCGATGGGTGACGACAATCCTATTCTGTCGATTCATGACGTTGGTGCGGGCGGCCTGTCCAATGCTTTCCCCGAAATCACCAACGACGCGAAGCGCGGCGCGATTTTCGACCTACGCAAGGTGCCTCTTGAAGAGAGCGGCATGGCGCCCAAGGAAATCTGGAGCAATGAATCACAGGAACGTTATGTGCTGGCGATCGCGCCGGACGACCTGCCGCTGTTCCAGTACCTGTGCGAGCGCGAACGCTGCCTGTTCTCCGTCGTCGGCACCGCCACCGAAGAGCGTCAGCTCAAGGTCATCGACCCCGAGCATGGCAACAATCCGGTCGAAATGCCGATGGAAGTCCTGCTCGGCAAACCACCCAAGATGCACCGTGATGTAACGCATGTCAGTAATGAATATCCCGCCGTCGACCTGACCGGCATGGACCTCGTCGAAGTCGCGCAGCGTGTGCTGCGTTTGCCGACGGTGGCCGACAAGTCCTTCCTGATCACCATCGGAGATCGCACGGTCGGTGCCACATCAGTACGAGATCAGATGGTCGGGCCATGGCAGGTTCCAGTGGCCGACTGCGCCGTCACCACGATGGGTTTCGAAGGCTATCGCGGGGAAGCGATGTCTATGGGTGAGCGTACGCCACTAGCTGTGATCGACGCTGCGGCATCCGGTCGCATGGCCGTGGGCGAGGCAATCACGAATATCGCCGCAGCACCGATTGCCGATATCTCCGACATCAAGCTGTCGGCGAACTGGATGGCGGCGTGCGGCCAGCCAGGCCAGGATGCAGCGCTCTTCGATACTGTCAAGGCAATCGGCATGGAGCTATGTCCAGCATTGGGCGTGAGCATCCCGGTTGGCAAGGATTCGCTGTCCATGCGCACCACCTGGAAGGATGAAGGCGGTTCCAAGGAAGTCACCTCGCCGGTTTCGCTGATCGTGTCGGCGTTTGCTCCGGTTCCGGATGTGCGCCTGTCGCTGACACCACAATTGCGGACCGATGCCGGCGATACCGTACTGATCGTCATCGACCTTGGCCGCGGCAAGAATCGCATGGGTGCATCGGCGCTGACCCAGGTGATGCAGCAGATCGGCAATACCGTACCGGACGTGGACAGTGCTGAAGATCTGAAGGCTTTTTTCTGCGCGATCCAGCAACTCAACAACGAACGCAAGCTGCTTGCGTATCATGACCGTTCCGATGGTGGTTTGTTCACCACTCTGTGCGAAATGGCGTTTGCCGGCCGCACCGGCCTGTCGCTGAACCTCGACATCCTGACCATGGAAGGCGAGCATGCATCCGACTGGGGAGATTCCAAGAACTGGGCCGGGCAGGTCGCCGAGCGGCGTAACGAACTGACATTGCGTGCCTTATTCAACGAGGAACTCGGTGCCGTGATCCAGGTGCGTGCGGATCAGAAGTCGGATGTCATGACGGTGCTGCGCTCGTATAACCTTGGCGCCTGCAGTCACATCATCGGTAAGCTCAACGATCGCGACGTCATCGAATTCATGCGTGACGCGAAACTGGTGTACAGCCAGACACGGGTTGAACTGCAACGCATGTGGAGCGAGACCAGCTGGCGTATAGCGCGGCTGCGCGACAATCCGGCCTGCGCCGATGCCGAATACGAACGCATCCTCGATACTTCCGATCCAGGCATGACGCCGATCATCACCTTCGAACAGCACGTTGACATTGCTGCCCCATTCATCGCGACCGGCGTCAAGCCAAAGGTAGCGATCCTGCGAGAACAGGGCGTCAATTCGCATATCGAAACCGCGTATGTCATGCACAAGTCGGGCTTTACGGCAGTGGATGTGCACATGAGCGATCTGATCGCCGGCCGTGCACGTCTTGCCGACTTCAGCGGCTTTATCGCGGTGGGCGGGTTCTCGTATGGCGACGTGCTGGGCGCGGGTGAAGGCTGGGCCAAGACAATTCTGTTCAACGCCAAGCTGGCTGAACAGTTCTCGGTATTCTTCAATCGCGGCGACACCTTTGCCCTGGGTATCTGCAACGGCTGCCAGATGATGAGCAACCTGAAGTCGATTATCCCGGGCGCGCATGCATGGCCGAAGTTCACGCGCAACAAGTCGGAACAGTTTGAAGGCCGGTTCGCGATGGTCGAGGTAACAAATTCGCCATCCATTTTCTTCAATGACATGGCCGGAACGCAAAGCCCGATCGCAGTGGCGCATGGTGAAGGGTATGCCGATTTTTCGCAGACTGGCAATATCAAGGAAGCGATTGTCGCCATGCGCTGGATCGACAATAACGGCAAGGCGACCGAAACCTATCCGTACAACCCGAATGGCTCGCCACAGGGTATTACCTCCGTCACTACGCCGGATGGACGCTTCACTGTCCTGATGCCGCATGCGGAGCGCGTTTTCCGTACTGTGACGCATTCCTGGCATCCGGAAGGCTGGGGCGAATACTCGCCATGGATGCGCATGTTCCGCAATGCGCGCAAATGGGTGGGCTAAAGCCGGCTTGGGTCTTCGGGCGGTATACCTTCAGGAAGAACCTGTAGTATCCGGCCCGAGGCTTGCAAATGGTGTCCTAAGTGTCGCGTTAAATGATGCGTTATGCGTACCCAAGACCAAGAATCGCAGGCCAAACAAAAAGCGCTCCAATTGGAGCGCTTTTTATTCGTCGTGCCGAGAACGAACCGGCTTACTGATTTACTGCACTTTAGCCTTTTTGCGCAGGTCTTCCTGGAAAGCCTGCAACTTCTTCTGCTGCAGCGATTCCGCAATTTGCGGCTTTACTTCTTCCAGCGTCGGGATCTTGGCTGCGCGGACATCTTCCAGCTTGATTACGTGGAAGCCGTATTGTGTCTTCACCGGTGTTTCAGTGATCTGGCCCTTCTGCAGGCCAACCATTGCATCGGAGAACGGCTTCACGAACGAAGCAGGAGACGCCCAGTCGAGGTCACCGCCATTGGCTGCGGAACCCGGGTCCTTGGATTGCTTGGCCAGGTCTTCAAACTTGGCACCGCCCTTGAGCTTGGTGATAATCGCCTTGGCGTCATCTTCCTTCTCTACCAGGATGTGGCGAGCGTGATATTCCTTATCGCCGGCCTGGGATTTGAACTTGTCGTATTCGGCCTGAACTTCGGAATCATTGACCGGATTCTTCTTCAGGTAGTCCTGAACCAGCGCACGAATTGCGATCGACTGGCGGGCAATTTCAACCTGGTTCTTGACGTCAGGGCTATTGCTCAGGCCGCGTTTGTCAGCTTCCTGGATCAGGATTTCACGGTTGATCAATTCTTCCTTGACCATTGCGCGCAGCTGGGGCGAATCAGCCTGACCTTGAGCAGCCAGCTGCTTGACCATGGCGTCGGCGCGCGACGAAGGAACGGGTTTGCCGTTCACCACGGCGAGGTTTTGCGCCATAACTGGCAGCGCAAGGGCAGCGACGAGCAGCATGAGCAGGCGAGCGGGTTTCAATGTCATTTTTATCTGTTCCTAAAATCCGAAAAGGTAGGGGTTAAAACAAATTCAGGCACGTCTAGGTGTTGAGTTCAGAGGGCGCGATGGCGATGATGTTGATGGCGTGTATCTCGCTCTGCATCATGTCGCGGAGGCAATCATACACCAGCCGATGGCGGGCTATCCGATTTAGTCCGGCAAACCGGTCAGACACCAGGCGTAGCCTGTAATGTCCGGCACCCGTGGAGGCGCCTGCATGACCGGCATGCAAATGGGATTCGTCGTCGAGTTGACACTCAAGCGGTTCAAAAGTTGCAAGCACACGCTCACGAATTTTATCGATTCTTTCTGTCATTGCGTGTCCTTAACATGTCGCGACAGCAGAAGGCTCTGTGCAATAACGAAGGCAAGCATCAGACCAGTAAAACCGAATAACTTAAAGTTTACCCAGAATGCAGTGGAGAAATTAAACGCAATATACAAGTTGACCAATCCCATTGCACCGAAGAATGCAGCCCAGGACAAGTTGAGTTTTTGCCAGACCGGATCTGTCAGAACCAACTGTTTTTGCATCATCAGGCGGATCAGATTCTTGTTCAATACCAGCTGGCTAATTACCAGGGCCGCGCCAAAAGACCAGTAAAGCACGGTCGGCTTCCACTTGATGAAAGTTTCGTTATGAAAGTAAATCGTAGCACCGCCAAATACGACGATGATGGCAAGCGAAACCCATAGCATCACGTCGACTTTCTTGCTGCGCATCAGCAGATAGCCGATCTGACCAATTGTTGCGACGATTGCTACTGCGGTCGCGAGCATGATGGGCGCTTGGCTTACGGTGGCGGCACCACCGGACACCAGTCCGGACAAGTATTGCTGTACCAGGCCTTGCGCCGCCTCTGGATGGCCTTCACCCCATTTGAACATGACAAAGAAGAGAATGACCGGGAACAGATCGAACAGGAACTTCATATCGGCGACGGTTCTTTCGCAGGCAAGTGTTGCTTGAGTGGCTAAAAGTAAATTACTACTTGGACTACTTGGGTTCGAAACGCAAAGACGCGGAATTGATGCAGTAACGCAATCCGGTCGGCGGCGGACCATCCGGAAAAACATGGCCCAGATGCGCGTCGCAGACATTGCAAAGAATTTCGGTGCGTATCATGCCATGACTGCGATCGATACGCTCGGAAACATTTTCCGGGTCAAGCGGTTTAAAGTAGCTTGGCCAGCCACAGCCCGAGTCGAATTTCGTGTCGGATTCAAATAGCGGCGTGTTGCAACAAACGCAAACATAAATGCCGTGCTCATGATGATCCCAGTACTTCCCGGTGAATGCACGCTCGGTCGCGGCATGACGGGTCACCTGGTATTCGATGGGCTCAAGTGCGGCGCGCCATTCGGCGTCAGTCTTGGTTACTTTTTTTGTCATGATGAGCAGCTTACCTCCAGTTCGCTCGCCCAGTCGGGCGGTAATTCAGCATAGTGTTCGTTTTCCGGTTGCTCGTCGAAGGGGCGTTCGAGTACCGCGAGTAACCTAGCAACTTCGGAAAAATCCTTATTTTGCGCTTTTTCAATCGCAATTTGGGCAAGGTAATTGCGCAGCACATATTTGGGGTTGACCGCATCCATCGCCTGTTTACGCTTGACGTCGTCACTATTTTCCTGGCGCAGACGATCACGGTATTGCGTGGCCCAAGCGTCGAAGGCCGGTCGGTCAATGAACAAATCACGGATTGGCTCATCACCGGCCGGCGCGTCAATCTGCAGGTTGCCGAGACGCCGGAAGAACAGCGTAAAGTCGACATGCGTATTCTGCATCAGCGTATGCATGTCGTCGATCAGCTTCAAATCGCCGTCCTGGCGAGTCATCAAGCCAAGCTTGGCGTGCATGAGCTGATCGAACTTTGCCTCGTAAGCCGGCTTGTAAATTTCGAGCGCGGATTCAACGTCTCCGACTTCGCCCACCAGCGGCAGCAATGCCTGTCCAAGCGCATAGCAGTTCCACTGACCGATCCGTGGCTGCATGTGGTAGGCATAGCGGCCCTGATGATCGCTGTGATTGCAGATGTAACGAGCGTTGAAGGCCTCCATGAAACCGAAAGGGCCATAGTCAATAGTGAGTCCGAGGATGGACATGTTGTCGGTATTCATCACGCCGTGCATAAAACCCACCGACTGCCACTGTGCCATCAATTCCGCAGTGCGGCGCGCCACCTCGGTGAGCAGCGCACGATATGGGTGCTCGGTGCTTCGCAGCTCCGGATAAAAGCGCTCGATCACGTAGTCGGTAAGTGTCTTCAGTTCCTCTTTGCGGTCGTTGTAAAACCAGTGTTCGAAGGAGCCAAAACGTACAAAGCTTGGCGCCATCCGTGTGGCAATGGCACTGGTCTCCGCCGTCTCCCGAAAGACTGGCATGTCGGACCCGGTAACGCAAAGGGCGCGCGAGGTCGGAATGCCAAGCGCGGCCATCGCTTCCGAGCACAGGAATTCGCGAATGGAGGAGCGCAATACAGCTCGGCCATCGCCCATGCGGGAGTAGGGCGTCAAGCCCGCTCCCTTGAGCTGCAGTTCAAGTCGTCCCGGCGGCGATGATTCGTTCGCAGGGACATCACCCAGCAAGATAGCGCGACCATCTCCAAGCTGCCCTGCCCATACGCCGAACTGGTGGCCTGAGTACACGGCCGACAAAGGTTCTGAGCCTGGCAGGGTGCGATTGCCGGAGAACGCATCGATAATTTCCGGACGGGCAAGCTCTTCCACGTCCAGGCCAATCAATGCTGCGGCCGATGCGCTTGCTCCAACCAGATAAGGCGCAGGAACCGGTGTTGCCTGAAGGCGTGTATAGAAGGACGGGGGCAGGCTGGCGAAAGAATTTTCAAAAGGCAATTCGACAGCGCGATAGCGTAGCTGGCCTGGCAACGGTCCTTCCTGTGGTGCATTCATGGAGCTTCCTTGATTGGGTGGGAGCCGGAAGACGTGCCTGCTGTCTTGCGCGGGCTGCGCGTCTCGGCCTGATCCGGATAGGCAATCAACGCCAATGCCTCCGGCTGAGTAATCGATATGCGTCCGTATCTGGTTTTTATCAAGCCGTTTTGTTCCCAGATATGTAGCTGCTTGGAGATGCTTTGCCGCGATTTTCCCAGCAGGTGGCCGAGTTCTTCCTGCGTCAGCGGAACTTCGCGTCCCTGCGCGTCGACGGTCGCATTGAGCGGGGATGGATGGATATGAGCAAGCTCCAGCAGACGACGTGCAAGGCGCTGGGTCAGTGGTGCAATTGCTGCTTCCTCGACCAGGTCGAAGGTCGCGCGCAGGCGCATGCTCAGCACTTTGGCAAAGCGCTCGTAGATCGCCGGATAACGTGACAGCAAGCGCTTGAAGTCGGTCTTTGCATGGAATAACAGAACGGTTGGCCCGGACGCATGACCGTCATGGGTACGGGGGAGGCCATCAAACAGTGAAATCTCGCCAAAGCAATTCGGCGCATCGAGAACGGCAATTGTCGTGGCATGCCCGTCTACGGTGGCACGGGTGAAACGTACGCCGCCGCTGGCGATCGTATAAAAACCGTCTGCTTCCGCGCCACGCGCATGAATCAGTGTGCCGTCTTCCACTGCGCGCAGGGCGGCACATGCCGCAGCGTCGTCAATCACGTCGTCCGGAAAGCCGGATAACCATGAACGCCTTAACACGCTGGCCTTGTCGATGTCGTCGGTACCGCGATTATGCATGTCGAATGTTAAAAAGTTGACAGTGTTGTGCCGTGCGATATGGGGATACTGCGGACAATAACTGCATTGATTCGCAGTGGTTGCCACATCATTCGGCATGGTTACTACCCGGCCCTGAACTGGATTCTGTGCCAAGACCAAGACCGAGGGCCTGCCTTTGGCGGCAACCCTTTATTCTGACAGAGAAGAGGAGACACCATATGAACGCCCCAGAAAAACTGACTATTCCATCGTTGAGAGATCGTGTTTCTCCAGAGGAATGGCAGACCCGTGTTGACCTCGCCGCCTGTTATCGGCTTGTTGCCGACTTTGGTTGGAGCGACCTGATCTTTACCCACATTACCGCAAGAGTGCCGGGTACTGAAGATCAGTTCCTGATTAATCCCTACGGCATGATGTTCGATGAGATCACCGCATCGTCGTTGGTGAAAATCGACCTGCATGGCAACAAAATTGAAGACTCGCCTTTCCCGATCAATCCTGCCGGCTTTACGATCCATTCGGCGATCCATGCAGTACGGCATGATGCACAATGTGTATTACACGTTCACAGTATCAATGGCGTTGCCGTTTCGGCTCAAAAGAATGGCTTGCTGCCACTGTCCCAGCAATCGATTTTTGTCCTGTCGAGCCTCGCTTACCATGATTACGAAGGCGTTGCCCTCAACGATGAGGAAAAGCCCCGCCTGGTTGCCGATCTAGGTAACAAGAATTACCTGATGCTGCGCAACCATGGTTTGCTGACACTTGGCAAGACCATCGCGGATGCGTTCGTCAATATGTATATCTTCGAAGCCGCCTGCATGATTCAGATCCGCGCGCAATCGGGTGGGGGAGAACTGATAGGGATCCCACCAGGCATTATCAGTGGCGCCCAGCAACAAGCGCGCACTGTTACCAAATCCCAGGGAGGCATGCTGGCATGGCCTGGATTGCTTCGGCGCCTGGATCGTATCGATCCATCCTTCCGCGATTAACCCCTACGCCTAACAATTTGACTGAGAGAAAACAGATGGAGACAACCGAACAAACGCGCGCGACCTTTCGTGACATGCAGCAGAGCACGGCGGACGACTGGAAAATCATTGGGGCAGAGTTCAAATCGTATTCGGCGGCCTTGCCCGACCGGGTTCTCGCGCACCTGCGACTACTCGATGGCGACTGCGGCGGCTTTCCAGTGGATCGTCTTACGCATAGCCTGCAAACTGCGACGCGTGCGCATCGCGATGGCAGGGATGAAGAATACGTCATTTGCGCATTGCTGCATGACATCGGCGATACCCTCGGTAGCTTCAATCATCCGGACATCGCCGCAGCCATCCTCAAACCGTTCGTCAGTCCAGAGAATCATGCCATAGTCGAAAAGCATGGAATTTTCCAGGGCTACTATTTTTTCCATCACCTCGGCATGGACCGCAATCTGCGCGACCAGTTCGCCGGACAAGCCTTATACGATGCCACACTTGAGTTTTGCGAAAAATACGATGCACCGGCTTTCGACCCGGAATACGACACTTTGCCACTCGAATTTTTTGAGCCAATGCTGCGCCGCGTAATGGCTCGGCCCAAAAATACGATTTACAAGACCGTTAGCCCGTAAAAAGTCTCTTACATGACATTGGTGCGGCGCATCATCGAAAGTCGTTGACGATTTTAGTACGGTCGTTCAAAAATCATGCTTCAATTAGGATAAGAATTCTAACTTCGAGGCAGGAGGCATGATGTCGCAATATCCAAAGAGCCCATTAATGGGCCAGATGATGAGCCAGCCCTTGCTCATCTCCGGTATTATCAAGCACGCAGACCGGTACTACGGCAGCAACGAGATTGTTTCGCGACGCGTGGAAGGCGATATCCATCGTTATACCTATCGTGACTGTCACCGCCGTGCTCGCCAAATGGCGAATGCCCTGACAGGGCTCGGCGTCAAGATGGGTGACCGGGTGGCCACACTGGCCTGGAACGGTTATCGCCACCTGGAGTTGTATTACGCAATCTCCGGTTCCGGTGCAGTCATGCACACCATCAATCCACGCCTGCATCCCGAGCAGATCGCCTATATCGCGAACCATGCCGAAGACCAGTATCTGTTCTTCGATATGACTTTCCTGCCGCTGGTCGAAGCTTTTGCCGCCCACTGCAAGACGGTCAAGGGCTTCGTGATGATGGGCGACAAGGATCGCATGCCGGCGGAAACCAAGATTCCCAACCTGATGTGCTACGAAGAACTGATTGCGAATAACTCGGATCAGTACGAATGGCCGCAGTTTGACGAAAACTCGGCGTCCAGTCTTTGCTATACCTCGGGTACGACTGGCAATCCCAAAGGTGCGCTGTACTCGCATCGTTCCACGGTACTGCATTCCTACGCCTCGGCGATGCCCGACGCGCTCAATGTGTCGGCACGCGATTCGGTGCTTCCCGTGGTCCCGATGTTCCACGTCAACGCCTGGGGCTTGCCGTATTCCGTGCCGCTTACCGGTGCCAAACTGGTGTTCCCAGGACCGGCACTCGACGGTAAATCGGTCTATGAACTGTTCGAGCAGGAGAAGGTTACTTTCTCGGCGGGTGTTCCGACGGTCTGGCTTGGTCTTCTCACCTATGTCGGGCAAAATAATCTGAAGTTTTCTACTTTCAAACGTACAGTGATCGGCGGTTCGGCCTGTCCGCCTGCCATGATGAAAACCTTCCGCCACCAGTACGGTGTCGAAGTGGTGCACGCATGGGGCATGACGGAAATGTCGCCGCTCGGTACGACTGGTACGCTGCAGAGCCACCACATGGATCTGCCGGAAGAGAAGAAGCAGGCTGTCCTCGAAAAGCAAGGCCATGCAATCTATGGCGTCGACATGAAGATTGTTGGCGACGATGGCAAGGAACTGCCATGGGATGGCAAGACTTACGGTAACCTGCTGGTGAAAGGACCGTGGATCATCAGCAGTTATTTCAAGGGCGAGGGTGGCGATGTCTTGCAGGACGGCTGGTTCCCGACTGGCGACGTGGCTACCATCGACGCCGATGGCTATATGCAGATTACCGACCGCAGCAAGGACGTCATCAAGTCCGGCGGCGAATGGATCGGTACCATCGATCTTGAGAATATCGCGATGGCGCATCCCGCCGTTCAGCAGGCTGCATGTATCGGTGTTTTCCATCCGAAATGGGACGAGCGGCCGCTGCTCGTCGTGGTGAAGAAGCCAGGAGCCGAAGTCACCAAGGAAGAACTGATCAAGTTCTATGACGGCAAGATTGCCAAATGGTGGACGCCTGACGATGTGACATTCGTCGATGCTTTGCCGATCGGTGCCACCGGCAAAGTACTGAAAAACCGCATTCGTGAACAGTTCAAGGAGTACAAGCTACCCACTGCATAAGCATTTGAATAGACCTGCGTATCTGCAACTGACACAACAAGAAGCCGGAAAGGCCGTTGTTTTACACAGCATACCCACTTAAGGATGAGAGACATATGATGAAGAAGATTCGCCCCCTCGTAATGGCCGTTTCCGTCGCTGCTGCGTTCGCCGCCCCGGCGTCCCATGCAGATGTAATCAAGATCGCGATGATCGAAACGATGTCGGGCGCATTTGCCCCGATCGGGCAGAACCAGTTGAACACTTTCCGCATGTTTGCAGAGATGGCCAACCAGCAGAAGTGGGCCGGCAACCATACTGTGGAAGTCAATGCATTTGACGGCAAGGGCAGCCCGCAGGAATCGCTGAACCAGCTCAAGACAGTCATCGACCAGGGTTATCGCTTCATCGCTCAGGGTAACGGTTCGGGCGTTGCGCTGGCGCTCGTGGACGCGGTGAACAAGCACAATGAACGTAACCCGGGCAAGGAAATCGTCTTCCTGAATTACTCGGCGATCGACCCTGACCTGACCAACAGCAAGTGCAGCTTCTGGCACTTCCGTTTCGATGCCAACTCGGACATGAAGATGGAAGCCCTGACTTCCTACATGGCGAAAGACCAGAGCATCAAGAAGGTCTACATCATCGGCCAGAACTATGCGCACGGCCACCAGGTTACCCGCGCTGCGAAGGACTATCTGAAGCGTAAGCGTCCTGACGTCCAGATCGTCGGTGACGACCTGCACCCGATCGCGACTGTCAAGGATTTCGCCCCTTATGTCGCCAAAATCAAGGCTTCCGGAGCGGATTCCGTTATTACAGGCAACTGGGGTGCCGACCTCGCGTTGCTGGTCAAGGCTGCCAAGGATGCGGGCCTGACCGCCAAGTTCTACACTTACTACGGTGGCACGTCGGGTGTGCCGACTGCGATGGGTGGCTCCGTTGCCGGCCTGGTCAAGCAAGTTGCTTACTGGATCCCGAACAACGAAACCTTTTCAGGCAAGGATATCGTCGAAGCCTTCAAGAAAAAGTACAACGACGATTTCTACGTGAGCGACATCTACACCGTCGTGCAGATGGTTTCCAAAGCGGCCAAGGACACTAACTCCACCGATCCGGTCAAGGTTGCATTCGCGCTGGAAGGCATGAAGACCAAAGCCATCAACGGCGATGTCGAGATGCGCGCCGCAGACCACCAGTTGCAGCAGCCACTCTACATTTCCACTTGGGAAAAAGTCGACGGCAAGAAAGTTAAATACGACCAGGAAAACACTGGTTATGGTTGGAGCATGGATCAGAAGATCGACTCCTACGTTGCGACCCAGCCGCATTCATGCCAGATGAAGCGCCCGGCACGTCCTTCCTAAGCATTACTTCTCGGCGGCATGGTACCGAAGCGGTCCATGCCGCATTTCGCCGCAGAGCGGCGAATGTCCGAATGTTCCAGTTGCAGAGCAGTACCTTATCGCGAAGTGCCGGCCACGTAATCCTTTACCGGCCGGAATGCGAGGACAGTGCACATCCCCTCAACAGGATGCGCCCGCTCGTATGCCAGAACGGTTTCATGCACCAAAATTGCACCAGAATCCAGTCACGCGTGAAAGGGAAATGCCATGACAGACACTAGTTAAACTCCTTTGATAACGGTGCTTTACACCGGGTATAACCATAGATATGCTGTAAGCACAAAACACCTAAAAAGGAAGAGACAAATGGCTATCCAATTCAAATCCCTCATCATCCCGCTTTCATTGGCCGCTGCATTCGCCGGTCCCGCTACGGCACATGCAGAGACGGTAAAGATGGCGTTTATCGACCCGCTTTCCGGACCGTTTGCACCGGTCGGACAGGGTATCCTCAAGAGCTGGCAATACATCGCTGAAATGGCGAACGCGCAGAAATGGGCGGGCGGCAATACTTTTGAGATCGTTGGTTTCGATAACAAGGCAAGTCCGCAAGAATCGCTGTCGCAACTGAAGACAGCTATCGATCAGGGTTACCGTTACATCATTCAGGGCAACGGCTCCGGCGCAGCGCTCGCGCTCATCGATGCGGTCAACAAGCACAACGAACGCAACCCGGGCAAGGAAGTACTTTTCCTCAATTACGCCGCGGTCGATCCCGACCTGACCAACTCCAAGTGCAGTTTCTGGCATTTCCGGTTCGATGCCAATTCCGACCAGAAGATGGAAGCCATGACAACGTACATGGCCAAGGACCCGAACATCAAGAAGGTCTATATCATCGGCCAGAACTATTCGTTCGGGCACCAGGTAACGCGCGCAGCAAAGGACTACCTGAAGCGCAAGCGCGCGGATGTTGAAATCGTCGGCGACGACCTGCACCCGATCGGTCAGGTCAAGGACTTCTCGCCATACATCGCGAAGATAAAGGCATCCGGTGCCGATACGGTCATTACCGGTAACTGGGGCGCAGACCTGGCTTTGCTCATCAAGGCCGCCAAGGAAGCCGACCTCAAGGCTAATTTCTACACGTATTACGCCAGCACTACCGGCGTGCCTACGGCTATGGGACCGGCAGGCGCTGATCGCGTCAAATATGTCGGCTACTGGAACGTCAACAATGAAAAGTTTGTTGGCAAGGAAATCGTCGAGGGCTTCAAACAGAAGTACAACGACGACTACTACGCCATGGCAACTTATACCGGGCTGGCCATGGTCGGGAAGGCAATAAAGGAAGCCAAGTCGACCGATCCGGTCAAGGTGGCGTTGGCCATGGAAGGAATGAAGGTACAGAGTCTCAACGGCGAGGTCGAAATGCGCAAGAGCGATCACCAGTTGCAGCAACCTCTGTACATCGCTACATGGACCAAGGTTAATGGCAAGGATGTGAAGTATGACCAGGAAAATACCGGCTACGGCTGGAAGACCGACGTCAAGCTTGACGCCTTTGTCGCTACCCAACCGACGTCCTGCCAGATGAAGCGTCCGCTGTAATTCACTCCCCGGTGGCGTGTCGGCTGATGACACGCCACTTTTTTGTCGTCGAAAAAAGTACGGTCGTACATGAATTTGAAATAGGGGTTGCCTCGTGGAGTTTACTTTAATTACCTTGCTTAACGGTCTGAGCTACGGGCTCCTGCTGTTCATGCTTTCTTCCGGCCTCACGCTGATTTTCAGCATGATGGGCGTACTGAACTTTGCGCACGCCAGCTTTTACATGCTGGGTGCGTATTTCGCCTATGCGATCAGCATCAAGATCGGTTTCTGGCCGGCGTTGATCGTCGCGCCGCTGCTGGTCGGTGCCATCGGTGCCCTGGTCGAGC